>DASVNU010000101.1:0-11117 GCA_036383655.1 Sphingomonas sp. | reverse complement strand
ACGCGCGCGGCATGGAAAGCGGTGTTCAAGGGCCCGCTTTCCGGCGTGCGCGTGACGCGGGTGATCGGCACGCATTTCCACCCCGATCACATCGGCCTCGCCGGCTGGATGTGCGATCATCATCAGGCCCCGCTGTGGATGACGCGCGGCGAATGGCTGACCGCGCAGATGCTGGTCGCCGACGCGCGGCCCGAGACGCCGCAAGAGGTCAGTGATTTCCGCCGCGCCTGCGGCTGGAGCGATGAGCAGATCGACCTGGCGGCGGCGCGAGGCTGGTCCAATTTCGGGCGGATCGTGCGGCCGATGCCGCTGTCGTACCGGCGGCTGGTCGATGGTGAGACGGTCGCGATCGGCGGGATGGCGTGGCGGATCGTAGTGGGGTCGGGGCACAGCCCGGAACATGCCTGCCTGCTCGATGAGGCGAACGGGATATTCATCGCCGGCGACCAGGTGTTGCCGCGGATCAGCCCCAACGTCTCGCTCGGCATCACCGAACCCGAGTCGGATCCGCTCGGCGAATGGTTCGACTCGATCGCCAAGCTCAAGCGCGACGTGCCCGCCGATGTGCTGACCTTGCCCGGCCACGGCGATCCGTTCCTCAATCTCCACGTCCGGCTCGACGCGATAGACCGCGAACATCGCAGCCGGCTCGATGAGCTGGAGGCGTTCCTCGACGAGCCGCGTCGCGTGGTCGATTGCTTCGGCCGGCTGTTCCGCCGCGCGATCGGGCAGGAGGTGCTCGGCATGGCGACCGGCGAGGCGATGGCGCATTTGAAGCGGCTGGAGGTCGAAGGGCGCGCGATGCGCGAGACCGGCGACGACGGCGTGTGGCGCTGGCGGTCGGTTTGAACCGCGACACGGCTCGCGCGTATCGACGGTCTGGCATAGGATAGAGCCGACCGAGTCACGGCGCGATCAGGGAGTGACGAGATGTGCGACGAGCATACCGCTGAGGACAATGATCGTTTCCTGGGCATCGCGCATCCGTCGCGCCGCCAGTTCGGCCTGATGACCGGCGTGGCGGGGCTGATGGCCGTGCTGCCCGTCCCGGCCAATGCCGCGGCGATCAAGGGCCGCGATGTCGTGATCGACACGCCCGAGGGAAAGGCCGACGCCTATTTCGTCGCGCCGGCGACCGGCAAGCATCCCGGCGTGCTGATATGGCCCGACATCATGGGCCTGCGGCCCGCTTTCCGCCAGATGGCCGAGCGGCTGGCGCAATCGGGCTATGCCGTGCTGGTGGTCAACCAATTCTACCGCTCGACCAAGGCCCCGTTCCTGCAGTCGGGCGAATCGTTCGACCAGCCCGACGTACGGGCGAAGATCATGCCCTTCGTCCAGAAGCTGACGCCCGCCGGCACGGTCAGCGACGCCAAGGCGTTCACGACCTTCCTCGACGCGCAGAAGGAAGTCGACACCAAACGCGGGCTCGCCAGCACCGGTTATTGCATGGGCGGGCCGATGGTGTTTCGCGCCGTCGCCGCGCGCGCCGATCGCTATCGCGCGGGCGGCACCTTCCATGGCGGCGGGCTGGTCGGCGACAAGCCCGACAGTCCCAACACCCTGATCCCGCGGATGAAGGCCAGCTTTCTGATCGCGATCGCCGAGAATGACGATCAGCGCGCGCCGACCGACAAGGATGTGCTGAAGAAGGCGTTCGTCGACGCCAAGCTGTCGGCCGAGATCGAAGTCTATAAAGGCACGATGCACGGCTGGTGCCCGCCCGATAGCAAGGTGTACAACCAGGCGCAGGCGGACCGCGCCTGGGAGCGCATGCTGGCGCTGTTCAAGCAGGCGCTCTGATAGTTTGCCTTGACGTCACGATCGATTCGGCGGACGATGTGTTCACGAAACGTTCCATAGGGAGAGGACGATGAGCGACCTGATCCTGTACACCAATCCGATGTCGCGCGGCCGCATCGCGCGCTGGGCGCTGGAGGAAGTCGGCGCGCGCTATGAAATCCGCGTGATGAACTATGCCGATTCGATGAAGGGCGACGATTATCTGTCGGTCAATCCGATGGGGAAGGTTCCGGCGATCGCCCACAAGGGCAAGGTGGTGACCGAATGCGCCGCGATCTGCGCCTATCTCGGCGATGCCTTTCCCGATGCCGGCTTGGCACCGGTGACCACCGATCGCGCCGATTATTACCGCTGGCTGTTCTTTGCAGCGGGCCCGGTCGAGCAGGCGGTGACCAACAATAATGCCGGCTTCATCCCCCAGGCCGAGCAGGGCCGGATGTTCGGTTACGGCAGCTATGATCAAGCGATCGACGTGCTCGAACAAGCGGTGTCGAAACATGATTACGTCGCGGGCGACGTCTTCACCATGGCCGACGTCTATGTCGGTGCGCAGGTGATCTGGGGCAATCAGTTCGGATCGATCCCCAAACGTGACGCCTTCGCCGCCTATGCCGGACGACTGACCGGGCGCGACGCATATAAGCGGGCGAACGAGCTCGACGATGCGCTGATGGAGACCAACCAGTTGGCGTGACGGTGTCGGATAGTTCACGCAAAGGCGCAAAGGAGTTTTCGCGCAGAGGCGCAGAGAACGCAGAGTTCTTAGAGCGTCGCGGAGCGAGGCTCTTTATCTGCTCATCGAGCTTTTTGGTGGTGCTAGATCGAAAACGACTCTGCGGCCTCTGCGCCTCTGCGCGAACCAAATAACGCTCTTTGCGCCTTCGCGCCTTTGCGTGAACTCGATCGCGAACACGAACCCAGTCCCGCTCGCCCGCGGTGCGGAGCGCGAAAACGAGCGAGCGGCGCTTGCGACGATCTACCGCCCCGCCAATTCCGCCATCACCCGGTCGCGCTCCGCCGGTGTCATGCTGGTCCAGCGCGCGACCTCATCGATCGTTCGGCGACAACCCTCGCACAACCGATCCCTGCCGATCTTGCAGATATTGACGCACGGGCTGACGATCGGCTCGACCGCCACCATGCTAATGAAGTCGGGCAGGCTCACGCGTGCCTCAGTCGCTGGTCAGGACCACATTCAGGAAGTCGGGGACTGGCCCGTTCCAACCCTCGTCCGGACCATCGTCCTGCTCGCGACCACGGCGCGGACGGCGGTCGTCGTTGCGCGCCCGCGGCTCATCACGGGGTGGGCGGGGCTCGTCGCGGCGGGGACGGGCTTCTTCGCGACGCGCCCGCGGCTCGGCGCGGGGCGGACGGTCCTCGCTGCGCGGGGCCGGTGCCTCGGGTGCCTCTTCGCTGACGGGCTTCTCGCGCGGTTCGGCACGCGCGCGCTTCGGCTTTTCGTCACGGGTGCGACGGGCGCGCGGCTTTTCCTCGGCATCGGCTTCGGGCGGCGGGCCGCCTTCGAGCCGCGGGATCTTCATGCCGGTCAGCTTTTCGATATTCTCGATATTCTCGGCGTCGGCGCTCGACGCGAGCGTATAGGCGATGCCGGTCGCGCCCGCACGGCCGGTGCGGCCGATGCGGTGGATGTAATCGTCGGGGTGCCAGGGCGCGTCGAAATTGAAGACGTGGCTGACGCCCTTGATGTCGAGCCCGCGCGCGGCGACGTCGGATGCGACCAGGATGTTGATCTCGCCCGCCTTGAACCGGTCGAGCTCGGCGATCCGCTGCGGCTGCTCCATGTCGCCATGAATCTCGCCGCTCGAAAAGCCATAGCCCCTCAGGCTCTTGTTGAGTTCGCGCACGGTCGTCTTACGATTGCAGAAGATGATCGCGGTCTCGACCTCTTCCTGCCCGAGCAACTGGCGCAACGTCGCGCGCTTGGCGTGGCTCGTGCTGCCGACCGGCACCACATATTGGGTGATGTTGATATTGGCGGTGGCGGGGCGCGCCACCTCGATCGTCTTGGGGTTCGACAGGAATTTGTCGGCCAGCTTCTTGATCGGCGGCGGCATCGTCGCCGAGAACAGCAAGGTCTGGCGGTTGGTCGGCAGCTTGGTGCAGATATTCTCGATATCGGGGATGAACCCCATGTCGAGCATGCGGTCGGCCTCGTCGATCACCAGCAGATTGCACTGGGTCAGCAGGATCTTGCCGCGCTCGAACAGGTCCATCAGCCGGCCCGGCGTCGCGATCAGCACGTCGACGCCCTTTTCCAGCGCCTTGACCTGGTCGCCCATCTGCACGCCGCCGATCAGGAGCGCCATCGAGAGCTTGTGATACTTGCCGTATTTCTCGAAATTCTCGGCGACCTGCGCGGCGAGTTCGCGCGTCGGCTCGAGGATCAGGCTGCGCGGCATCAGCGCGCGGCTGCGCCCATGGCCGAGGATATCGATCATCGGCAGCACGAACGCGGCGGTCTTGCCGGTGCCGGTTTGCGCGATGCCGATGATGTCGCGCATCATCAGCACGCTGGGGATGGTCGCGGCCTGGATCGGAGTCGGTTCGGTATAGCCCGATTCGCCTACGGCGCGGAGCAATTCGTCTGAAAGGCCGAGGTCGGCAAAGGGCATCCAAAAATCCGGAAAAATGGAAAGCGCGCAGATGCGCCATCCAACAACGTGCGCGCTTGCCGATCAGTTGCCGAAAGTCAAGCTTGAGCGTCTTTTTGCGAAACTCGCGGAAGGGCGAGTTTCGGTCGCCATGCGCCGTGAGGCGCATCAAAAACCCCTACCGCTTCGGGACCAGCTTCTTGAACTTCTTGATCGTGCAGCGATCCCCCGAGCGCGTGCGGATCGAATCGCGTCCCGCGCAGATCTGGCCGTCGGTCGAGGGCTTCACGTAGAAACCGCCATAATAGCCCAACCCAGAACAATCGCCGTCCAGCTGGGCGCGAACGCGATCGCCACCGCGCAGCACCAGGTCGACATAGTCGCTCGCGACGATCGCCCCGCCCAATTGGTCGGCAGCGATGCATTTGGGCCCCTTTTTCTCGGCCCATTCGATCGGTTGCGGCGGCGTGATCCGCCGCATCGGCGCGGCCATATTCTGCGGCGTGCTGGGGACGCGGATGATGATTCGCCCGCCGATCGTCACTTGCGCCAATTCGATCCCGGTCACCTGGCCCGCGGGCGCGGGAGTGCTGGCCGCGGCGACGGAAGCGATCAGCGTGAAGGCGGCAACGGACGGATTCGGCATGAAGGCCGCCTTGGTAACGCCACAATTTGAACGCGCAATGAATTGGATGCATGTGTCCGGCCATGCTAGCGGGCTGGTCATGACGCCCGCTCAGACCGCGCTGACCGATGCCGTACGTGACGCCCTGGGCGACAAGGCGGTGGTGACCGATCCCCAGGACATCGCGCCGTGGCTGAGCGACTGGCGCGGCCGCTTCCATGGCAATAGCCCCGCGATCCTCGCGCCCGACACGGTCGCCGGCGTGCAATTATTGGTGGCCACGGCGCGCGACCTCGGCGTGGCGCTGGTGCCGCAGGGGGGCAATAGCTCGATGGTCGCCGGCGCGACGCCGCCGCAGGATGGTTCGGCGCTGATCCTGTCGACGCGACGGCTGAACAAGATCCGTTCGCTTCGGGCCGCCGACTCGCTGGCCGTGGCCGAGGCGGGGGTGATCCTGTCCAATCTCCATGACGCCGCGCTGGCCGAGGGGATGCGCTTCCCGCTGACCTTAGGGGCAAAGGGCAGCGCGACGATCGGCGGGCTCGCCTCGACCAACGCCGGGGGCACGCAGGTATTGCGCTTCGGAACGATGCGTGGGCTGGTCGCTGGGGTCGAGGCGGTATTGCCCGACGGGTCGCTCCATGACGGGCTCGCCGCGCTGAAGAAGGACAATCGCGGCTACGACCTCAACCAGTTGCTGATCGGCGCGGAAGGCACGATCGGGGTGATCACCGCGGCGACATTGCGCTTGGTCCCGGCGATCCTCGATCGCGCGGTGGCCTGGGTCGGACTCGCCAATCCCGAACGCGCGCTGGCACTGTTGCGGCGGCTGCAGGGCGCGACGCAGGCGGTCGAAAGTTTCGAGATCATTCCGCAAAGCTTCCTCGACGCGGTGATCCAGCATGTTCCCGGCACCCGCGCGCCGTTGGGCGGCAATCATGGCTGGCACGTCCTGATCGAAGCGACGCGCGCTACGCCCGCCGACGAATCACCCGCGGCGTTGCTCGAACGACTGATCGGCGAGGCGCTCGCGGCGGGGGAAGTTGAGGACGCGATGGTCGCGGCAAGCGAGGCGCAGGCCGAAACCTTGTGGAAGATCCGCGAAACCATTCCCGAGGCGTCGCGCGCGCAGGGCCCGGCGGTACAGCACGACATTTCGGTGCCGGTCGCGGGAATGCCGCGCTTCCTCATCGACGGCGCCAGGACGGTGGAAGCGCGCTTTCCCGGCACGCGTGCGGCTGGGTTCGGCCATCTCGGCGACGGCAATGTCCATTTCCACGTCCGCGCGCCCGCGGGCACCGACGGCGCGGGCTGGTACGATGGCGAAGGCCATGTGATTTCGGCGTTCGTCCATGATCTGGTCGTCGCCGCGGGCGGGTCGATCTCCGCCGAGCACGGCATCGGGCAATTGAAACGCGACGAGCTTGCCCGGCTGTCCTCGCCGGCGCGGATGATGGCGTTGCGCGCGATCAAGCGCGCGTTCGACCCGCGGGAATTGATGAATCCCGGCAAGCTCGTTAGTCTTGCGCCGGAGGCCCCCACCCCTTAGGGCGCACGCCCATGTGCGGCTTTCTTGGGGGGGGCCGCTTTACAAGATTTGATTGGAGTAGGGTAATGGCCAGCGCGCCGCAGTCGCTTCCGCTTTTCTATAATTCGCTCGAGCCGCTTTCGAGCGAACAGCATGGCAATTTTCGTCTTCGTCCGTCCAACGGCGCGCCGTTCCTGGCTAACCAGCACGCGATCCCGCTGACCGTCGACGAATTCCCGATGGCACAGCGCAATCTGCCGATCGTCTTCTCGCAAGGCGACGATGGCGTTCCGCTGGCGCTGATGGGCCTGAACGAAGGCATCAACGTCTTCATCGACGAGAACGGCCAGCTGCGCGAGCCCTATACCTATGTGCCGGCCTATATCCGCCGCTATCCCTATCTGCTCGCGCGCCTGCGCCCCGAAGCCGAAGAGCTGACCTTGTGCTTCGATCCGAGCTCGGACACGATCGGCGCGTTCGATGAGGGCGAGCCGCTGTTCGCCGATGGCGAGCCGACCGACGTCACCAAGAGCATCCTCGAGTTCAACCAGCAGTTCGAGGAAGCCGGCGCGCGCACCGCGGCGTTCATGAACGAGCTCCGCGAACTCGACCTGCTGATGGACGGCGAGGTGACGATCCAGCCGGACGGCGCCGACAAGCCCTTCGTCTATTCGGGCTTCCGCATGGTCGATGAGAAGAAACTCAACGACCTGCGCGGTGACCAGCTGCGCAAGATGACGCAGTCGGGGCTCCTGCCGCTGATCTATGCGCATTTGTTCTCGCTGTCGGTGATGCGCGAGATCTTCACGCGCCAGATGCAATTGGGCCTGATGCCGGCGCCGCAGCTCGTCGCCTGACGACGCGGCAGTGACGAGGACCGCTTTGGTCCGTGCCGACCGCTATCCGTGGCGCGCGATCTGGCGCCACTGATCGATCGCGGTCCCGGTCCTCGTCAATCTGGCGCTCGGGCTATTCTACGACACGCTGCTCGACGGGTTCGCATGGGTGATTCCGATCCATCGGTCGATCGGGATCGCCATGCTCGCGCCGTATATCGCATATCGCCGCGGCGCTGCGTCGCCATTTCCCGCAGCGCGATACCCTGCTCGGCCGGATGGCGCCGGGATCGGTCCGAAATGGCTGAAATTCTCTGTTGAGAACGTTCCTTGCAACGTCTTGAAACGGTAATCTCATCGACCTATGTTGCTTGAGTACGGCTTCGTGTCCCCCCTTTCGCGAGGTCGTGCAGGCACGCTTTCGGGCGTGTCTCCTCCCTGAACCTTGGCCACCTCGGGCATTTGCCCGGGGTGGTTTTTTTATGGGGTGGGCGAACTCGGTGATCCGCGGCCGAGTACAGGGATAGAGGTTTAGCGGCCATTGCAGATACGGACTGCGTCAGGCATGCTTCGTTTTTATGGATATTCGCTCTGCCGCTTTGGCACTTTTTGGCGCGATGTTGCTGATTTTCCCGAACATCATTGTTCGCTTTTTCGCCGATCGCCGTGACCGACGGCTAGCACAGTTGCGGCGTGGCGCAGACGAGGCCTACTTTGAAGAGCGGCGATCGTTGGAAGCGTATCCTGCTATTCAGAAACTCTGGATATGGCGGGTCATTGGTCTGACGTTTTTGTTGCTCGGGACTAGCTCGCTACTTTTTCTCCAACATTGAGACGCTCGGAAGAGCGTTTGCAAATGGAGAGGGCGAGTCAATATAGGCTGTGGCCCCCCAGCAGGCGTCACTCCGCCGCGAGCGCTAGCCCGCCGGCCAGCAATTCGTCAGCGGCGGCGTCGATCATCCGGCGCAGCAAGAGAGCGGTGCCGGCGAGTCCCTCGCCGGGCGTGGTCAGCCCGGCATCGAGGTAGAGGCGCCGGTCGATCTCGATCTGGATCGCATGGATATGCTCGTGCGGCTGGCCGTGGCGCGACAGGATATAGCCGCCCGGATAAGGCGTGTTGAGCGCCGCGCGATGCCCCGCGGCGATGACTTCGCCTTCGAGCCGATGGACCAGCCGTCCGCCCGCGCTGCGGCCGAACCGGTCGCCGATCACCACGCGCGCCGCGGCGCCACCCGGGAGCGGCGGCATCGAATGCACGTCGAGCAACAGAGCGGCCCCGAACCGGTCGCGCGCCGCCACCAGCGCTTCGGCCAGCGCCGAATGATAGGGCCGGTGGTCCTGCGTGATCCGCTGCCGCACTTCGTCATCGCCCAGCCGCCGATTCCAGATCGCGACGCCTGGCGCCGATCGCCGCGGCACCAGGCCCAGCCCGCTGCGCAATTTGGTCGCCGCGGCGCCGGCGGGAATCGGCCGCGCGCCGTCATCGATCATCGGATCGCGCTCGTCCTCGCCGCGATTGAGGTCGATCCAGGCGCGCGCGCGGCGCTGCACGAACAGGGTTTCGTCGATTCGCGCCGCCAGCGCGACATCGTCGGCATGGCGATCCTCCAGCGCCAGCATCGACGCCACCGGCACGGCGGCGGCGGCGCGTAGCTGGAGCGGATAATCGCGTCCGGCGTGCGGCACCGAGATGATCACCGGGCTGTCCGGCAGGATTGGTCCGACGCGGTCGAACGAGGAAGCGGCCATGCGCGTAAATCTACTCGTCGTGCCGCGTTGGGGCAATCGGCGCGCGACGCTGGAAAATCTTAAACCCTTGGCGCATAAAACACCTCGCGGGACACAAGGCAGCGGACGGGGCATGATCAGGATTCTACTGGCCGAGGACGATTCGGTGATGCGCGAATATCTGACGCGCGCGCTGGAACGGTCGGGCTATGCGGTCAGCGCCGTCGATCGCGGCACCGCCGCGCTCCCGCTGATCGAGACCGAACATTTCGACTTGCTGCTGACCGACATCGTCATGCCCGAGATGGACGGGATCGAACTGGCGCAGAAAGTGTCGGAGATCGCGCCCGATATGCGGGTCATGTTCATCACCGGCTTCGCCGCCGTGACCCTGCGCGCCGGCAAGCAGATGCCCAACGCCCGCGTGTTGTCCAAGCCTTTCCATCTGCGCGACCTGGTGATCGAGGTCGACCGGCTGTTCGAGGTCGAAAGCGCGAACGGCGGGTTGTAATTTTACCCGCTTGCACCGGCGCGGAAGCGCCGCTACAGCGCGCCCTCCCCGTGGGCGTGTAGCTCAGTGGTAGAGCACTGTGTTGACATCGCAGGGGTCGCAAGTTCAATCCTTGCCACGCCCACCATCGAAAGCCGCGGACGTCCCAGACGCCCGCGGCTTTTGTGATTCTCAGCCGATGAAATAGACGATCGCCGCGGCACCGCCGCCGAAGATCGCGGCGACGATCATCCCCAGGATGCCGGCGACACCGCTGCCGCCGCGGCGCTTGGCGAACGCCGCCCGCTGGCCGGGCTTGCCCAGCCTGAGTTCGAGATAGCCTGCAATCGCACCGCCGATCGCGGTGGCGACCAGCGATACCAGCGCGCCGAGCGGCGAGCGGCCGACCGTGGCGATCGCGATCGGCAGCAACGCGGCGATCGGCGCCGCCATCAGCAAGGCAGCGGCGAGCTTGGCCTGGTCGATCCGCTGCTTGGCCACCGGCGCCACCGCGATCAGTTCGGGCGCATCCTCGCCCGAGACGGTGAGCCAGGCGAAGCTGCCGGTCAGCTGGGTCGCCACCAGCACGCTGGCAAAGGCGAGCCCCGGCGCGATTACCGATCCGCCGCCGCGATAGGCGACCAGCATCAGCGGGATCAGATAGACCAGGCGCAGGATGATCTGGAACACGATGCCCGGATCGCGTGCCAGCAGGCGCCATTCCTTGGCCAGGATCGGACGAAACAGGCCGGCGTGGAATAACCGTGCACTCGCCTTGCCGGTCGGCCGCGCGCGGCTGAGCCGTGTGCCCGCGTCCTGATAACCGCTCAGGAACAGCCGCTGCAGCACGACGCCGGTGCCGGCGAACGACGCGATCCCGATCGCCAGCAACACGGCGATCGATAGTGGATCGCCGAACGCGGCATGGCCCGGAACGCCGCTCCAGCCGAGGTCGCCGAGACCCCAGGCGCGCAGATCCTCGAACACCACCGCAAATGACGATCTCCGGCCACCGCCATGCGTCAATTGGGTGACCAGGAACAGCGCGCCGCCCAGCAGTGCCGCGGCGATCTGACCCACCGTCCGCGCCGCCCGCGGGCCGGCCACCCTGGCGAGGATCAAGGTGACCGCGATGCCGATCGCGGTGGCGGTCAGCGCGATCGCCACTAATAACCCGATCACGCCGAACAAATGCGGATGGCCCAGGATCGCCACCGGCACCACCAGCGGCAGCATCAGCCCGGCATAGGTCAGCACGATCGCGCCGGCGATCCCCGCCAGCTTGGCCAGCAGCACGATGCGGCCC
The DNA here is from genome assembly GCA_036383655.1 of Sphingomonas sp. Lineage (GTDB taxonomy): Bacteria > Pseudomonadota > Alphaproteobacteria > Sphingomonadales > Sphingomonadaceae > Sphingomonas. The sequence goes on along the minus strand of DASVNU010000101.1, from coordinate 189 downwards.
TCGATCGGGGCGGTCAGCAGCAAGTCGAGGTCGCGGCTTTCGTACAATGTCTGCTGGCTGCCGATGATCGCCTGCGTGGTCATGAACGACAGGCCGACGACCGACCCCGCCAGAATCCCGATACCGATCTCCGCGCGATAATCGATCGGCAGGTCCATCACGAAAAACGCGACGGTCATGCCAAACGCC
>DASVNU010000100.1:0-13528 GCA_036383655.1 Sphingomonas sp. | reverse complement strand
GAAGCGCTCGCCGATCCTGTCCGGGCGCTGCTCAAGCAAGCGGCCACGCTGTACGAAAGCGAGGCATTCGATCCGGCGACGGCGCAGCGCGTGTTTCGGACGGCAATTCCCGACGTCGTCGCCGCGACCTTGCTCGCGCCGCTGATCGAGGCGATGGCGCGCGAGGCGCCGGGCTGCCGGATCGAGCTCATTCCCTGGCCCCGGCCGAACGATCCGGCGGTCGCCACGCTGGATTTCGCGGTCGGCACCGACACCGGCTTGTTCGCCGGGCTGCGCATGACGCCGTTGTTCGAGGATCGCGATCTGCTCGCGGTCCATGTCAGCCAGCCCGCGACCTGGCGACAGGTCCTCGAAATGCTCGATGCGCCGCATGTCGCGGTGGTCGGCGCGGGGGCGACGAGCGACCCGGTCGATGACTGGCTGGTGGCGCAGGGCCTGCATCGCCGTATCGCCGCGGTCGTACCGCATTATCTGCAGGCGCTGATGGCGGTCGCCCAGGCCGACCTCGTCGCGATCCTGCCGTCGCGGGTGATCGCCGCGTTCGGACCGAAGCTCGATGTCCGCGCGGTGGAGCTACCGATCGAACAGGACGTCGCGCGGTATATGCTGTTCACGCCGGTCGAACGTAACGCCGATCCAGCCGCGCTGTGGCTGCGGGATTTGATCGAGCGGACGGTGGGGGACTAGAAAAATCCTCCCCGGAACGGGGAGGGGGACCGCCGGCGAAGCCGGTGGCGGAGGGGGCCCTCCATCGCTAGCCTCCTGGCTTGTTGCTCGTTTGTCGCGGGCCCCCTCCACCATCGCTGCGCGATGGTCCCCCTCCCCGTGCCGGGCAGGCTTTAGGACCTCAGCCTCCGGTCAGTTTCTTCATGATCGACATCGACTGTTCGTTGCCCGATTGCGGGGTCAGTTCGCCGGTGCGGTCGGTGATCTCGGCCCAGTGCGCCGCGACGCCTTCGGGTGACAGCTCTTCGCCGGTCAGCAGCTTGCCCTGGGTCAGCGTGACATAGGCCGCCTGGAACACGCCGGCGCCCGCGCCGACGATGGCATTGGTCGGCGCGTCCTCGCTGACCAGATACAAAGCGGCGGGGGCGACCTTGTCGGGCGCGAATGCCTTGAACGCCTCGGCCGGGAACAGATCCTCGGTCATCCGCGTGCCCGCGGTCGGGGCGATCGTGTTGACCTTGATATTGTACTTGGCGCCTTCGAGGTAGAGCGTCTTGGTCAGCCCGGCGAGGCCGAGCTTGGCGGCGCCGTAATTGGCCTGGCCGAAATTGCCGAACAGCCCGGTCGACGACGCGGTCATCAGGATGCGGCCATAAGCCTGTTCGCGCATCATGGCCCATACCGCCTTGGTGCAATTGGCCGATCCGTTGAGGTGGACGTCGACCACGAATTTGAAATCGGCCGGCTCCATATTGGCGAAGCTCTTGTCGCGCAGCACGCCGGCATTGTTGATCAGGATATGGACGCCGCCCCAGGCTTCCTTGGCCTTGGCGACCATCTCGACCATCTGCTCATATTCGGTGACGCTGCCGCCGTTCGACATCGCCTCGCCGCCCGCGGCCTTGATTTCCTCGACGACCTTGAGCGCGGCGTCCGAATGACCGGTGCCGTCGCGCGAGCCGCCGAGATCGTTGACGACGACCTTTGCGCCGCGTGCCGCCAGCGCCAGCGCATATTCGCGGCCCAGGCCGCCGCCCGCGCCGGTGACGATGGCTACCTTGTCGTCGAAACGGATGCTCATTCAATCGCTCCCTTAATGATCTGCGCGCTTCCTACGGCTTTTGCTGCGCTGCGCAATAGTCCGTACCGCAGATACGAAAAACCCGGCGCGGGCTGTGCCGACCCGCGCCGGGAAAGGGGAGCTACGACCCGTCTTATGCGGTTATTTGGGACTGTTGCGTTCAATGCACCGGTCGAATTGGCCGCGCTTGCACACCGGATATTTGGCTAGCGGCGCGGGTGGCGGAAAGGCGACATTCGGCGGCGGCGCTTCCTTGAACACCACGGTGGCGCCCGGGGGCGGCGGTGGCGCGGGTGGGGGCGCATAGCCGCCAGGTGGCGTCTCCGCGCTCGCGCCGGTCGTTGCGGGTGGGGATGATTGCGGCGCTTCGTGCGCCAGAGCCGGGACCGCCAGCGTGGCGATGACGGCAAATACGATCAGCTTCATGCCGGTCTCCTCGATGAACCGCCGGGACGGGCGCCAGCCCGCCCCGATCGACGCAACAAAAAACCGATTATTTGCCCGGCGGGCGGGGAGTCGACGACAGGCGCTCGCCCTTGGCGTTCGACCGTTCCTTGCAGTGATCGACGACGGTCTTGGTGCACCACGGCACGTCGGCGCCGCTGGCGGGAGCCGCGGTGTCAGCGAGCGGCTGTACGACCGGGGTCGGCGGTCCCATGACCATATTCGCGGGGCCGGTCGCCGGTCCGGGCGGGGGCGGCAACGGCGCGGCCGGCGGCGCAGGCGGCATTGGCGCGGTCTGCGGATCGGGGGAAGGCGGCGCGGGCGTATTTTGCGCGATCGCGGGCATCGCGATCATGGCGGCCGCCGCAGCGAGGATCAACTTCATGCGACTCTCCTGGTTCTGCACGATCTTCCGTGACCCGACCCAAACGCGCAACGCGCGAATTGGCTCCCTCGTTTCGGATGCGATTCTTTACGCGCCCGAATCGAGCGCATAACCCGCCGATCGCACGGTGCGGATGACGTCGGGCTTGTCGCCGCGATTGATCGCCTTGCGCAGCCGCCGGATATGCACGTCGACCGTGCGGCTCTCGATGTCGCTGTCATGCCCCCACACCGCGTCGAGCAGGCGTTCGCGGCTGAATACCCAGCCGGGATGCTCGAGAAAATGCTTGAGCAGGCGGAATTCGGTCGGGCCGAGCGGCACGACCTCGCCGCTGCGGCGGACCTTGTGGCCCACTGTATCCATCTCGATATCGGCATAGGTCAGCTGCTCGCCGGCCAGCGCCGGGCGGACGCGGCGCAGCACCGCGCCGACCCGCGCGACCAGTTCGCGTGGTGAAAACGGCTTGGTGACGTAATCGTCGGCGCCGGTTTCCAGCCCGCGGACGCGATCCTCTTCCTCGCCGCGCGCGGTCAGCATGATGATCGGGATGTTCGCCGTCTCGGGCATGCGGCGGAGACGCCGGCACACCTCGATCCCCGACAGCCCCTCGACCATCCAGTCGAGCAGGACGATATCGGGAGTCGCTTCCTTGGCGAGCAGCAACGCCTCTTCGCCATCGGGCGTGTGCGCGACCTCGAAATCCTCGCGCTTGAAATGATAGACCAGCAATTCCGCCAGCGCGGCGTCGTCTTCAACCAGCAACATCTTGGCGCGTGCCATTACATTTCCCCTGACTTGCCGCGCTCACGCTCGGTCATTTGCGTGCCGGTGGCGGCGAAATAAATCATCTCGGCAACATTGGTCGCGTGGTCGCCGATCCTCTCCAGGTTCTTGGCGACGAACAGCAGATGCGCGACCTGTCCGATCGTCGCGGGATTTTCGACCATATAGGTCACCAGCATGCGAAAGATGCTGTCGTAGAAATCGTCGAGCGCCTGGTCGCGCATGCAGACATCGACCGCTGCCCGCGCATCGCGCGCGGCGAAGGCGTCGAGTGCGTCGTGCACCATCTCCGCGGCCATCTTGCCCATCGCCGGAAGGACCGAGATCGGCTCGATGCGATGCTCGCTCTCGATCATCGGCACGCGCTTGGCGATATTCTTGGCATAATCGCCGATCCGCTCGATCACCCCGGCGATCTTGAGCGCGGCGACGACCTCGCGCAAATCATTGGCCATCGGCGCGCGCAATGCGATGATGCGGACCGCCAGCGTTTCCACCTCGGCCTCGATCACGTCGATCTGCTTGTCGGCGGCGCGGACTTGCTGGGCAAGCTGCAGGTCGACGCGCTGCAGCGCATTCATCGCGTCGTGAATCGCTCGCTCGGCCAGCCCGCCCATCTGGCTGATCAGGCCGCGCAGATGACCGATCTCGTCATCGAACACCTTGACCGTATGTTCCTGGCCGGTTGCCATTCGCTCAAACTCCTCAGCCATAACGGCCGGTGATATAGTCGCGCGTCCGTTCTTCGCGCGGGTTGGTGAAGATGTCCGACGTCTGACCGTATTCGACCAGCTGCCCGAGGTGAAAGAAGGCGGTGCGTTGCGACACGCGCGCGGCCTGCTGCATGTTGTGCGTGACGACGACGATCGCGTAGCGGCCCTTCAATTCGTGGATCAGTTCCTCGATCTTGGCGGTGGCGATCGGGTCGAGCGCCGAGCACGGCTCGTCCATCAGGATTACTTCGGGATCGACCGCGATCGCGCGCGCGATGCACAGCCGCTGCTGCTGCCCGCCCGACAAAGCGGTGCCGCTGTCGGACAGGCGGTCCTTGACCTCGCCCCACAGGCCGGCGCGCGCCAGCGAGCGTTCGACGATGCGGTCCATATCGGCCTTGGACGAGGCCAGGCCGTGGATGCGGGGGCCGTAAGCGACATTTTCGTAGATCGACTTGGGGAAGGGGTTGGGCTTCTGGAACACCATGCCGACGCGCGCGCGCAGCTGGACCACGTCCATTTCGCGCGCATAGACGTCCTCGCCGTCCAGCCGGATATCGCCTTCGACCCGCGCCGAGGCGATCGTGTCGTTCATCCGGTTGAGCGTGCGCAGAAAGGTCGATTTGCCGCAGCCCGACGGGCCGATGAACGCGGTCACCTTATCCTGGTCGATATCGATCGACACATCGCTGATCGCTTGCGCCGCGCCGTACCAGACGCTGACATTCTGCGCGGTCATCTTGTGATCAATCGAGGTTTTGTTGTCGGTCACCAGCGAGTCTCGAAACGGTTGCGGAGGTAGATGGCGAGGCCGTTCATCGCCAGCAGGAAGACGAGCAGGACGATGATCGCGGCCGAGGTCTTTTCGATGAAGCCACGGCTGACCTCGTCCGACCACAGGAAGATCTGAACGGGCAGCACCGTCGACGGATCGGTCAGCTTGCCCGGCGGCGTGGCGATGAACGCGCGCATCCCGATCATCAGTAGCGGCGCGGTCTCGCCCAGCGCGCGGGCCATGCCGATGATCGTACCGGTCAGGATGCCGGGCAGCGCGAGCGGCAATACGTGGTGGAACACGACCTGGACCGGGCTGGCGCCGAGCGCGAGCGCGGCGTCGCGGATCGATGGCGGCACCGCCTTGATCGCGTTGCGGCTGGCGATGACGATCACCGGCATCGTCATCAGCGCGAGCGTCAGCCCGCCGACCAATGCGGCCGATCGCGGCAGATGGAAGGTGTTGAGAAACACCGCCAGCCCGAGCAGCCCGAAGATGATCGACGGCACTGCGGCAAGGTTGTTGATCGACACCTCGATCAGGTCGGTCCAGCGGTTCCGCGGCGCATATTCCTCGAGATAGAGCGCCGACAGCACCCCGATCGGGAAAGCGAGCGCCAGCGTCACCAGCATCGTCAGCAGCGATCCCTTGAGCGCGCCCCAGATGCCGACCGCGGTCGGGTCGGTCGAATCCGATCCCGACAGGAAACCCCAATTGAACCCCGTGCGCAATTGCCCTGCATCGGTCAGCACCTGCGCGCGCTTCTCGGCCAGGGGTGTACCATCTGCCTTGGCCGCGGTGTCGATGTCGGTCGCGGCGGGGAGCCACAATGTCGTCTTGCCCGTGGCAAGCGCCGGATCGGCCTTGAGCGCGCGTCGCACCACCGCATCGGCGCCATCGGAAAACAGCGCCGGCCCGTCGGTGCCATATTGCGTGACAGCAGCCCGATCGACCACCGCGTCGAGCTGCGCGCCGGCGAGCGCGAGGTCGGCACCCGGGCCCCTGATCCGATCGGGCGTCAGGCCGAGGCCGGCGGCGGGGAAATCCACGTTCAACGCGATCTCGGTCGTGACGAAGCCGCGCGCGCCGTTCGCCATCATCGTGACGAGCAGGAACAGCAGGAAGCCGGCCGACAGCGCGACCGCCGCCAGTCCGAACAGCCGGAAGCGGCGTTCGGCGGCGTAGCGGCGGCGCACCCGGCGCGCCATCTGCGGGTTGTTCCAATCGGTCGGCACGCGTTCGACCGCGACAGGATCGAGCGGGCTATTCATAGGCCTCCCGATACCGTTTCACGACGGTCAGCGCGATGATGTTGAGCAACAGGGTGATGATGAACAAGGTCATCCCCAGCGCGAACGCGGCCAAGGTCTTGGGGCTGTCGAAGCTCGCTTCGCCGGTCAGCAGGTCGACGATCTGCTTGGTCACCGTGGTCGCCGAATTGAACGGGTTGAGGCTGATCGTCGCGGCGCCGGACGCGGCCATCACGACGATCATCGTCTCCCCGATCGCGCGGCTGATCGCGAGCAGCACGCCGCCGACCACGCCAGGCAAAGCGGCGGGCAACAGCACGCGGCTGATCGTCTCGCTCGGCGTCGCGCCCATCGCCAGGCTGCCGTCGCGCATCGCGGCCGGCACCGCGGCGATCGCGTCGTCGGCCATCGAGGAGACGAACGGGATGATCATCACCCCCATCACCAATCCCGCCGCCAACGCGCTTTCGGACGTCGCGCCGGGAATCCCGATCGCCACGCCGAATTGGCGCAGCGCCGGGCCGACGATCAGGGCGGCGAAATAGCCGTACACCACGGTCGGCACGCCCGCGAGGATCTCCAGCGTCGGCTTCATCCAGGCGCGCAGGCGGGGCGAGGCATATTGCGTGAGGTAGATCGCGCTCATCAGCCCGAACGGGATCGCCACCAGCATCGCGATGACCGCGCCGATGAAGAAGGTTCCCCAGAACAACGGCACCGCGCCCAGGCTCGCGCCGGGATTCCGGGGGTCGATGACCTGGGGGCTCCAATGCGTGCCGAACAGGAAATCGGTCACCGGCACGGTGCCGAAGAAGCGCGCGCTCTCGAACAACAGGGAGGCGACGATGCCGATCGTCGTCAGGATGGCGATGAGCGAGGCGGCGAGCAGGCCGGCCATGACGATCCGCTCGAGCCTGGTTCGGGCGTTGAAGCCGGGGCGGATGCGCAGGAAAGCGAAGGCGCCCCCGGCGATGCCGAGCAGCAGCGCCGCCGCGCCGCCGATCCAGCCATAATAGGATTGCTCGACGGCATAAGCCGGGGCCAGGCGCGCCGCGAGGGGGTTGAGTGGCGTGCGATCGTGGTCATTGGCGATCGCGCGCGCCTCCGACAGGATCGCCGAGCGCTCGAAGCCTGGTGGCGGAAGCTGCGCCGCCGCCGGCGCCTTGAGCACGCCGTCGGTCACCAGACCGGGCGCGCACGCGGCCCAGACGGCTAGCAACAGCAAAGGCGGCAATACGGTCCACATCGCGGCGAACGAGCCGTGATGGCGCGGCAGTGACGAGAAGCGCTGTCCCGGCGTCTTGCGGAACGCGATCGCGCGGACGCGGCCCGACAGCCAGGCGATCAGCCCGAGCCCTGCGACCAGGAAAAGAAGCGCGAAGGTCGGCAAATCAGCTCAACGTCTTCGGGTCGAGCAATGTCTGGCGCTGCACGATCGCCGCCGAGCGCGCGCGCACGTCGGCCGGCGCCGAGATCAGCCCGCGGCGAACCAGCGGCCCGTCGGGCGCCCAGGATTGCGTGTACGCGTTGAGGAATGCCTTGAGGTTGGGGATCGCGCTCAGATGCGCTTTCTTGACGTAGAGGAACAGCGGTCGAGAGCCCGGATAGCGGCCGCTCGCGATCGTCTCATAGGTGGGCTCGATGCCGTTGAGCGGCACGCCGTTCAGCCGGTCCTTATTCTCTTCCAGATACGAATAGCCGAAAATGCCGATCGCGTTGGGATTGGCCTGGAGTTTCTGGACGATCAGATTGTCGTTCTCGCCCGCGTCGATATAGGGCCCGTCGTCGCGCATCCGGGTGCAGCTTTTGGCGAAATCGTCCGGGCGCGTTTCGCGGATCGCGGCCATGTCCGGCATCATCTGCTCGCAGCCGCGCGCCAGGATCAGCTCGGCGACGGCGTCGCGCGTGCCGCTGGTCGATGGCGGACCATAGACCTGGATGGCGATCGCCGGCAGCGTCGGATTGACGTCGTGCCAGGTCTTGGCGCGGTTGGGCTGGCCGCCGGGATCCGCCGACAGCGCCTTGTAGATATCGATCGGCGTGAGCTGCAGCTTGGGCCCGTCATTGGCTTCGGCGAAGGCGACGCCGTCGAGCCCGATCTGAATTTCGATCAGGTCGCTCGCGCCATTCGCGGCGCAGGTGCGATACTCGCTCGCCTTGATCCGCCGGCTGGCGTCGGCGATGTCGGGATATTGCCCGCCCAGCCCCTTACAGAACAGGTTCATGCCGCCGCCGGTGCCGGTCGATTCGATCACCGGTGCCGGCACGCCCGGATTGGCCGCGACGAATTGTTCGGCGACCAAGGTGGTGAAGGGATAGACGGTGGAGGATCCGACCACGCTGATCCGGTCGCGCCCGGCCCCCGCCAGCGCCGCCTGGTCCTGACACGCCGTGAGCAACAGGGATGTCGCGCCGAGCAGCGCGATCGAGCGAATCATGATGGGCCTTCCCGCCGCCGGGGCGACTCGCCCCTACCAGCGCGCTATCACGCCGGTTTCGGGCCCTCTGTGACAGTCGCGTTACCCTTTGATGACAATGCGGCCGGTAACAGGATCGTGACCACCGTTCCGCGCCCGACCTGGCTGGCGATATCGAGGCGGCCGCGATGGCGTTCGACGATGTGTTTGACGATCGCGAGCCCCAGGCCGGTGCCGCCGAGCGCGCGGCTGCGCCCCGAATCGACGCGATAGAAACGCTCGGTCAGCCGCGGAATATGTTCGGGCGGAATGCCGTCGCCTTCGTCGCCGACCGACAGACGGACCATGTTGTTGCTGTCGCGCCACAGCTTGACCGTGACCGGCGTGCCGGCGCGGCCATATTTCATCGCATTGCCGATCAGATTGTGCAGCGCCTGGCTCAGCTGGATGCGATCGCCGCCGACCGGCGGCACGTTGGCGGCGATGTCGGCGACGATCTCCGCCGCGCGCGTGTCGGCGCTGTCCATCAGTTCGGAATGAACTTCCGACACCAGGTCGGCGAGATCGACCGAGGCGTCGGGCAGGCGATATTTTTCGGCCTCGATCCGGCTGAGCGAAATCAGATCCTCGACCAGCCGCTGCATCCGCCGCGCTTCATCCGCCATCACCTTGAGGAAGCGATCGCGCATCGCCGGGTCTTCGCCGGCGCCATCGGCCAGCGTCTCCGCGAACCCCAGGATCGAGGCGAGCGGCGTGCGCAATTCGTGGCTGGCGTTGGCGACGAAATCGACCCGCATCCGCTCGGCGGCATAGCTGCGCGTCTGGTCGATCAGATGCGCGACACGGCGCCCATCGGGCAAATCGGTGACGCGCAATTCCCAGCGCTGGTCGAGCGTGCCCAGACCGACCAGGTTGATCGTGTCGGACGATCCCTCGCCGATCGGGGCGGTCAATCGTTCGGCGGCGGCCGGGTGGCGGATCGCGAGCCGCACATCCTGGCCGGTGATGTGGTTGCCGAGCACGTCGCGCGCCGCGCCATTGGCTTCCTCGACCCGGCCACCGGCGATCACCAGCACCGGCTCGACGATCGCCTCGAGCACCGATCCCAGCCTGGCGGGGGCGGGAAGCGTGGTTTCGGGCTCTGCCGGAGCGGCTGGACTGGGGTCGACGCCCAGCGTCACCAGTCCGGCGATGATCCCCCCGACCAGCGCGACCAGCGCGCTCGCCACATCGCCCGACAGGACGAACACGCCGATCGCCGCCACCAAGGCGGCAAGCATGCCGAGCATGAAGCGGGGGCCGAAGCGGTTGGTCATTGCCTGGTGGTTCCTAGGGCGTGCACCTCTTAGCGGCAATGGCCTCGCAGGCTGGGCTTCGGTAACCATTTCACCCGCTTGTCAGCCGCGCGCTAATATGAAAGGCGTCTCAACCATGGACCGTGACCCGATCGATCGCCCGGCGAACGAGCCGCATCCGACGCGCCGTCGCGCGCTGATGCTCGGCGCCGCGACCGCGTCGGTGGTCATCTCGATCCGTCCCGCGCTCGCGCAGACCAGCGCATCGGTGTTGACCTGCGAAATCCCCGTGCCCGATCCCGGCCGTGCCGGCATGTACGTCGCGGCCGACGGCTCGCTCGTGCCCAATGGCACCAAGGATGCCTTTCCCGGCGCGACCAAGCCGTTCAAGGCAGCGGACGTCCGCACCGCGCTCAACGGCGGCACCTTGCCCGGCACCACTGACGAGCAGAGCCGCGCCTATACCGCCTATATCCGCCGCCTGCAGCACGGCACCGCCGGCTTCACCTGCTTCGCCTCGCTGCAGATGCCGCGCGGCTGAGCCGCCGGACGTCGGGAGATGGCGACCATCTATCGCGCCGCATCGCCCGACAGCCTGATCGTCGTGCCGGTCGATCTGCTCACCGCCATCTATCACCGTGCATCGGGCCAGACGCATCTGATGGCGTCCCCCGCGCCTGAAATCCTCGAAGCGCTTGGCGAAACGCCGCTCGACGCCGAGGCGTTGCTGGCGAAATTGCGCGCCGATTATGACCTGGTCGATGCCGACCCCGCCGCGTTGACCGCGCGGCTCGACGAACTGGTCGAAACGGGACTCGTCGAGCGGCGATGAGGCATGTTTTCTCGGTCGCGATCGGCCCGGTCGGATTCCGTGTCGGGTCGGACTGGCGCGGGCCGGTCGCCGCGCTCGAACAGCTCTATGCCTCTTATCCGAAGCCGCAGGACGGCATCGCCGACTTCACCGTGCGGCTGTTCGCCGATCGGCCGTGGCGGCGCGTGTTCCGGCCCAAAGTGATGATCGGCGGCGACTTCGTCCTGCCCGAAGCCGCCCCACTCAGCCTCGAGCACGGGTTGCTTGCCGCCGAAATGGCGATGAACCTGCAGATGGCGCTCGGTCAGCGGCGTTACCTGCTGCTCCATGCCTCGGCGGTCGAGCGCGACGGCAAGGCGCTGGTGATGACCGGCCTGTCGGGGGCGGGCAAATCGACGCTGGCGGCACTGCTGATGACGCGCGGGTGGCGGCTGATGGGCGACGAATTCGCGTTGCTCGATCCGGCGACCGGGCTGGTCCATGCCTTTCCCCGACTGATCAGCCTGAAGAATGAGGCGATTGCGGTGATGCAAGGGGCAGCACCTGCGGGTCTGTTCGGTCCGTTGCTCGCCGATACCCCGAAAGGGGCGATCCGCCACCTGGTGCCCGATGCGCGGTCGGTCGCCGCGATGCTGGAGCCCGCACGGCCCGCCCTGATCCTGTTCCCCACCTTCGGGCATGACGCCGCGACGCGCGAGGTCGCGCCGAGCGAGGTGTTCGTCCGCCTGACCCAGGCATCGACCAATTACGTCGCGCTCGCCGATCGCGGCTTCACGGCATTGACGCGGTTGGTGGCGGAAACGCCCGCTCGCGCGATAGATTACCCCGATACCGAAAGCGCGATCGCGCAAGTCGAGGCATTATGGGCTGCGCTGTGACCGCCGCGCCATATACCAACGCCTCCCCGGCGAAGGCCGGGGCCCAGTATCCACGAAGAATGTTGGCGAGGATTGTACTCTCCAACATGCTGCGCCGCGACTGGGCCCCGGCCTTCGCCGGGGAAGCGGCATGATGGTGGCGGACGGCAGGTTGCTCGCCCGGGCGCTCGCCGATCCGGCCTCGGTCGCGTCGCTCGACGGCGCCGGCTGGCAAGCGCTGCTGACGATGGCGCGCGCCGAATTGCTCAGCGCCAGCCTCGCGCATCGGCTCGACGGCATCGCCAAGCCGGCTGCGGCGCAGCGCTTCCTCGACGACGCCAAGGCGTCGTGCGCGCAAGGCCGCCTCGTCGCCTTGTGGGAAGTCGAGATGGCGCGCCGCGCGCTCGGCGATCTCGATGTGCCGGTCGTCCTGCTCAAGGGCAGCGCGTTCATCGCTGCCGGGCTGGCGGCGGGGCAGGGGCGGTTCGTCGGCGATCTCGACATCCTGGTGCCGCGCGCCGAACTCGATCGCGTCGAGGCGGCATTGCTCGACGCGGGGTGGGAGTGGGTCAAGCCCGATCCCTATGACGATGCCTATTATCGCCGCTGGATGCACGAGCTCCCGCCGCTGATCCATCGCGAGCGCGACCGCATGATCGACGTCCACCACACGATCCTGCCGCTGACGGCACGCCCCAGGCCAGACGCCGACGCGCTGATCGCTGATAGCGTCGCGCTCGAAAACGGCCTGTGCGTGCTGTCGCCCGAGGACATGATCTGCCACGCCGCCGCGCATCTGTTCGCGGATGGCGATCTGTCGGGCGGGATGCGCAACCTGTGGGATATCGACCGACTCTGTCGCGAATTTCTTCTTGATGACAATGACTTCTGCCTCAGTGTTTACGAACGTTCCCATGAGCATGGCTTGTTGCCGCACGTGACGAGGGCATTCCGCTTGGCACGGCAACTCTACGACACGCCGGTTATCGGGTATCGCGCTCCGATCCGCGTGAGGCTCGATCCTGAACCCTCCGATGCCGCGTATCTTCGCCGGCTGACGGCGCGAGACGGCTGGGGGCGGCAAACCCGCCCGGTGACCCGGCTTGGCTTCTACGCGCGATCGCACTGGCTGCGGATGCCGCCCTTGATGCTGGCGCGGCACCTCTGGACCAAATGGCGCAAAGGTGCGGGCTGACCCTTTCGCGAGCGCAATGTATGAAGCGGACGATTCGGGGGAGATCGTCATGACCAGAATGTGGATCGCGCTGGCGCTCGCCGGCCTGTGCGTGGGCAGCAGCGCTGTCTGGGCCGAAAGCGCGCAGATGCGCGGCAAGTTTCCCGCCAATGTCCGCGAGGCGGATTTGCTCGAAAACGTCGTGGTCGACCGCTTCAACGGCCGCGATGCGCGCCAGGTCGAGGCCGCGCTCGAACAGGCGATCGGGGTGCCGGCCGGGCGGCCCGATGGCGTGCTGTCGGGCGGCGTCACGACGGGGGCCGAGGAAAGCAAATATCAGGGCGAAGAGGAACGCTGCGTCGAATGGAAGGATGGCAAGCAGGACGGCAGCTGTACCAAGCGCGTCAAGGTCGACGTCCCGTGCTTCCGTCGCGTCATCAACCTGACCATCAGCGTCCGCCTGCTCCGCGTAGCAGACAACATGCCGATATGGTCGGACAACAAGCCGTCGCGTGACGAGACGACCTGGTGTCAGGGCAAGGCCCCCTGGCGCACCACCGAGGAAGCGGTGTCGGCGATGATCAATGATCTGGCGCAGAAGATTCGTCTCGACGTGCGGCCGCGCGTGGAAACCTACAAGGTCCGCTTTCGCGAGGACCGTGGCGGTATGCCCAAGGATCTCGGCAACGAATTCAAGGGAATTGTGAAACTGTCCAACAGCGACGTGTCGTCGGCGTGCCGGCAATGGGCTGCGCTCAACGGTCGGCTGGCCAACCATCCGTCGGTGCTCTACAATCTCGGCGTGTGCGCGGAAGCGACGGGTGGCTATGCCGACGCCGAGGCCTTTTATCATTCGGCGCAGGCCGCCTTGCCGAAA
>DASVNU010000099.1:0-32348 GCA_036383655.1 Sphingomonas sp. | reverse complement strand
GCCGATGTGGGACGAGCCGAGCTTCAAGGCGAAATTCAAGCTGTCGGCGGTGGCCCCCAAGGGGCAGCTCGCGTTTTCCAACATGCCGGCGAGCGTCGCGCAACGGAAGGACGGAACCCAGCTCTACAGCTTCCGGCAGAGTCCGATCATGTCGAGCTATTTGCTGTTCCTCGGCATGGGAGACATGGAGCGCAAGACGGTGATGGCCGGCAAGACCGAGATTGGCGTCATCACGCGCAAGGGCGTCAAGGACCAGGGCGATTACGCACTCGCCTCGGCCAAGCGCCTGCTGACCTATTATAACGACTATTTCGGCCAGCCTTATCCGCTGCCCAAGCTCGACATGATCGCCGGCCCGGGCTCGTCGCAATTCTTCGGCGCGATGGAGAATTGGGGAGCGATCTTCTATTTCGAACCCGAATTGCTGTTCGACGCCAAGCGCGCGACCGAGAGCGACAAGCAACGCATCTTCGTCGTCGTCGCGCACGAAATGGCGCATCAATGGTTCGGCGATCTCGTCACGATGAGCTGGTGGGACGATCTGTGGCTCAACGAGGGCTTCGCCTCGTGGATGGAGAACAAGACCTCCGCCGATCTCAACCCCGATTGGTTCGCGCGCGAATCCGCGGTGGCGTTCGATCGCGAAGGCGCGATCGCCACCGATGCGACCAGCGCGACGCATCCGATCATCCGCCACGTCGAGACTGTCGACCAGATCGGCGAGGCGTTCGATGGCATTACCTACCAGAAAGGCCAGGCGGTCATCACGATGATCGAGTCGGTGCTCGGCCCGGACAAGTTCCGCGACGGCATCCGCCGCTACATGGCGAAATACAAATACGGCAACACCGAAACCGACATGCTGTGGGACGAATTGGAAGCGGCGTCGGGAATCAAGATCAAGGACAGCGCGCACGACTTCACCTTGCAGGGTGGTGTGCCGATGGTGACCGTCACCTCGAGCAAATGCGTCAACGGCCAGACGGTCGCGGCGCTGGCGCAGGGGCGGTTCGGGCTCGACGACGCGTCGAAAGCGGCGATGACGTGGCGTGTGCCGCTCCGGGTCGGGACGGTCGGCGGTGAGCCGGTCCGGGCGATCGCGACTGGTGCATCGACCGACGTCGCCATGCCCGGCTGCGGCCCGGTGGTGCTCAACGTCGGCAAGGGCAGCTATTTGCCCGCGCGCTACGCGGGCGACGCGCATGCGGCGCTGGTGGCCAATTATGCCAGGCTGGCGCTCGCCGATCGGCTGGGAACGTTGGGCGACGATTATGCGCTGGCGCGATCGGGTGACCAGGATTTCTCGGCCTGGGCGGCGACTTATGCGGCGGTGCCTAGTGACGCCAGCCCGCTCGAATGGTCGCTGGTGTCGGGCGAGCTGGGCTCGATCTCGGGCCTCTATGACGGCAGCCCGCTCCACGACCAGGTCAACGCGCTGACGATCAAGCGGCTCGGCCCGGTGCTTGCGGCGATCGGCTATGAAGCCAAGGCCGGCGAGTCGCCTTTGGTCACCAATCTGCGCGAGGATCTGGTCGGACGCCTCGGGGCGGCGGGGGATCCCGACGTCTTGAGCCGTGCGCGTGCCTATTTCGCCAAGCTCCAGACCGACAGCTCGGCGATCCCGCCGGCCATCCGGGCGCCGATCCTCGCCACTTTCGCGCGCAACGCGACGCCGGCCGACTGGGACGCGCTGCTCGCGCTGACCAAGGCGGAGACCAATCCGGTGGTGAAGAATGGCTATGTCCGCCTGCTCGGCGCCGCGCACGATCCGGCGCTGGCGCAAAAGGCGCTCGACCTGCTCAAGACCGACGTGCTGACCGCGCAACAGAAACCGGTCATCCTGGGCGCGGTGGCGGGCGGGCATCCCGATCTGGCGTTCGACTATGCAGTCGCCAATGCCGACATGGTCAACGGCTTCCTCGAAGCGAGCACGCGCGCGGGCTATATCGTCCGCCTGGGCGCGGGATCCAACGATCCCGCAATGCCAGGCAAGATCACTGCTTATGCCGAAAAGAACCTGCCCGCAGCCTCGCGCGGCGGGGCCAAGCGCGCGCTGGCGACGATCGCGGTGCGTAAGGCGGTAGCCGATCGATTGCGGGCCGGAGTGACGGCGTGGGCGGCGAAAGGCGGCTGAGCGGCTAGTCCAAGTCACTATCGTCATGCCGGGCTTGTCCCGGCATCCAACGCGCAACAGCGGCTGGATTCCGCTGTGGAGGGTTGGACCCCGGCACAAGGCCAGGGTGATGGTCAGTAGTTGTGGTGTTCGATCACCTCAATCGATCCGCTTCAGCCCTTTCGCGAAACGGTGCGCGTTGGCAATGTAGTGCTCGGCCGACGCCTTCAGGAACGCGCGTTTGTCGGGATCGAGCGTCTTGATCGCGCGCGCCGGTGAACCGACGATCAGGCTGCCCGCTTCGAACACCTTGCCCTCGGTGACGAGCGCATTGGCGCCGATCACGCATTCGTCGCCGATCACCGCCTGATTGAGGACGGTTGCGCCCATGCCGACCAGTACGCGGTTGCCGACGATGCAGCCGTGCAGGATCGCATGGTGGCCGATCGTGCAATCCTCGCCGATCGTCAGCGGCACGCCGTAATCGGAATGCAGCATCGTCCCGTCCTGGACGTTGGTGCCGCTGCCGACCGTGATCAGCGAGGTGTCGCCCCGGATGACGGTGCCGAACCACACCCCGACATTGTCGCCAAGCGTGACCTCACCGATGACGTGCGCGTCTGGGGCGATCCACACGCCGCTGCCGATGACCGGGACTTTGCCGTCGAGTTCGTAGATGGGCATGCGTAAACTCCGCAAGGTGAAAGGCCCGGCCGGCGCCGTCCGTTATTGTTGGAAAATTCCCGATCGCAGCACGTCGACGAATTGACCAACGGCATCGGCGAGATTCAGCGGCTCGGCCCATCGCCGTAGCGAGGCCGCGGCATCGAGTGCGGCGATCACCGAATGGCCGGCGATCTCGGGATCGACGGCGCGGATCGAACCGTCAGCGATGCCGTCCGAAATCGTACCGGCGATGTGCCGCGTCAATTGATCGGTGCGTTGCAGCATGCGTTCGCGCAGGTCGATCGGCAGCGCCTGATAGGCGCTCATGCGCAGCAATGGACTTTCCCCGGCGAATTGCAGCGCGATCAGGCTCGACACCATGATCGCCAGCCGCCCGCCTTCGTCTTGCCCGGAAAGATCGGCGCGCGTCTGGGCGTCGTCGAGCAGCGCATGGCTGCGATCGAAACAGGCGACCACCAGATCATCCTTGTTTTCGAGATGATGATAGAAGCTGCCCGTCGAGACGCCGAGCTCCGCCGCGATCTTCTCCACACTAGCGCCGACATAGCCTTCGCGATTGATCAGGTTGGTCGCGGCATGGAGGAAGCGCATTTGCGCGTCGCCACCGCCGGGAGGGTCGAGCGGGGCAATGTCGACCGGCCATATACCGGCGGCGCCCAAGCCCTTGTCCAGGATGTCGAACAACCGCGCCTCGGCCCGCGCGAGATCGCGGTCCAGATAATGTGGCAGCCAGGCCGGCGTCCAATGGACGTTATAGATCAACAGCGACGCGGCGATCAGCGCCTGCGAACTGTCCGGCGTCTCAAAGAAACCGCGAACCAGCTGCGACATCTCGGCATGGAGATCGTCGAGTGGCGCACGCAGTTCGGCATCGAGCGCGCGCATGTCGGACAAGAGGGCGAGCCGCACGACACGCGGATCGCGCTGGAGCCGATGGCGTTCGAACTGATCGTGCAGGAAGGCGCGGACACGCGACCGCGCATCGGGCTGGCGCGTCGCGGCCGCAGCGCTATCGCGCAGCCAGACGAGTGTTCGCTCGAGGCATGCCGCGGCCAGCAAGTCCTTGCGCTT
Organism: Sphingomonas sp.; assembly: GCA_036383655.1. GTDB lineage: Bacteria > Pseudomonadota > Alphaproteobacteria > Sphingomonadales > Sphingomonadaceae > Sphingomonas. The sequence goes on along the minus strand of DASVNU010000099.1, from coordinate 28,477 downwards.
GAAATAATAGGTCACGCTCGACGTATCGAGCCCCAGCGCCTTGGCCACCGCGGTCAGGGTCATGCCGCGCGTGCCGTGCAGGTTGATCAGGTTCGACGCGACGTCGAGAATTTCGTTGCGGCGGCGGGCGAAACGTTGCGTTTGGCGGGCGGGATCGACGGTCACCCGCTCACTATAGCGGCTCGCAACGCCTCGGTAACCCGGCCGATCAATTCCTTGCGGCAGATCAGCAGATCGGGGACCCAGGTCTCGGCGCAATTATAGATGAACGGAGAGCCGTCGAGCCGGGTCGCATGCAGCCCGGCGGCGAGCGCCACCGCGACCGGCGCGGCATTGTCCCATTCGTGCTGCCCGCCCGAATGGAGGTAAATGTCAGCGAGCCCGCGGACGACCGCCATCGCCTTGGCACCGGCCGATCCCATCGGCACCAGTTCGGCGCCGATGGCGTCGGCCACCGCGATTGCCTCGGGCGCCGGGCGCGTGCGGCTGATCACCATGCGCGGCGGGGCGTTGAGCGGCTGCAGGGCAGGGGGGGCATCGGACCGCAGCACCAGCCCGGCATCGGGCAGCGCGACCACACCTAGCTCGGGCTGGCCGTCGATGCACAAGGCGACATGCACCGCCCAATCGTCGCGTTCCTCGCCATATTCGCGCGTGCCGTCGACCGGGTCGATGATCCAGGTCCGTGACTTGGCGAGGCGGGAACCGTCGCACTTGCGCTCTTCCGACAACAGGCCGTCGTCGGGGCGCTCGGTAGTGATGGCATGACACAGCAATTCGTTGGCGGCGGCGTCGCCGGCCTTGCCAAGCTCCTTGGGATCCCAGTCGCGCGAGGCGCGAACTTCCTGCAGCAATTTGCCCGCCGCGGCGGCAATCTCCGCCGCGAAATCGGCGTCGGCCGGGGTCCAGGTCGCGCTCACAGGTCGGGACTCCATACGCCCATGATATGCTCGACGATGCGCTCGGCCGCCGCTTCGGGAGTCTCGCGGGTCGTGTCGACCAGGATATCGGGCCGCTCGGGGCGTTCATAGGGGCTCGAAATGCCGGTGAAGTTGCGAATCTCGCCCGACCGCGCCTTCTTGTAGAGACCCTTGACGTCGCGCGCCTCGGCGACCTCGATCGGGGTGTCGACGAAAATCTCGACGAAATCGCCTTCGGGCAGCATCGTGCGCACGATATCGCGCTCGGCGCGGAACGGCGAGATGAACGCGGTCAGCACGATCAGCCCGGCATCGGTCATCAATTTGGCGACCTCGCCGACCCGGCGGATATTCTCGATGCGGTCGGCATCGGTGAAGCCCAGATCCTTGTTGAGCCCGTGGCGGACGTTGTCGCCGTCGAGCAGATAAGAGTGGCGGCCGAGCGCATAGAGCTTCTTCTCGACCAGATTGGCGATGGTCGACTTGCCCGAACCCGACAGGCCGGTGAACCACAGCACCTTGGGCTCCTGGCCCTTTTGCTGCGCGTGCGCGGCGCGGCTGATGTCGACCGACTGCCAATGGACATCGCGCGCCCGGCGCAACGCGAAATGCAGCATACCCGCAGCGATCGTCGCATTGGTCAGCTTGTCGATCAGGATGAACCCGCCGAGATCGCGGCTGTCCGCATAGGGCTCGAACACCAGCGGCTTGTCGGTGACCAGATTGGCGACGCCGATCGCATTGAGGTCGAGCGTCTTGGTCGCGATCTGTTCGAGCGTGTTGACGTTGACCTGGTATTTCGGCTGGTGGATTTGCGCGCTGACGGTCTGGGTACCGAGCTTGAGCCAATAGCCGCGGCCGGGGAGCAATTCCTCGTCGGCCATCCAGACGATCGTCGCTTCGAACTGGTCGGCAGCTTGCGGCGGGGCATCGGCCGCGGCGATCACATCGCCGCGCGAGCAATCGACTTCGTCGGCCAAGGTCAGCGTTACCGATTGACCCGCGACCGCTACGTCGAGGTCGCCGTCGAGGGTCACGATGCGCTCGACCCGCGTCATCTTGCCCGAGGGCAGGATGCGTACCGCGTCGCCCGGCGCGATCGTTCCTTCGGAAATCAGCCCGGCGAAACCGCGGAAGTCGAGATTGGGGCGGTTGACCCATTGCACCGGCATGCGGAACGGCTTGGCGCGGTCGGCGTCGCCATCGAGCTCGACCGTGTCGAGATGCTCGATCAGCGTCGGGCCGACATACCAGGGCGTGTTGCCCGACAGCGCGGTGACATTGTCGCCCTTGAACCCCGAGATCGGGATTGCGGTGAAATCCTCGATGCCGATACTTGTCACAAAGGCGGCGTAATCGGCGACGATCTCGTCGAACCGCGCCTGATCGTAGCCGACCAGGTCCATCTTGTTCACCGCCAGCACGATGTGGCGGATGCCGATCAGATGCGCGAGGTACGAGTGCCGCCGCGTCTGGGTCAGCACGCCCTTGCGCGCATCGATCAGGATCACCGCGAGGTCGGCGGTCGACGCGCCGGTGACCATGTTGCGGGTATATTGCTCGTGACCGGGCGTATCGGCGACGATGAACTTGCGCTTTTCGGTCGCGAAGAAGCGATAGGCGACGTCGATCGTGATGCCCTGTTCGCGCTCGGCGGCGAGGCCATCGACGAGCAGCGCGAAGTCGATCTCCTGCCCCTGCGTCCCGACACGTTTGCTGTCGGCTTCGAGTTGCGCGAGCTGATCGTCGAAGATCATCCGGCTGTCGTAGAGCAGTCGGCCGATCAGGGTGGACTTGCCGTCATCGACCGAGCCGCAGGTAATGAACCGCAGCAACGTCTTGCGCTGATGCTGCGCGAGATAGGAGTCGATGTCTTCGGCGATGAGCGCGTCGGGGCGATAGGAGGTGTCGGTCATCTTAAATCCTCCCCGGCACGGGGAGGGGGACCAAATCGCCTCGCGATTTGGTGGAGGGGGTAGGCAATCGAGCGAGCCGAGTGAGGCGAACCCCCTCCGTCAGCGCTCCGCGCTGCCACCTCCCCGTCCCGGGGAGGATTTGCTGTGGCAGCGCCATCAAAAATACCCCTCCTGCTTCTTCTTCTCCATCCCCGCGCCGCCGGCATCCTTGTCGATCGCACGGCCCTGGCGTTCCGACGTCGTCGTCAGCAGCATTTCCTGAATGATCTGCGGCAAGGTCGCCGCATCGCTCTCGACCGCGCCGGTCAGCGGATAGCAGCCTAAGGTGCGGAAGCGGATCGAACGTTCGACCGGGACCTCGCCGGGATTGAGTCGAAAACGGTCGTCATCGACCATCAGGATCAACCCGTCGCGCTCGACCGTCGGGCGCGGCGCCGAGAAATAGAGCGGGACGATCTCGATCCCCTCGAGATGGATGTACTGCCAGATGTCGAGTTCGGTCCAGTTGGAGAGCGGAAAGACCCGGATGCTTTCACCCTTCGCCTTGTGTGCATTGTAGAGATGCCAGAGTTCAGGGCGCTGGTTCTTGGGGTCCCAGCGATGCGAGGCTGAGCGGAACGAAAAGACGCGTTCCTTGGCCCGACTCTTCTCCTCGTCGCGCCGCGCGCCGCCGAACGCCGCGTCGAAGCCATGTTGGTCGAGCGCTTGCTTCAGCCCTTCGGTCTTCCACAGATCGGTGTGCAGCGCGCCGTGGTCGAACGGATTGATCCCGCGCGCCATCGCGTCCGGATTGTGATGGACGAGCAACTCCATCCCCGCCTCGCGCGCGGCACGATCGCGCAGCGCGTACATGTCGCGGAACTTCCAGGTCGTATCGACGTGAAGCAGCGGGAAGGGTGGCGGCGCGGGGTAGAAGGCCTTGCGCGCGAGGTGCAGCATCACCGCGCTGTCCTTGCCGACCGAATAGAGCATCACCGGACGCTCGGCCTCGGCCACCACTTCGCGCAGGATGTGGATGCTCTCCGCTTCCAGCCGCTGCAAATGAGTGAGCGTCGCGGGTTCGGTCATCTCGGAAGTCTGGGCCAGCGGCCGGGTCGCCATGCTTTACCTTTCGGGGCGCAGCCTAGCTGCCTGCGCCGGAAATGCACTAATTTCGAGAGCGCTACATAGGGACAGTGCGCCGCGGGCATAACTGCGCTTTCTTTAGCGCCGCAAAGGGTCAGTTGATTCCGGCGGAGCCGATTTCCCGACGCGTCTTCGTGCCTTCGTGTCTTGTGCGAGTCAAAATCGGTCCGACCAGCCGAGTAGCGCGGGCGAGGCTGGTAAAGATTGGCTCGCGCAAAGGCGCAAAGCCGCGAAGAAGATAAGAAAAGAGATTTTGTTCGCGCGGAGGCGCGGAGCGCACGGAGGTTCGGATCTCGCTTCGCGAGGCTGATTTGGGTCAATTGACCCGGGCGAAGGAGATCGCGCGGTGTTCGGGATCGGCGGTGGCCAGACGGACGCGGATAGTGTCTCCGGGTTCGACGCCATGCGCGTCGACACGCGCGACCACCGGCAAGTCGCTGAGCTGGATGCGGGCACCGCGATCGTCGAGGTCGGTGGCGACCGCGCCGAAAATCTCGCCGACGCGATCCTTCAGCATCACGGCTTCGCCCAGATCGATCACCGCGCGATCGATCTGACCGCCCGTCGCGTCGGCATGCGCCATCACGGTGGGCAGCTTCTCGAATGCCTGGGCGACGACATCGGGCACGGGCTGGCCATTGGCGATCGCCAGCGTCGCGCGCACAACAAAGCGGTCGGCGAGGCGGCGCAGTGGCGCGGTCGCCTGGGCGTAGGTCGCCGCCATCGGCGCGTGCCACGGTACTACACCATCGCGATAAGGCTGGTAGGAGGCGCCGCCGCCGGCGCGCCGGATCGCCAGCATGAAGGCGGCCTGGCGCGGATCGTTGGGGTTGAGACCTTTCTCATAATCCTTGAGTGACACCGCGGCGGGCCAGTCGAGCTTGAGCGCGCGCGCGGTATTGCGCAGGCGGGCGACCGCGCGGTCGTCGGGCGCCGGCATCACGCGGAACAGCCCGGTATGATGCGCCTGGAGCGCGTCGGCGATCGCCAGATTGGTCGCGAGCGACATCGCGGCGTTGCGGTCTTCGGCTTCCAGCCGCGGGCGGAAATGGAGTTCGAACGTGCCGTCGGCTTGCTCGGATACTTCCTGTTCGGGCGGATCGACGCGCGAGGCGCCGCGCGCGTCCTCCGCCGCGGTGATGCGCCGCGCGAGTTCGGCGAAATCGGGCGGCACGTCGCTGTCGCGGACGCTGTCATAGGCGAGTTTGGCGCGGCTGCGGATCACCGCGCGCTCGGCGCCGTCGAGCTTCACCGCGCCATCGGGCGCGACGCGGACCGAAAAGATGATCGCGGGGCGGGGGCCGTCGGGCAGCAGGCTCGCGGCACCTTCGGCGAGCACCGGCGGATACAGTCCGGCCTTGCCGTCGGGCAGATAGAGCGTCGTGCCGCGCGTCCACGCCTCGATGTCAATCGCGCCGCCATCGTCGACGAACCAGGCGACGTCGGCGATCGCATAGCGGAGCAACAGGTCGCTGCCGGCCGCCTCGATCGCGAATGCCTGGTCGAGATCGGTCGAGGTCGCCGGATCGAGCGTAACGAACGGCACAGCGGTGCGATCGACATGCTCGGTCGGCGCGCGCTTGGCGGCCACTTCGGCCGCGGCCAGCACGTCCGGAGGGAAAGCGGCAGGGACCTTGAACTGGCTGCGGATGGCGGCGAGTCCCTGCGCGAGCGCATTGGACGGATCGACGAGCGTCTTCATCGCTTGCCGGTATAGCGGTCGATCGGGCCGGGGAAAGCCCAGAAGCGTCGTGGCCTGTCGGGTAATTCGGACCAAGGCCATGTCGTCCCGATTCCGCAGCCTGGCCCGCGGTTGAAATTGACGATGATCAGTTGACAATCTGCGGCACACATCGCTCAATAAGGGAATGGGGTCTGCGATCTCCCCACGAGGCGGCATGCTGAAGTATCGCGTCCCAATTCAGACGAGGACGCGCCATGCCTGCATTGAACAGCATCACACCGGATAAACTCGCCCGCCTGACCGGTACGCCGGGCGCGCCGTTGCTCGTGGATGTCCGGGACGAGGTTGGCGCCTCGTTGATCCCAGGCTCGATCGTTCGGTCCGCGTCCGACGTCGCAACCTGGAGCGAAATATTGATCGGTCGGCCGTCGGTGATCGTCGACAGCGACGGCGGCGCCATCGCCCAGGGAATCGCTGGCTGGCTGCGCAGCGAGGGCGCCGAGTCCGAGGCGATCGACGGTGGCTTCACAGCCTGGGAGGCCGCTGGTTTTCCGCTGGTTGCGGTCGATCGCCTGCCGCCGCGCGATATTGCCGGTCGAACAATCTGGGTCACGCGCGCTCGCCCCAAAGTGGATCGCATCGCTTGCCCCTGGCTGATCCGACGCTTCGTCGATCCCGATGCGCGCTTCCTGTTCGTGCCGCCGGGCGAAGTGCTTGGCGTGGCCGAGCGCTTCGGCGCTGTGCCGTTCGACGTGTCGGCGGAAGGCGTGTTCTGGAGCCATCGCGGTGAGCAATGCACCTTCGACGTGATGATTGAAGAGTTCGGGCTGGCGGGCATAGCGCCGCTCGTGCACCTCGCGACCATTGTTCGCGGAGCGGACACCGACCGACTGGACATCGTGCCTGAGGCCGCCGGGCTGCTGGCGATCTCGCTCGGCCTGTCGCGGATGTACGCCGACGACCTCGAGCAACTCGACGCCGGCATGCTGGTTTACGACGCGCTCTATCGATGGTGCCGCGACGCGCGCGGCGAGACGCACGACTGGACCGCCCACAAGCCGCGCGGCGAGCGGGCATGACCACGCTCGCGATCGACACCCCGACCATCGGGCGCCCGCAACCGGTGACGCTGGGCGAAGCATTCTGGGTCTGGCTGCGGATCGCAGCGCTGTCGTTCGGCGGACCCGCCGGCCAGATCGCGGTGATGCACCGCATTCTGGTCGAGGAGAAACGCTGGATCGGCGAGCACCGGTTCCTCCACGCGCTCAACTATTGCATGCTGCTGCCGGGCCCCGAGGCACAGCAACTCGCGACCTATATCGGCTGGCTGATGCACCGCACGCGCGGCGGCATCGTCGCGGGCACGCTGTTCGTCCTGCCCGGTGTGATCTCGATCATGGCGCTCAGCTGGATCTATGCATCGTACGGTCGGGTCGGCATCGTCTCGGCGCTGTTCTTCGGGCTGAAATGCGCGGTGCTCGCGGTCGTGCTGCAAGCGGTGGTCCGCATCGGCGGCCGCGCGCTCAAGAACAATGTGATGCGCGGGCTGGCCGCCATCGCCTTCGTCCTCATCTTCTTCGTCGGCATACCGTTCCCGATCATCGTGCTGGCGGCGGGGCTGATCGGCTATGTCGGCGGACGAGTCGGCGTTGCCGCGTTCCAGGTCGGCGGCGGACATGGCGCTGCCAAGGGCGCCATCGTCGACGACGCGGACACGTTGCTTGGCGAGGAATTGCCGTCGCACGCCAACCCCACGATCGGCCAGACCTTGCGACAGACCGCCGTCTGGCTCGCCTTATGGCTCGCACCGGTCGTCGCGCTGCTGCTCCTGCTCGGACACGGCAGCGTGTTCACCCAGATCGCGACCTTCTTCTCGACGATGGCGGTGGTCACGTTCGGCGGCGCCTATGCGGTGCTCGCTTATGTCGCGCAGCAGGCGGTCGAAACCTACCATTGGCTCTCGCCAAGGGAGATGCTCGACGGGCTCGGCATGGCCGAGACGACGCCGGGACCGCTGATCATGGTGCTGCAATTCGTCGGGTTCATGGGGGCGTATCGCCATCCCGGCATGTTGTCGCCGCTGCTCGCCGGCACACTCGGCGGCTTGCTCGCCACCTGGGTGACGTTCGTGCCGTGCTTCCTGTGGATTTTCCTCGGCGCGCCATTCATCGAGCGGATGCGCGGTGACAAGGCGCTGTCGGGGGCGCTCTCGGCGATCACGGCGGCGGTGGTGGGTGTCGTGCTCAATCTTGCTTTGTGGTTCGCGATTCACACGATCTTCCGCTCGGTTCACCCGATCGCGGCCGGTCCGTTCCGCTTCGACATGCCGGTGTTCGCCAGCGTCGATCCCTGGGCGCTCGCGATTGCCGCCGCGGCGATCCTCGCCATGTTCCGTCTGAAGGCCGGCATTTTCACGACGCTCGGCGGTGCGTCGGCCATCGGTATCGCGCTGCATCTGGCCGGAGCCATCGCCTGATCACGGAATCCTTGAACCTGTTGACCGCAAGTGCCGATGCCCGGTTCGCCAACGCTGCTGAGGGACGATGCCGGCAACGTGCGGATCAACGCGCGCAACGGTCGCGTGGTGGTGGGCTATGGTTCCACCGCATCGGCGCGTTGGTCCGGCTGAGCGTCGCGAAGGCATCGAACGACGCCGGCTCGTCGGTCGCGCTCGGCGCGTATAAATCGCCCAGATTCTCCGGCGCCCTACGATAGGGCTCGTCGGCCTGGACGAAAACGCGCTTGACCCGGCCGCGATCGATGAAATTGTTCGCGTGCCCGCCGGGGCCGAAATTCAAGGTCGCTGGAATGTCCAGCGACCGGCATCGCTCGCCAGGTCGAATGGCATCAGCGCCGGCGTACTCCGTCCAATCGCGACCAGCGCCTTGGGGTGCTTCGCATCGGCCTGCGCCTTGGGCTGGATCCGGTAGGTGCCATCGGTCAGCTGGTCGATCCGCCACAGCTGCTCGGGCGCGCCGGTGAAGGCGGACACCGCCTGCACGCTGCTTTCCGGTCCGACCGACAGCGCGCGTTCGGTGCCGGCGATCAGGATTTTGTAATAGGGCGCACCGAACGCTCCACCCGTGCCGTCCGCCGGTGAGATCGTCCATTGCTGGTGCGCGCGGATCATATAGTCGCCCAAATCCACGTCGATGGTGCCCGAAGGCCAGCTCACCCGGTTTTCGGCGAGCGTCTGGTTGGGGATTGGCCCTGTCGGGTCGCCCGGCTTGGCGAAGAAGCTGCGGCGGACGTCGAAGGGCATGCGCACGAAATCGACCGCGAGTTCCAGCGCGCCGCCGCTCCGCTCGGACTGAATCTCGTAAGTGCCGGCCGGCAGATTTTCGCCCGCCACGGGCCAGTCGTCCTTCCATAGCAGCGGCAGGATCCCGAGCACGCTGCGCCCGCCGCGATCGAGATCGGATTCATAATGTATCGAGAATTTCTCGACGCCGCCGCCCAAGTCGATCAGGCCGAAATGCCCCGGCCCGTACTGGCGCCCGCGTCCGGCGACCACGAGCTTGCCGCCGCCCTTCAGTAGCGGCGCACCCATATTGTCGACGAACGGCCCGGTCGGGCTGCGCGAGCGCCCGACGCGGATATTATAGGAGGAGTTCGGCCCGTCGCAGCAGGTGCCGTGGGTGCCGAGCAGATAATACCAGCCGTCGCGGTACATAAGCGCGGTGGCTTCCATGTCGATGGCGACATCGACCGGCTGGCTACCCGGCATTTTGTCGCCGGTCTTGGGATCGAGCTCGATCATCCGGATATAGCCGTAATAGGTGCCGTAGCTCAGCCACAGCCGTCCATCGGTGTAGAGAAAAGCGGGATCGATCGCGTCTGCCGGCTCCAGCCCGTTGGTCGACGCGACCACGCCGACGTCGTGATAGCCGAAGTCGGGCGACTTGGGGTCGAGCGAGCGTGTCCACATGACCTTCACGTCGCTCGCATGGCCGCCATTCATCCCGCCGCCGCCCACTGCATAGGCGACGTAATAGCGGTCGCCGATCTTGATAACGTCGGGCGCGACCCCGCCGCCCGGCCGCTCGCCACCATTGTGCCAGATCCAACCATCCTCGGAGACGAGTCCGCCGCCGCCGGTACCGAAGGTCCACCAGCGGTCGTCCGAATAGGTGATGGTGGAGGGATCGTGGATAAAGGGCTCGCCTGCGAGCTGGGCGAAGGCGGCATGGGGCTGCGCGAACAGGAAGAGCGCGCACAAAGGCGGGGCAAACTTCATCGGGTTCCTCAGTTCACGTCGATCGTAATGTCACGGATCGGCTTGCCATTTTCGTCGACGAAGCGGGCGCAGAAGTCGCTGAGACCTGGGCCGTTGATCACCGCGCCGCGCAGCACGTTGCGCCCTTTGCGCAGCGTAATGGGCCGCGACAGCACGTCGTCCATTGCCATGCGCCGATCGCCATAGAGCCCAGCGACCTCGCTGCCGTTCAGCCACCAGCGCGACGCGGAGTTGGAACCCACCGCCAGCCGCACGCCGCGTATCTCCCGCGGCGTGTTCACGACCGTCACCGCCCAGAAGATCACACCATAGGTTGGCTTGCCGAGCCCCTGCGCCAGGTAGAAGAGCTTCATGTCGAACAGGCTGGAATCGAGCGCGTGCCAACGAAGCGTCCCGGCGCTCTCGCCATCGCGGGGCACCGCATCGAAATGGCCCGGAAAGGCACCGGGCGCCAGCACCTCGCGCACATAGCTGGGGGTGAAGCCGGTGTTGGTCCGATTGGGTTTCACCATCGGTTCCAGCAGCAGCCAGCGGCGGAGAAAGCCATCGGCATCGGGGGCGGCTGGATCGGCGGAAGCTGCGGTGAAATAAGGAGCGAGCCCGGTGGGCGGCGGCAGCTTTTCTACTACCATCCCGGCGGTTTGGCCGTGCAGCGCTGCCGGCGCCAGCAACGCCAATGCCGATACCAGCGCGCGCATATGCGCGGCCGAACGAGGTCTGCCCATTGCCTTGCCTCCTCTCCCCGACGACTCGGTTCCAACGCCTTTGTTAGCGATACCATATCGCCTAAGGGAAGTCGTACTGCACCGTCAACTTCAGAAGCGAGTTCGGCAAAATAGAACCGAAGGATTCAATATAATATACTATATTTCAATATGATACTTAACTCATCAATATCGCGACCATGTCCTTTTCAGCCTTGATTACTCCGATTAATTTGCCGTATCAGTAGCACTGATATTTGAGCCTTCTGGCCGGACGCGCCGTCGGCGTTAAGGGGAGGAGCCGCCGTGAAGATCGTTTCCATCACCATGGCTGCGGCCGTGTTGGCCATGCAATCGGCCCTCGCACAGACCGCTCCGGCTCCGATCGCCGAAGACTTCAAGCCTTCGTCGCTGAACCAGCCCGGCCAAGAATATCCGCAGGTCAACTCGCAAGGTTATGTCCGCTTCCGCATCGTCGCGCCCGAGGCGGCCAACGTGAAGGTAAGCCTTGGCCTGGGCGGCCGCGGCGGCACGACGCTCACCAAGGCACCCGACGGCAGCTGGACCGGCACCACTGAAGGCCCGCTCGACGAGGGCTTCCATTATTACCACCTCAACATCGACGGCGGTACGTTCAACGATCCCGGCACGCTCAACTTCTACGGATCGACACGCTGGGAAAGCGGCATTGAGGTTCCCGCGCACGATGCCGATTTTTACGCGCTGAAGGATGTGCCGCACGGCCGCGTCGAGCAGATCCTATTCCGCTCGCCTAGCACAGGCACGGAGCGGCGGGCCCTCGTCTATACCCCGCCCGGTTACGAGAAGAATGGCAGCACCCGCTATCCGGTACTCTACCTTCAGCATGGCTGGGGCGAGGACGAGACCGCTTGGGCCAACCAGGGCCATGCCAATCTGATTCTCGACAACCTGCTCGCCGCCGGCAAGGCGCGGCCGTTCCTGATCGTCATGACCTATGGCATGACCAACGACGTACGGCCCGGCAGTCCTGGTGGCCTGGCCAGCTTTGACATCAAGCCGTTCCAGACCGTGCTGCTCGACGAGCTCGTCCCCTATGTCGACAGCCACTATCGCACGCTCGCCGACCAGCGGCACCGCGCGATGGCGGGGTTATCGATGGGCGGATTCGAGACCAAGCTGATCACGCTCAAGAACCTCGACCGCTTCGCCTATATCGGCCTGCTGAGCGGCGGCACCATCTCGCTGGAGGATGTGAACGCTACGCCCGGCTATCGCGACAAGGTGAAGCTGACTTTCGTCAGCTTCGGCAGCCGCGAACTCGAGGGCGGCCGCGCAGGACCTCCAGGCGGTCCCAAGGTCGATCCGCGCGCCAATGCTGAGGCGTTGAAGGCAGCCGGCATCCCAAGCGCCTTCTATATCTCCACGGGTACCGGACACGAGTTCCTTTCCTGGCGGCGCAGCCTGCACGAACTTGCGCCGTTGCTGTTCAGGGACTGATGTCCGCGTGGCGGAGGTCGAACGCGCCGCCCGTTCCACTTGGGTGCTTCAGGCGTTGGGAGCTGGAAATCCGAATCGATGGTGCGCCCGCCCTCGGTGCAAGTGACCAGTCATGGTCACAAAAATGGTCGCAGTGAGGGCAGTTTTTGGCTCAAATTGGTTGCCGGAACCGACCTGAGTAACTGAGGTACAAGGAGAAAATTTGGTGGACGCACTAGGGCTCGAACCTAGGACCCGCTGATTAAGAGTCAGCTGCTCTACCAACTGAGCTATGCGTCCATGCCGGCTTGCGGCTGCCGCCTGATGGGCGGCCCCCGATCGGGGAGCGAGGCCGTTAGCATCGCGATCGGGCTTTGCAAACCCTTTTTTGCGCGTTTCGGCTACCAGCGGGTCTGTTGGCGGTTTTGGCGGTCGAGCGACATCAGGATGCCGATGCACAACAACACTGTCAGCTGCGACGAACCGCCGAAGCTGATCAGCGGCAGCGGCACGCCGACCACCGGCGCCATGCCCATCACCATCGCCATATTGATCGAGACGTAGAAGAACAGGGTGGTGGCCAGGCCCGCCGCGGTCAGCCGCGCGAAGCGACCTTCAGCCTTGAGCGCGACATTGACCGCCCACCAGATGATCGTGAACCAGGCGATGATCAGTAGCACGCCGCCGACCAGACCCCATTCCTCCATCATCGTCGCCAGCGCGAAGTCGGTATGGCCCTCAGGCAGATAATCGAGGTGACTCTGCGTCCCGTTGAGAAAGCCCTTGCCAAAAATACCGCCAGACCCGATCGCGATCTTCGACTGGCTGATATGATAGCCGGTGCCGAGCGGGTCGCTTTCGGGATCCATGAAGATCAGGATGCGGTTGCGCTGGTAATCGTGGAGCACGAAGTTGAACGCGATCGGCGCCAGGATCGCGCCGGCCAGCCCGCCGCCGATGAACAGGCGTAGCGGCGTGCCGGCCAGGAACATCACCGTGATGCCGCCCGCCGTGATCATCAGCGCGGTGCCGAGATCGGGTTGCAGCATAACCAGCCCGGCGGGCAGGCCGATCAGCACCAGCGGCGGCCAGATCGCCCCGAACTTGCGGATTTCGGAGGGCGGCAGCATCTCGTAGAAGCGCGCGCAGGCGAGCACGATGAAAGGCTTCATCAGTTCGGATGGCTGCAGGCGGATCACGCCGAGTTCGAGCCAGCGCTGGCCGCCACCGGCGACCTTGCCGAGGATTTCGACCCCCACCAGCATCAGGATGATCACACCGTAAACCGGCAGGCTGATCGAACTCCAGGTACTTTCGCGCACGCGGGACAATGCCATCGCGCCGCCGAGCAGGATGAAGAAGCGGAGACCCTGCGACAGCGCCCAGGGACGGATATGCCCGCCCGCGGCCGAATAGAGTACCAGCAGGTCGAAACAGCCGATCGCCAGGACCAGCAGGATCACCTTCCACGGCAATTGCGCGAGCGGTTCGGGGACGAAGCCCAGATTGGCGGACGATCCTCTAGTCATTGGTCGCCTCGCGCGATCCTTCTTCCGCCGGCTGGGCGGTATTGGCGATCGCCGCCGCCGACGAATTGGCGGCGTCGGTCGCGGCTTCGACCGCCGGTGCGTCGGTCGGCGCGGCGGTGGCATTGGTCTCGGTCTGCGCGCCCTGTACCAGCGAGATCTGGCTCTTGTAGGCGGCGGTCTCGGCGGCCATGCGCGTGGCGATGTCGCCGCCCCAGGTCGGCTCGACCTCGGCCAAGGATTTCAACGCACGGTCGCGGTCGAGCAGATAGGTGATGATGTCGCGCCCGATCCCCGGCGTGTCGAGGTTGGTCACCGTGTGGCCGCCATGTTCGAGCACGACCGCCGCGGCGTAACGCGGGTTCTCGACCGGGGCGAAGCAGATGAACAGCGCGTGGTCGCGCATCTTGAACGGCAGCGAGGCGTTCGACCGCACGCCGCCCGCGCGCTCGGCCATGGTGATGCGGCGGACCTGCGCGGTACCCGTCTTGGCTCCCAGCGAGACGCCAGGGATGTTAAGCCGCGCGCGGCCGCCGGTGCCGCCCTGGTTGACCACGCCGTACATCGCGTCGCGGATATAGGCGAGGTGCTGCGGATCGAGCGGCAGCGGATTGGCGATCGGCGCATTGCCGTTCATTACGATACGCGGTTGCAGCGACCGGCCCGATGCGATGCGCGAGGCCATCACCGCGAGCTGGATCGGATTGGCCAGCACATAGCCCTGGCCGATCGACGCGTTGAGCGAATCGGCGACGGTCCAGTCGGCCTTGTACTTCTTGAGCTTCCACGCGCTGTCGGGGACCGTGCCATAGCGCTGGGTCGAGAAGGGGAGGTCGAACTTCTGTCCCAACCCCATGATCCGCGCGACCGGCGCCACCTGATCATAGCCCAGCCGCCGGACCATCTCGTAGAAATAGATGTCGCAGCTGGCCATGATCGCCTGCTTGAGGTTGAGCGGCCCGTGCCCCGACTTCTTGTGGCAATGGAAGATGCCGTTGCCGACCCGCAGCGCGCCGCTGCAACTGATCCGGTCGTCCGGACTGACCCCGGCCCGAAGCAGCGCCAGGCCGTTCATCGGCTTGACCGTCGATCCCGGCGGGTAAAGACCCTGAAGAATCTTGTTCATCAACGGCACGTGGTCGTTGTCCGACAGCATCTTCCATTCGAGGTGGCTGATGCCATCGGAAAAGCTGTTGGGATCGTACGCCGGCATCGACACGAAGGCGAGCAGGTCGCCGCTGGTGATGTCGACGACCACCGCCGAGCCCGAATTGGTGCCCAACCGGCGCGCGGCATATTCCTGCAGACCGGCGTCGATCGTCAGCCGCTGGTTGCGGCCGGGGACGTCCTGCCGGGTCGCCAGTTCGCGCACCAGCTTGCCATGTGCGGTGACTTCGACACGCTTGGCGCCGGGCGCGCCGCGCAAGGTTTCTTCCAGCGCTTTTTCAAGGCCATCCTTGCCGATCTTGAAGCCAGGTGTGATGAACAGCGGGTTCTTCGTCTGCTTGTACTGCTCGGCCGAGGCCGCGCCGACATAGCCGGTCAAATGCGCGACCGCCGGTCCCGCGGGATAGCTGCGCGAATAGCCGCGCGTGGGCGCCACGCCGGGCAGTTCGGGCAGGCGTACCTGGATCGCGGCGAACCGGTCCCAGTCGAGATTTTCCGCCACCTGGACCGGCTGGAAACCGGCCGCGCGCTTGAGGTCGGTCTGGATCCGCGCGATCTGTTCGGGTGGCAAGGACAGCAATTGCTGGAGCAGCTTCAACACCTGATCGATCTGTTCCTTGGGCAGGCGATCGGGGATGATGTCGACGCGGAAATCGGTGCGGTTGTTGGCGATCGGATGGCCGTAGCGATCGATGATCCAGCCGCGCCGCGGCGGAATCATCGTCAGATTGACACGATTGCTTTCCGCCAACAGCTGGTAGCGCTGGTTCTCGATCACCGCGAGCCAAGTCATGCGGCTGGCCAGCGCCACCGCCACCGCGCCCTGCGCCGCGCCCAGCACGAGCGCGCGGCGCGAGAAGCTGTAGGATTGCTGGACCTCGTTGACCAGGCGAGTCGGGCGGTTCACGCGTGGCCCCGTTTGTGGTCGAGCCAGGCGACCAGCCGAGCGACGAAGGGATAGAGCAGCACCGCGACGATCACCTGAAACAACAACAAGGTATCGACATGCGCCTCGATCCCGGTCGCGATCAAGCGTCCTCCGATCAGGGCGAAGGCGATCGCTCCCGCCGCCAGCACCCAATCCTGCCAGAAGTCGCGCGCCACCAGCCGCCGGTCGAGCATGTCGATCGCCAGGAAAGCCATGCTCCACAGCATCACCGCGCTGCCCAGCGGTTGCCCGCTGACCAGATCATCGAACAGTCCGAACGGAATTGGTGCCCAGACGCGCAAGGCGTCGGGGCGCATCAATCGCCACGCGACCAGGACCATCAGGCCGAACGGCGGCAGCACCGGGAAGGTCGCGATGAACGGAACCGCGGTGACCAGCGACCCCGCCATGACCGAGCCGACCGGGATCAGCCACTGGCCGGTGGGCGACGTCTGCGGCGCGAACGCGCTCGGCGGACGACTCACGGACGCGTGTCCTGCGCCGGTGGCGGCGGCGGCGGCAGATAGGCTTTCATCACCGTGGCGAAATCGAGCGCGTCGGGGCGCGCCAGCGGCATCGCCAGCGCGCTGTCGCGGCTGTGCTCGGTCACTTTGGCGACCGCAATGTTGGGCGGAAAGATGCCGCCGGTGCCCGAGGTCACCAGGATGTCGCCCGCCGCGAACTGGCCGGTCGTCATGGCGATCGGCCGCACCTCGAGCAGCCCGTCGCCGCGGCCGGCGGCGAAGCCGGGCGCGCCGTCCTTCAGGCGCCGCACCGGGATCACGCTTTCCGGATCGATCACCAACAGCACGCGCGCGGTATCTGGGCCTGCCTCGATCACCCGGCCGACCAGCCCATCGGGCCCGCGCACCGGCATGCCGGCATGCACCCCCTGGGCGATGCCGGCATAGAGCATGGCATAGCGCCGCGTGCTCGACGCCGACGAACTCACCAGCCGCGCGTTGATGATGTCCTCGATCGCCGGCTCGCGCATGTTGAGCAGCTTCTTGAGGCGGATATTCTCATAAGCGATCGCGCGCGCCTTCAGCAGCACCTGCTCCTGGCGTTGAACCTGCTCCTTCAGCCGCGCATTCTCGCCATGCACGCCGAAATAGCTGCCGATCCAGCCGGGGATCGATCCGATCCCGCGCGCGACCGAGCCGACGCCCCAGCTGACCGGCGCGGTGATTTCCGCCGTCCCGGCGCGCAGAGCCGAGAAAGCGGGTGGATCGAGCTTCGAGATCAGCAGCAGAACCGCGCCCACAAGCACGCCCGCGATCGCGATCACGTAGCCGATGAACAGACTATATTGCGCCCGCCGCGAATAACCCGGGCGCCGGTTGCGTGGCGACGCCATTCACTTCCCTCGCACCCCGAAGCCCGGGATTCTTTCTTACGCCAAAATCAGGCCCAAATGGACCCAAGATCAAGCGTTATGCAGCACGCCCCGGAACACCGGATCCTCGAGCGCACGGCCGGTGCCGAGCGCGACGCAGGTCAACGGGTCCTCGGCGATCGTCACCGGCAAGCCGGTTTCGTCACGCAACACTTCGTCGATCCCCGCCAGCAGCGCACCGCCGCCGGTGAGCACGATGCCCTGATCGACGATATCGGCGGCGAGTTCGGGCGCGGTGTTCTCGAGCGCGATGCGCACGCCTTCGACGATCGTGCCGACCGGCTCGGACAGCGCCTCGGCGATCTGGCCCTGGTTGATCTGGATTTCCTTGGGCACGCCGTTGACCAGGTCGCGACCCTTTATGTGGATCGTCAGGCCGATGCCGTCCGCGGGCGGCTTGGCGGTGCCGACTTCCTGCTTGATCCGTTCCGCGGTCGCTTCGCCGATCAGCAGATTATGGTTGCGGCGGACGTAGGAGACGATCGCTTCGTCCATCTTGTCGCCGCCGACGCGTACCGAGGTGGTGTAAGCGAGTCCGCGCAGCGAGAGCACGGCGACTTCGGTCGTGCCGCCGCCGATATCGACGACCATCGATCCGATCGGCTCGGTCACCGGCATGTCGGCGCCGATCGCGGCCGCCATTGGCTCCTCGATCAGCCACACCTGGCTGGCGCCGGCGTTCGACGCGGCGTCGCGGATCGCGCGGCGCTCGACGCTGGTCGAGCCCGACGGCACGCAGATCACGATCTGCGGCCAGCGCATGAAGCGGCGCTGTCCGCCGTGCGCCTTGTGGATGAAGTGCTTGATCATCTGTTCGGCGACGTCGATGTCGGCGATGACGCCGTCGCGCAGCGGGCGGATGGCCTGGATGCTGTCGGGGGTCTTGCCCATCATCAGCTTGGCGTCGTCGCCGACCGCCTTGACCTTCTTGACGCCGTTGATCGTCTCGACCGCCACCACCGACGGTTCATTGAGGACGACGCCGCGGCCACGCAGATAGACGACGGTATTGGCCGTCCCCAGATCGATCGCCATATCGTGCGACATGAATTTGAAGAAACGCGAGAAGACCATTTCGATTTGACCGTCCGAATTCGAGACCGTTGTGACGGCATGCGCCGGGTTGTTTCATCCCATCCGCCAAAGCCAAATCCGGGCTCCGGTTTCTTGGCATTTGCGGTCGCGGGATGGCGTCGCTTGGTCTAGAGTCATACCCATGTCAATACGCCGCCTTCCAGAGCATCTCGTCAACCGTATCGCCGCCGGTGAAGTGGTAGAAAGACCCGCCAGTGCGTTGAAGGAATTGGTCGAAAATTCGATCGACGCGGGAGCGACCCGAATTGCCGTCAAATTGGCCTCCGGCGGGATCGATTTGGTCGAAGTCGTCGATGATGGATGCGGCATGACCGCGGCCGATATGGCGCTCGCGCTCGAACGCCACGCAACCTCGAAACTGCCCGATGAAGCGATCGAAAACGTCGCCACCTTGGGCTTTCGCGGAGAGGCCTTGCCGTCGATCGCCAGCGTCGCGCGACTGACGCTCGAAAGCCGGGTGCGCGGGGCCGATGGCTGGCGGCGCGTGGTCGACAATGGCGCATTGGTGGAGGAGGGGCCGGCGGCGCTTCCTCCCGGCACGCGCGTTCGCGTTGAGGGGTTGTTCGACCGCGTCCCCGCGCGCCGCAAGTTCCTGCGTAGCCCCCGCGCTGAATATGGCGCCAGCCTCGACGTGGTGCGCCGCCTGGCGATGGCGCGGCCCGATATCGCTTTCTCGGTCGAGCATGACGGGCGGCGCGCGCTGTCGACCAATGCGCCCGAGGATCGCCCCGACCGCGTCGCCGCGCTGACCGATCGCGCGCTGATCGACAATAGCGTCGCCATCGATCTCGAACGCGAAGGCGTACGGCTTGGCGGCGTCGCGGGTTTGCCGACCTTCAATCGCGGGGTCGCCGACCACCAATATCTGTTCGTCAACGGCCGCCCGGTGAAAGACCGGTTGCTCGCTGGCGCGGTTCGCGGTGCCTATGCCGAGATGCTGGCGCGCGATCGCCATCCGGTGGTCGCTTTGTTCCTCGACCTTCCCGCCGACATGGTTGACGTCAATGTCCACCCCGCCAAGACCGAGGTGCGCTTCCGCGAGCCGCAGATGATCCGCGGGCTGATCGTCAGCGGCCTGCGCCGCGCGCTCGACGAGGCGGGGCATCGCAGCGCGCTGCGTCCGGACGAGGCGGCGCTGGCGGCGTGGCGGCCTGAAAGCTTTTTCGACCGTCATCCCCGCGAAAGCGGGGACCCATCACCCGTGTTGGCCACCGGCGAGACCGATGAGAGATGGGGTCCCGCTTTCGCGGGGGTGACGAACAGGGTGATGGAACATCGCCCCACTTTCTCGATGCCACCACCCGCGGCGCGTGCGGAGCCGGCCTGGGCGCCGCCGCCGGACACCGTCGCGCATCCGCTCGGTGTCGCGCGCGGCCAGGTCGCCAAGACCTATATCGTCGCAGAAGCCGAGGATGGACTGGTGCTGGTCGATCAGCATGCCGCGCACGAGCGCCTCGTGCTCGAACGCATGCGCGCCGCGCTGGCGGGCGGCAGGATAGCGGCGCAGGCATTGCTGCTGCCCGAAGTGGTCGAGCTCGACGAACCCGCCTGCGACCGGCTCGAGGCGCGGATCGAGGAACTGGCCGAACTCGGCCTCGACCTCGAACGCTTCGGCCCGCGCGCGATGCTGGTCCGCTCGACGCCGGCGTTGCTGGGGCAGGGGGATGTCACCGGTCTCGTCACCGACCTCGCCGACGAACTCGCGGCGTTCGACGAAGCGCTGAGCCTGAAAGAACGGCTCGACCATGTCGCCGCGACCATGGCCTGCCACGGCTCGGTCCGCGCCGGCCGCGTGTTATCGGTCGCGGAAATGAACGCGCTGCTCCGCGAGATGGAAGTCACGCCGCGTTCGGGCCAGTGCAACCACGGCCGCCCAACCTGGGTGAAGCTGGCGCATGGCGATATCGAGAAATTGTTCGGGAGGAAGTGATGCGGCTTGCCTATGCGATCAAGTTCGTCGCCGACATGGACAGGGCGATCGCGTTTCATCGCGATACGTTGGGCCTGCCGCTGCTTTTCGCTTCGCCGTTCTGGAGCGAGTTCGCGACGGGCGATACCAAATTGGCGCTCCACATCGCCGATGGCGAGCATCCGGCTGGGCACGTGCGGCTGGGCTATGCGGCCGACGACCTGCAGGCCTTTTACGACCGTCGCGAGGCGTCGGGCGTGACCTTCATCGAGTCGCCGCGCGAGCAGCATGGGACGCGGATTGCGACGTTCCTCGACTGTGAGGGTGCCGAATGCTCGATGAGCGGCAGAGCCCTGAAGGTGGCCCATGGCGATATCGAGATATTGCTCGGGCGGAAGTGACCCTTCCGAAACGGCCAAAGCGGCAATCATCATCCTGAAACGATAAGTTTCCCGTTCATCTTCTGGAAAGAAAGCGGCCTCGTACACATCTCACGTCCAACGGCCATGATGGCCGAAGGAAACGAAGCCGTGAGCAAGGTTCTGCCTGTGATCTTCGCGCTCATTCCGCTGACCGCGGTCGTCGGCGCATACGTTACGACGCTCTGATCCCCCCAAGAGCGTCGATCCGCGACCCCAGCCCCCGAAGGGTCGCACAAGAAAAGGGCCGCCCGGAGCAATCCGGACGGCCCTTTTTCTTGATCCGTGCAGGAAGCCTCAGGCTTCCGACGCTTCCTCGGCAGCCGGCGCCGGAGCGTCGGCGGTAGGTGCCTCGGCAGTCGCGCCAGGCTCGGCATTGGGATCGTAATCTTCGGTGAAGCCGGTAACGTCGCGGCCTTCCTCGAACATCTGCGCCATGACGTCGACGCCCTTCGACTGCATCTCGGCCTCCTCGGGCGAGCGGGCGACATTGACCTTGACGGTCACCGCGACCTCGGGGTGCAGCTGGACCTTGACCTCATACACGCCGATCGCCTTGATCGGCTTGGCGAGCACGATCGCCGACTTGGCGACCTTGTGGCCGTCGGCCTCGAGCGCTTCGACCAGATCGCGAACCGCGACCGATCCATAGAGCTGGCCGGTGTTCGACGACTGACGGATCAACGTGATCGCCACGCCCTCGAAATTCTTGGCTTCCTTTTCCGCATCGGTGCGGCGCGACGCATTGTCGGCCTCGATGCGGCTGCGGTTGGCCTCGAACACCTTGCGGTTGGCTTCGTTGGCGCGCAGCGCCTTCTTGTTCGGCAGAAGGTAGTTACGGGCAAAGCCGTCCTTGACCTTCACGACATCGCCGATGGCGCCGAGCTTCTCGACGCGCTCCAGCAAAATAACGTCCATCGCGGGCGCTCCTTACTTAACCAGGTAGGGCAGCAGGCCCAGGTGACGCGCGCGCTTGATGGCCTGGGCCAGCTCGCGCTGCTTCTTCGCGCTCACCGAAGTGATGCGCGAGGGGACGATCTTGCCACGCTCGGAGACGAAGCCCTGCAGCAGCCGGACGTCCTTATAGTCGATCCGGGGGGCGTCCTTGGCGGAGAAAGGGCAGCTCTTGCGGCGGCGGAAAAAGGGTCGTGCCATGGTCGTTGCTCCTTATTCGCCGTCGAAACCGCCGCGGGGACCGCGGTCGTTGCGATCGCCGCGCTCGCTGCGACGTTCGCGATCACGCTCGTTCTTGCGCATCATCACCGACGGGCCGGTCTCGTGCTCGTCGACCTTGACGGTCATGTAGCGGATCACGTCTTCGTTGATCTGGGTCTGGCGCTCCAGCTCGGCGACGACCGAACCCGGTGCGTCGATCTCGAGCATCACGTAATGCGCCTTGCGGTTCTTCGCGATGCGATAAGCCAGGCTGCGCAGGCCCCAGGTCTCGGTCTTGACGACCTTGCCCTGATTATCCTCGATGATCTTGGTGGCGGCTTCCGCCAGTGCGTCCACTTGCGCTTGTGCCAGATCCTGGCGCGCAAGGAACACGTGCTCGTAAAGAGCCATGTCTTACCTCTATCTTGGCCGATCGCTGACGCCGCACCATACGGACGCCCCTCCGGCTATCGTCTTCAAAGCAACCGGGGCGAAAAGCCTGCGCTCTCGCCCCGGAAGCGGGTCCCATACAGGTTTCAGGGCGGAAAGCAAGGTTCATACCGCGAGATAAAGCCCTCTCCCGCTCGCGGGAGAGGGGCATGCGGGAGAGGGGTTATGGTTAGCGACACGCGCTCGGCTATCCAAGCCCGATAGGGACGACTGAACTTGCGCAACGGGCGCAGCATTTCTAGGGCCGCAGCCTTAATCGGGAGAGGATCATGCGCGCTTTCATATTTCCGGGCCAGGGCAGCCAGGCGGTCGGCATGGGCAAGGCGCTCGCCGAGGCCAGCATTGCCGCGCGCGAGGTTTTCCAGGAAGTCGATGAGGCGCTCGGCCAGCATCTGTCGACATTGATGTTCGACGGCCCGGCCGACGAGCTGACGCTCACCGCCAATGCGCAGCCGGCGATCATGGCCAATGCGATCGCGACCTTGCGCGTGCTGGAGAAGGAAGGCGGGCTCAAGCTTGCAGACAAGGCGGACTATGTCGCTGGCCACAGCCTTGGCGAATATAGCGCGTTGTGCGCGGCCGGCGCGCTCGACCTCGCGACGACCGCGCTGCTGCTGCGTCACCGCGGCGAGGCGATGCAGGCTGCTGTGCCGGTGGGGCAGGGGGCGATGGCGGCGTTGCTCGGTGCGGACCTGACGATCGCGCAAAAGATCGCCGAGGCAGCCGCGCAGGGAGAAGTCTGCACCGTCGCCAACGACAATGACCCGTCGCAGGTAGTGATTTCGGGTGCCAAGGCGGCGATCGATCGGGCGATCGAGATTGCCAAGGACTATGGCGCCAAGCGCGCCATCGCTCTGCCGGTGTCGGCGCCGTTCCACTGCCCGATGATGCAACCCGCCGCCGATGCGATGGACAAGGCGCTGGCCGACGCGCGGATCGACACGCCGCTGGTCGCCGTGTTCGCCAACGTCACTGCGCAGCCGGTCAGCGACGTCGACACGATCCGCAAGCTGCTGGTCGAGCAAGTCACCGGCATGGTGCGCTGGCGCGAGTCGGTGCTCAACATGGCCGATACCGGCGTCGAGCGTTTCATCGAATTCGGCGGCAAGGTGCTGTCGCCGATGGTCAAGCGCATCGTCCCCGATGTGGATGCGTCGAGCGTGATCTCGATGGAGGACATCGAGGCTTTGGCTAAGTCGTTTTAGTTCGCGCAGAGGCGCTTTATTTTTGATTCACGCGAAGGCGCGGAGGCGCGAAGATTGCAGGATCTAGAGGCTCTGGCGTCCGCTGTCGTGGACGACGCGTTGCGAATGCACCGGGAGTTGGGGCCTGGGCTGCTCGAAAGCGTTTATGAGATGATCCTGGCCGGAAAGCTCGCGCAGCGCGGTATCGAGGTCGCTCGCCAGGTTCCGGTGTCGGTCGATTATGACGGGCTGCATTTCGAAGCGGCGTTTCGTATCGATCTGCTGGTTGGTGGGCGGCTCCTGGTGGAAATCAAATCGGTCGAGCGCCTGAATGGCGCTCACGGAAAGCAACTACTGACATATCTAAGACTGACGAAGCAGCCCCTTGGACTATTGATCAATTTCGGTGGCGAAACCCTCAAGGAGGGGCTTCGCCGTGTGGTCAATGACTACAAACCCTTTGCGCCTTAGCGCCTTTGCGTGAATCAAAATCAAAATCTGGAGATGAAATAATGTTCGACCTCACAGGCATGACCGCTCTGGTCACCGGCGCATCCGGCGGGATTGGGTCGGCGATCGCCCAGGCGTTGGCGGGGCAGGGCGCGCGGCTCGCGGTGTCGGGATCGAATGCCGACAAGCTGGAGGCGTTCCGCGCCTCGCTCGGCGGCGATCACGTCGCGTTGCAATGTGATCTGTCCGATGGCGCCGCGGTCGATGCGCTGGTGCCGCGGGCGGTGGAAGCCTTGGGCGGCAAGCTCGATATCCTGGTCAACAATGCCGGCGTCACGCGCGACAATCTGGCGATGCGGATGAAGGACGAGGAATGGGATCAGGTCATCAAGGTCAATCTTGAAGCCGCCTTCCGCCTCGTCCGCGCCGCCGCCCGGCCGATGATGAAGGCGCGCTACGGCCGCGTCATCTCAATCACGTCGGTCGTGGGCGCGACCGGCAATCCTGGCCAGGCCAATTACGCCGCGTCCAAGGCCGGGCTGGTCGGCATGTCCAAGGCGCTGGCGCAGGAGCTTGCCAGCCGCAACATCACGGTCAATTGCGTGGCGCCCGGCTTCATCCGCTCGGCGATGACCGACGTGCTGCCCGAGGCGCAGAAGGCAGCATTGCTCGGGCGCATCCCGGCGGGCGATCTCGGTACCGGCGAGGATATCGGCGCCGCCGTGGTCTATCTGGCCTCGAAGGAAGCAGGCTACGTCACGGGGCAGACGCTCCACGTCAACGGCGGGATGGCAATGCTATGAGGCTCATTTTGATCGCCGCCGCTTTGCTTGCGCCCGGCGCCGCCTGGGCGGCATCGGGCGATATCGGCTGTATCGAGGCGAAACTGGGCCCGACCGCGATGCAGCGGATCGGCGACGGTGTGGTCGCCGCGGCCGACAAGGGCAGCAATCCCGCGGCTGCGCTTGATGCCGACCGCGATGCGCTGCTCGCCGCGCGTCAGGCATGCCGCACCGCCGGCAATTGGTCGCCAACCGCTGTCCAGGCCGCCGTTTCCTATACGCAAGGCAGGGCGACCAAACTGGGCGCCGAAGCCGCGCTCAGGAATGATGGGCTCGACGCCGCCAAGCTCGCCGCGGCCTATGCCGCCTTGCCGGCCCCGGATCGCAGGAGCCTGATCGAAAAGGCGTCTCCCGGCGCGCTGGCCGCCATAACCGCGGCAACGAACAACGCGCGCGCGCGACGGCACGTTCTGTTGTTCTATTCGGCGCTTGCGGCGATCGAGTTTTATCCGGCAGAGTTCGCCAGCCTCTGATCGGTTCGATGGGGCAGTCACGATGGAGCGGCGATGTTGATTTTTCTTGCCCTTGCGTTTCAGGCCGCGACCCCCGTCGCGGCCGGCGCTGAAATCAACTGCCCCGTTACCGAATATGGACTGGCGCCCGAGAAACTGTCCGCGCTCGGCGACGAATCAAGCAGCCAAGCCGACAAGGATGTGGCGCAGACGGCGGTGCGAGACGCGCTGGTGAAGTGCGCGACGGGCCATAAATGGTCGGAAAATCGAACGAATGCCGCGGTCATGCATGTCATCGCCGAGGTCCAGGTCCTCGCCGGCAGAAAGAAATATGCTTCGTTAGGGTCGCGAGCGATCGCTTACGACAGGTTGTACGGATATTTTCAGACACTGGGATTTGAGGAGCGCGTCGCGACGGTGAAGGGGCAGTCGCCGGCTGCCGACAAGCTGAAAGCTTTTCTGGCAAAAAGCGGGTTCCGTTTCGACGGAAATGGGGTTGAGGACGATGGCGTGATCAGCGGGACGACCGGAGACGTGTTCGCCGGCTGGATCATGCGCGATGAGGCTGAGGCCGCCTTCGCCGAGGATCGCCCGATGCGGGAGCTGGAGCTTGGCGAGCGGTAGAGCCTCTTGCGCGGGCACCCCTCGCGTTCTACGTGCGTTCAGGAAACTCCCCGGGGGCAGACTCCGGAAACAATAGAGGGAAGCTGACGAATGAGCGATACTGCCGACCGGGTGAAGAAGATCGTGGTCGAGCACTTGGGCGTCGAGGCGAGCTCGGTGACGCCTGAGGCTAGCTTCATCGACGATCTCGGTGCCGACAGCCTCGACATCGTCGAGCTTGTCATGGCGTTCGAGGAAGAGTTCGGGGTCGAGATTCCGGACGATGCCGCCGAGAAGATCACGACCGTCAACGACGCGATCACCTATATCGACGCACATCAGGGCTGAGCCCTCTTTTCCGTGGCTGACGGCCGCGGGCGTATAGAGTAACGAGCGGCTCCCCGTCCCAGGGTTACCCAGGGCCGGGGGGCCGTTTCGCTGTAAGAGACTTGGATTGGAGAAGACCATGCGGCGCGTAGTCGTGACCGGCCTGGGCCTGGTAACCCCCTTGGGGGCGGACGTCGAAACGGCCTGGAAGAACCTGATTGCCGCCAAATCGGGCGCGGGTACCATCACACGGTTCGACGCAACCGATTTCCACAGCAATTATGCCTGCGAAGTGAAGCCGGCCGACCACGAATATGGCTTCGATCCCGACAAGCGCGTTGACCATAAGGTCCAGCGTCAGGTCGATCCGTTCATTGTCTATGGCATCGACGCCGCCGGCCAGGCGCTCGAAGATGCCGGCCTGACCGACATGACCGAGGAGGAGCGCTATCGCGCCGGTTGCTCGATCGGGTCGGGGATCGGCGGCCTGCCGGGCATCGAGAGCGAATCGCTGGTGCTCGCCGCAAAGGGTCCCAAGCGCGTCTCGCCGCATTTCGTCCATGGCCGCCTGATCAACCTGATCACCGGTCAGGTGCAGATCAAGTACGGGCTGATGGGCCCCAACCACGCGGTCGTCACCGCGTGCTCGACCGGCGCGCATTCGATCGGCGACGCCGCGCGAATGATCGCGATGGACGATGCCGACGTGATGCTCGCCGGTGGCTCGGAAGGCGCGATCTGCCCGATCGGTATTGCTGGCTTCGGTCAGGCGCGCGCGCTGTCGACCGGCTTCCGCGACGAACCGTGGCGCGGTAGCCGTCCGTACGACAGGGATCGCGACGGTTTCGTCATGGGCGAAGGCGCGGGTGTCGTGTGTCTCGAGGAATATGAGCACGCCAAGAAGCGCGGCGCCAAGATCTACGCCGAAGTGATCGGCTATGGCCTGTCCGGCGACGCCTATCACGTCACCGCGCCGCATCCTGAAGGGTCGGGCGCGTTCCGGTCGATGGAAATGGCGATGCGCAAATCTGGCCTCGACCTGAGCGACATCGATTACATCAACGCCCACGGCACCTCGACTCCGCTCGGCGACGAACTCGAACTCAACGCCGTGCGCAGGTTGTTCGGTAACAACATCGCAACCCTGTCGATGTCGTCGACAAAGTCGGCGATCGGGCATCTGCTCGGCGGCGCGGGCGCGGTCGAATCGATCTTCTGCATCCTGGCGCTGCGCGACCAGATCGTTCCGCCGACGCTCAACCTCGACAATCCGAGCGACAATTGCGCGGGCGTCGACCTCGTCCCGCATGTCGCCAAGGAGCGTAAGGTCAAGGCGGTGCTCAACAACTCGTTCGGCTTTGGCGGCACCAATGCCAGCCTGGTGATGAAGGCGGTCTGATCCCGTCATGGCCCGGAAGAAGCGCGGCGGCAGCCGGTTCGGATGCCTTGGCCTGGTCGCCGCGCTGTTGCTGGTCGCGGGCGGGTTCTGGTTGGTCCATGGCTGGGGCGGACGCGGCCCGCTGCAGAAGAACGTCACTGTCTCGATTGCGCCGGGTACCAGCCTGAACAAGGCGGCCGAGCAGTTGGAGAAAGCGGGCGCGATCTCGTCAGCCAGCAGCTTCACCCTGCTCGCCAAGGTGTTCGGCGGTGGCGCGGGAATCAAGGCGGGAGAATATCGCATCCCCGCGCATCTTAGCCAATCGGACATCCTCAAGCTGCTGCAGGGCGGCAAGACGCTGCAGCGCTTCATCACCATCCCCGAGGGCTGGCCATCGATCCTGGCACAGGAACGGCTGATGGCGATGCCCGAACTGACCGACAAGATCGACGTGCCCGCCGAAGGCTCGCTGATGCCCGACAGCTACAGTTTCGAGCATGGCGACAGCCGTCAGGCGATCATCGAGCGGATGCAGCGCGCGATGACCCAATATCTCGACCAGGCCTGGGCGAAGCGGTCGCCGACCACGGTGGCGAAGACGCCGCGCGAGGCGCTGATCCTCGCCTCGATCGTCGAAAAGGAAACCGGCAAGCCCGAGGAGCGGCGAATGGTCGCCGCAGTCTATTCAAACCGGCTCAAGCGCGGCATGCCGCTCCAGGCCGATCCGACCGTCATCTATCCGGTGACCAGGGGCAAGCCGCTCGGGCGCCGCATCCTGCGCTCGGAGCTAGAGGCGAATAACGGCTACAACACCTATGCGATGACCGGTCTGCCCAAGGGGCCGATCGCCAATCCGGGCCGCGCGTCGATCGACGCCGTGCTCAACCCGGCGGAGTCGCAGGCGTTGTATTTCGTGGCGGACGGCACGGGCGGGCACGTGTTCGCGGACACGCTCGAACAGCATAATGCCAATGTGCAGAAATGGTACGCGATCAGGCGGGCGCGCGGGGAGATGTAAACTCCCTCTCCCCTTGTGGGAGAGGGAAGGGGCCCGCGCCGAAGGCGTGGGAAGGGTGAGGGCAGGGATATGGCACGCCGACCTGCTGCCCTCACCCTTCCGCCGCTTCGCGGCTCCCTCCCTCTCCCAATGGG
>DASVNU010000098.1:0-5359 GCA_036383655.1 Sphingomonas sp. | reverse complement strand
TGTGACCAATCTCGGCAACACGGTCACCAACCTGGGCAATACCGTCACCACGCTCGGTAACACCGTGACCAGCATCGGGGCGACCGTCACCAACATCACCAATGGCGGCGGCATCAAATATTTCCATTCCACCTCGACGCTCGCCGACAGCCAGGCGGTGGGAACCAACAGCGTCGCGGTCGGGCCGCAGGCGGTGGCCAACAACACCGACAGCATCGCGATGGGCAACAATGCGGTGGCGAGCGTCGACGGTTCGCTGGCGCTGGGCAGCGGGTCGCTTTCCGATCGCGCGCTGGCGCCGGCGATCGGCGCCATTCCGGCGGGCCTGGGCTTCGTGCCCTATAATACCAGCGACGCCACGCTGCTCGGGGCGGTGTCGGTCGGCAATTCGACGACCGGTGAATATCGCCAGATCATCAATGTCGCGGACGGTACCGCGGCGAACGACGCGGTGACGCTCCGCCAGCTTCAGGGGGCGATCGGATCGGTGTCGGTGACCTCGACCAAATATTTCCACGCCAATTCCGTGGCCCTGGATTCGCTCGCCGTCGGGACCGACTCCGTCGCGGTGGGGCCGACCACGGTCGTCAATGGCGACAATGGCGTCGGTATCGGCAATGGCGCGGTGGTCGATCAGACCGCGCCCGGCGGTACCGCGATCGGCCAGAATGCCCGGGTCTCGCGAGCCGACGGCATCGCGCTCGGCACCAATTCGGTCGCCACCGGCATCCAGTCGATCGCGATCGGGCCGGGCGCCAATGCCAGCTTCGCGGGCAGCGTCGCGCTGGGCGCGGGCGCGGTGACGACGGTGGGGTCGCGGATCGGCTATTCGGCGTATGGTCTCGGCACGCCGCAAAGCTCCGCCGGCGAAGTCTCGGTCGGCGCGGCGGGCGCCGAGCGCCAGGTCACCAACGTCGCGGCGGGTTCGGCGCCGACCGATGCGGTCAATGTCAGCCAGCTCAACCAGGTCGCGCAGAACACCGCCACCTCGCTCGGCGGCGGCGCGTCCTACAATTCCACCACCGGCGCCTATACCGCGCCGAGCTACGCGGTCGGCGGCAATACCTACAACAATGTCGGCGATGCGTTGGGCGCGCAGAACACCCAGATCACCAACCTCGACAACCGGGTGACCAACATCGCCGGCAGTGTCACCACCGTCGCCAATAACGTCACCAACCTGGGCAACAGCACGGCGGCGGGTCTGGGCGGCAATTCGAGCTACAATCCGACCACTGGCACCGTCACGACCAACCTGAACGTCGGCGGGAACAATTATACCAACGTCAACGACGCGCTGCAGGCGCTGAACACGACGGCGAGCGCCGGCTGGAACATCCAGGCCAATGGCGGTCCGGCCACCAACGTGCCGTCGAACGGCACGCTCAACGTCACCGCCGGCTCCAACACCGTCGTGACGCTGAACGGCAATCAGCTCCAGGTCGCGGTGGCCGACAATCCGACCTTTGCCGGCACGGTAACCGCCAACGGCGGCCTCGCCGTGGGGCAGAACACGGTCGTCAACATGGGCGGCAACACCGTCCAGAACGTTGGTGCCGGCGCGGTCAACGCGACCTCGTCCGATGCCGTCAACGGCTCGCAACTCTACAAGGTGCAACAGGTCGCCGGCAATTCGGTGCAATATGATGCCGGCGGCAAGTCGGTGACGTTCAATCCCGGCGGACCGGCGGCGGTGCTGAGCAACGTCGCGGCTGGTGTCGCACCGACCGACGCGGTCAATGTCCAGCAGCTCAACAGCGGTCTCGCCAGCACGCTCGCGTCGGCCAATGCCTATACCGATATCAAGCTTGCCGGGATCCAGTATGACCTTGGGAAGGTCCAGCGGAATGCCAATGCCGGAACCGCCGGCGCCCTGGCGGCAGCGGGTCTCCCACAGGCGTTCGAGCCCGGCCGCGGCATGCTCGCGTTCGGTGCCGGCACCTATCAGGGCCAGTCCGCTTTCTCGCTCGGTCTCTCGCGCGTGATGGATGACGGTCGCACCATCTTCAAGGCCGGGGTGACCTATGACACCCAGCAGCGGGTCGGTGCCAATGCCGGTTTCGGCATCCAGTTCTGATCCAAAGGAGGATGCAATGAGACTCAGCTTTCTCGCGCTTACTTTTCTCATCGGTTCCGGTCTTTCGGGCTCCTTCCCAGCGACGGCCAAGGATGCCGCCGCGACGCCAGATCCGGTCTATGTGGCAAAGGTCGATCCGGATGCTTTTCCTCACAGGCCGCTGGAGGAAAAGAAGCTAGGCGCGACGGTCAGCCCGGCAGCGGTGCGGATGATCACGCCCGGCGTCGACAAGTTCAGCATCTACCGGCTGATCGGCCCGCCCCATTTCGGCGAGGGCATTACCCGGCGGTGGAATTATGTGCTGTTCTTTCCGGTCGCGCCGGGAAGTCTCGAGCGGGTTCGGTGCCGGATGGAGATTCGGTTCGAGAGGCCGCCGGGCCATTATAGCGTGACCGTGTCCGAGGTGATCTGGCAGGATCAGACTTGCGCGGACCGGGTTGCGGCCGCGCGCTGATTGGGCGAGAGACGGCGGCATGCGATTGTTCGGGCAGTTCGCCGCCTTCCTGCTGATTTGTATCGGGTCGTCCGCTTCGGCCCAGACCTTCGGCCCCCCGATACAGGGCCTGTGCATGTTGTCGCGCACCGGCGCGATCGGCGCGTCGCGCGCGGGCCAGTCGATGCAGGTGCAGCTCAAGCAGATGCAGGCGTCGCTATCGGGCGACCTCGTGCAGCGGCGGAACGGCATCGACCAGCAGCGGCGGCAGCTCGAGGCGCGCCAGAACGCCACCGCGCCGATCGAATATCAGCGGCAACTGGCCGCGCTCGATCAGCAGGCGCGCGAAATCGAGCAGCAGCAGAATGTGCGCTTCATCGCCGCCCAGGAGCGCGGACAGCAGCAGATCGATCGCGCGCTGAACGAGGCGCTCGGCCGCGTCGTTACCCGTAACGCCTGCAGTTTGGTCATGGAACGCAACAATAGTTATGGCTGGAACAACGCCATGGACATCACCCCCGCCGTTACGCGCGAAATGGATACATTGGTGCAGACGGTCACCATCCAGTAGAATGTTCTCATATCGTAGTTTTGGTCCCGTAGGGGCAGTCTATGTGTGCCATCGAGCCACTGACCCGTGGCACAGAGTGTCGGGCTAGCGGTCTTCGTCATTCGGCGCCGTCAGGCGCCGCGCGACAGACTAAGCACGCGGGGCGTGCTTCAGCGGTGGCGCTTGACGGTTAGGTCTCTCGACCGCGGTTTTGGCGATCATGCAGGGGAGCAGCGATAGTTGGATAGGCCGGTTCGCCATCGAGTCAGAGAACTGACAAAGGACGACAAAGCAGCGATCGGGCAGCGCTGCGATGCCTTCATTTCCGGCATCCTTCTTCCCCGTTTCCTACCCGAGATCAGGCCGACGCAGTGGAACTACCCGATTGGGCTCAGCGGGACATGGCGGGAGGCAATGTACAGTTTCATCACCCGCTATCGATCTGGCTGGGACGACAATGCTGGCGAGGAGTTCGCTTCCGCCTGGGTTCGGCTTGACCATGACGAGGAAAGCCTGACCGGGCATCGGTTTCACATCATGTGGCACCGACATACAGGACAGTGGTTTCCATACCGTTTTTCGACAACACTCGACGAAGCGCAGCACATGATCGAAACCGATCCCATTCTTCACCCGGCCCTGTGAAGGCTGCCGGCGACATCCGTTATGACGAGTTGCGTCTGCGCGAGGCCGTGGGTGAGAAGGTCTTCGCGCGTGGCCGGAATTATGCTGATCAATATCAAGTCACGCTGCTGAGCGCCGGAGCTGACGGCGTCCTGGCGGCCGCGTTCGGAACGACCGATTATACGGTCTGGTTGAACAGGCCGGGACCAGAAGTCTCGGGGAGTTGCACATGCCCAGCCTTTGAAGATGCCGGACTATGCAAGCATATGGTGGCGACGGCACTGCTGGCCAACGAGGCTAGCACGGCCGGAGAAGGTCCTTCCAACAGCATTGACAGGGTGGCCGTGCAGATCGCGAAGGCGGACCGCCGGCAGCTCGAAAAGTTGCTGCTGGACATGGTGACGACGGATTGGACGACTCTCCGGTCGCTTCATTTCGCTCTCGGCCTCGATTGGGAAGACGATTTCGATTAGCGCTCGTAAGTCCGGGTGGACGGATACGGCGAACCGCGTCATCGGGGGCGCATGACCCTGGAACGTATCCTCATCGAGGCGATCGGCTGGATTGGCGCGGTGCTGATCCTCGTCGCCTATCTCCTGCTGTCGAGCGGCCGGATCGGCGGGCAGTCGCGGCTCTATCAATCGATGAACGTGGTCGGCGCCGGCTGCTTCGTGATCAACAGCGGATACAACCATGCCTTCCCGTCGGCGGTGCTCAACGTGGTGTGGGCGGGGATCGGGCTCTACACGCTCTGGGCGATCAGCCGCCGCAGCTAAGCCTGAAACAACGAGGCAATCGCCGGGTCGGCGCGCAATAGGGCGACGCGGTTGCGCGCGACGGGGACGAGCAACCCGCTTTCCAGCCGGACGCGCAGGTTGCGGCCCTCGCACTCGACCGCGCGGATCGCGGTGGTCGCCACCCACCAGCTTCGATGCGTCCGAATGCCCGCCGCGCCATAGCGCGCGATCGCGTCGGCCATCGGCATCAGCTCGAGCCGACTGCCCGAGAGCCGATGCACGCGAACATAATGATCCTCCATCTGGAGGCAGGTGACGCCGTCGTTGGCGAGAGTGTGTCGCGGCGGCCCGGGCGGCGTCGTGAGGGCAGGCGCCGGTCGGCGACGCGCCTCTGCCACCAGCCACAGCCCGACCACCATCGCCTCGACCAATGCCGTCTTCACATACCAGTCGATCAGCGGCATCCGCGCGGCCTCTCCGGGCCAGGCCCAGCGGCCGAAACCCGCCGCCGCCAGGCTGACGGGCAAGGCCGCCGCCAGGATCGCGATCGCCAGTGCCACGGGCGCCGGCACGCCTCGCGCGCGCAGCATCCTGACGACCGGCGGCACGATCAGCCCGGCCAGACCCGCGCCGATCACCATCATCCCGGTCCAGTTGAACAGGCAGATCAGCAGGTCCCCGCCGAGATAGCCGAGGAAGCCGACCACACCGCCCGCGATCGCGCCGAACGCGAGCAGCCGTAGCCAGCCGCCAAACGTGCCGATCCCCGCATCCCAAAGCTCGACGCCGCGCCGCGCATCGTCCGCCATGCCCACTCCCGTATCCATTCGCCCAGTCGCGAATATCCGCTGGCAAGTCGTTGTCGCACCGAGATTAGCAGGCGGGACGGACCGGGAAAGCTCCTTTTCCCGCCGTAAGGGAGAAAGCGATGACGAACC
>DASVNU010000097.1:0-4495 GCA_036383655.1 Sphingomonas sp. | reverse complement strand
GTGCGCTCCATCTGCGCCGATGCCATCTGGCTCGCCATCGCGCGCTTCCAGACCAATTCGTACAGCCGGGCATGGTCACCCGACCCGGCGTGGTCGCGGCGGAAATCGGTCGGGCGGATCGCCTCATGCGCTTCCTGCGCGTTCTTGGCCTTGGTCTGATATTGGCGCGGCTTGTCGGGGACGTAATTGGCGGCATAGCGCTCGGTGATCGCCTTGCGCGCGTCGGAAATGGCGCTGCCGTCCATCTGGACGCCGTCGGTCCGCATATAGGTGATCGCGCCATCCTCGTAGAGCGCCTGGGCGATGCGCATCGTGTGGCTGGCCGAGAAGCCGAGCTTGCGCGCGGCTTCCTGCTGCAAGGTCGAGGTGGTGAAGGGCGGCGGCGGATTGCGCGTGGCCGGCTTGGTCTCGACCGACTGGACGGTGAAGCGGCCGTTCTCGACGTCCGCTTTCGCCTTGAGCGCGTCGCCTTCCTTGCCGATCGACAGGCGGTCGAGCTTCTCGCCGTTCCACTTGATCAGCCGCGCGGTGAACGGCGTGCCGTCCTGCTCCAGCGTGGCGGCGACCGACCAATATTCCTGGCTGACAAAGGCTTCGATCTCGCGCTCGCGGTCGACGATCAAGCGCAGCGCGACCGACTGGACGCGGCCGGCCGACTTGGCGCCCGGCAGCTTGCGCCACAGCACCGGCGACAGCGTGAAGCCGACCAGATAATCGAGCGCGCGGCGGGCGCGATAGGCGTCGATCAGATCCTCGTCGAGCTGACGCGGATGCTTCATCGCCTCGGTCACGGTCGCCTTGGTGATCGCGTTGAAGGTGACGCGCTCGACCTGCTTGGGCAGCGCCTTGCGGTTGCGCAACACTTCCTGGACGTGCCACGAAATCGCCTCGCCCTCGCGATCGGGGTCGGTCGCCAGGATCAGGCGATCGGCCTTCTTGGCCTCGTCGGTGATCGCTTTCAGCTGCTTCGCCTTGTCGGCGTAATTTTCCCAATCCATCGCGAAGCCGTCGTCGGGATCGACCGATCCGTCCTTGGGCGGCAAGTCACGGACGTGACCGTAGCTCGCGAGAACGCGATAGTCGCTGCCCAGATATTTCTCGATGGTTTTCGCCTTGGCCGGCGATTCGACGATGACAAGCTGCATGGGTCTGAAAAGCGTCCTTACGTGTACGCGCGAGGATGGGGAGCCCCGATGATGCCCGTCAAGCCGATGCCTTGAGCGTCCGCCAGACGAGGAAGAAGGCGATCCCCAGGATGAGGTCGCCGTTCGTCACGACAAAGGTGGAGGTCGGCGCGCGCCCATTCAACCACAGAATCAGGCCCGGGATCCAGAAACCGACTTTGGCGATCACCCCCAGCGGCATGAACGCGCGATAGCGAACGGGATCGCTGCCGATCGTCCAATAGACCAATTGCCATGCCGCGGCGGCGCCGACGAAGCCGTAATAATAGATCGGATGGTCGAGCAACGCTGCCGGCGCCGCGACGGCCTTTTCGAGGAAATAGAGCGGCAACAGGATGATCAGGCCATAGATCGCGGCGCCGCGGAACAGCCAGCGGGCGGCGTTGGCGGTCATGCGACGGCGTCCGATTGATGATCATCCATTGATCGGCTCCTCTTCCGGCTGGCCCCTCTGCTCCCCTGTCGATGCCACGACAAGACGCGCCGCCGCGATCATACCAACGAAATACGTCCGCCGGCATGACGCTCGATCCGGCCCGCCAGTTCGAGTTCGAGCAGGATCAGCGCGACCGTCGCGGGTGGCAATCCGGATTGGCGGATCAGTTCGTCGATCGCGACCGGCACGGGACCGAGCAGGCCGATCAGCGCGCGGCGATCGGCGGCATCCGGTTCGGCGGGCGGCGTGCCGTCGAACGGGCTGGCCGGCGCGCGCACCATGCGGGGGTCGATCGGGCGGATCGTTTCGAGAATGTCGGCGGCCGACTGCACCAGCGTCGCGCCGTCGCGGATCAGCAGGTTGCAGCCTTGGGCGCGCGGGTCGAGCGGACTGCCCGGTACCGCCATGACGTCACGTCCCGCCTCGCCCGCCAGCCGCGCGGTGATCAGCGACCCCGATCGCGGCGCCGCTTCGACCACCACCGTCCCGGTCGCCAGCCCGGCGATGACGCGGTTGCGGTGCGGGAAATTGCGCGCCAGCGGTTCGCTGCCCGGCGGTTGCTCGGCGATCAGCAGGCCCTGTTCGGCGACCTGGTCCTGCAGGCCGCGATTCTCGGGCGGAAAGGCGATGTCGATGCCACTGGCGATCACGCCGATCGTCCCGGTTGCCAGCGACCCCTGGTGCGCGGCGGTGTCGAGCCCGCGCGCCAGCCCGGACACCACCACCACTCCCTCGCGCCCGAGTTCGACCGCCAGCCCACGCGCGAACCGACACGCCGCGGCGGAGGCGTTGCGCGCGCCGACCATCGCGACGCTGGTGCGCGCGAACAGGCTGGTATCGCCCCTGATCGTCATCACCGCCGGCGCATTGTCGAGCTCGGCGAGTAGCGGCGGGTAATCCATATCGTCGATGAACAGATAGCGCGCGCCGAGCTTCTCGACCTGGGCGATTTCGCGTTCGACCGTCGCCGCATCGGCGATCCGCGGTGCCTTGCCGCCGCCGCGCGCGGCGAGATCGGGCAGCGCCTCGATCGCGCGCTCGGCGCTGCCGAATCGCGCGAGCAACTGGCGATAGGTGACGGGGCCGATCGTCGGCGTGCGGATCAGCCGCAGCCGCGCGAGACGCGGGTCAGGCATTCTTGCTGGCGCCGACCCTCGGCTCGTTTCCCTGGATCAGCCGCTCGATATTGGCGCGATGCTTCCACAAGACGATCAGCGCGAGCGCGACCAGCAGGAACACCGCGTCGAAATCGCCCAGCGCGGCGGCGGCGATCGGCGCGGATACCGCGGCGGCGATGCCGGCAACCGACGAGATGCGGATCGCCGCGAGCAGTCCCAGCCAGACCAGAGCATAGACCAGCGCGATCGGCCAGTGCAGCGCGAGCACGATCCCCATCAAGGTCGCGACCCCCTTGCCGCCCCTGAACTTGAGCCAGATCGGATAGCAATGGCCGATCAGCGCGGCCGCGGCGGCGGGAATCTGGTGGCCATGGAACAGCCAGCCGGCGAGCAGCACCGCGGCGGCGCCCTTGGCCAGGTCGAGCACCAGGGTGGCGGCGGCCAGGCCCTTTCGTCCCGTCCTCAAGACGTTGGTCGCGCCGATATTGCCCGACCCGATCTGGCGCAGATCGCCAGCCCCGAACGCGCGGGTCAGGATGACGCCGAACGGGATCGATCCGAGAAGGTAACCGAGCAGCACGGCCCCGGCCGGCGCTGCCCATAGATATTCCGTCGTCACGTGAACGCTCCCCATTCGGGACGATACATAAGCTAGCGCGTTGGCGGACGCCACTTATCTTGATCAGAATGGACGCATCCCTCACAGGCGCTACGCATGAATGTTCGACCGTTATTGTTATTTGATTCGGGCGTCGGCGGACTGTCGGTGCTCGCCGCGACCCAGGCGCTGCTGCCCCAGGCGCCGTTGGTCTATGTCGCCGATTCGGCGGGGTTTCCCTATGGCACCAAGAGCGAGCTGGAGATCGCCGGGCGCGTCCCGGCGTTGCTCGGGCGGCTGGCCGAACGCTACGATCCGCGGCTGATCGTGATCGCGTGCAACACCGCGTCGACCATCGCCCTGGGCGCGGTGCGCGCCGCGCTCGACCTGCCGATCGTCGGGACGGTACCGGCGATCAAGCCCGCCGCGGAGATCAGCGAAACGCGGGTGATCGGCGTGCTCGGCACCGATGCGACGGTGCGCCAGCCTTATGTCGATGATCTCGCGGCGCGCTTTGCCGGCGACTGCATCGTCTTGCGCCACGGCTCGGCCGCCTTGGTCGAGCTCGCCGAAGCCAAGCTCCAGGGGGAAGCGCGGCCGATCGCCGACTATCGCGCGGCGATCGCCGGGCTGTTCGACCAGCCGGGCGGCGACCGTATCGACGTGGTGGTCAATGCCTGCACCCATTTCCCGCTGGTCGCCGACGAACTCGCCGAGGCGGCGCCGCATCCGGTGCGCTTCGTCGATGGCGCGGCCGGGATCGCGCGGCGAGTCGCCTATCTGACCGAGGGGCAGGACTGGCCCGAAACGCCACGGCACCGCGCGGTGTTCACGCATTTCGGGGATAACGAGCGCCATCTCGCCCTGGCGTTGGCGCGCTACGGCATCAACCGCGCCGAATCGCTCTAGATCGGTTGCGGGCCGGCACCGTGCCGGCGAAGCCGAAAACGTCGTTCAGGCGGTCGGCGCCGGCGGCATGCGCAGCCGTTGGGCATATTGGTCGGCCAGCACTTTGTGCGCGCGGCGCGCGGAGGGGTCGGCGGATTGCTCGGCGGCAATCCGTTCCTGTGCCTCGCGCCGGATGAGGTAATCTGAATCCTGGCCTGTGGGGCCGATCTGATCGGTCATCGCAAAGCTCCGACAATTCAAGCGGGAGCGG
>DASVNU010000096.1:0-2026 GCA_036383655.1 Sphingomonas sp. | reverse complement strand
TGGATGTCGGGGATCAGCCGCGCGCCGATCTCGTCGAGGATGCGCTTTTCCAGGATCGGCCCGACCTCGTTCCAGTCGACCGGGAATTTGCCGAGATGCGGGACGGGGGCGAGCGCGTAGAAGGTCGAATGACCCTCGGGCGCCAGGCTGGGGTCGGTCACCGTCGGATGGTGGAGATAGAGCGAGAAATCCTCGGCCAGCACGCCATGGTCGTAAATGTCGGCGAGCAATTCGCGATAGCGCGGGCCGAACAGGATCATGTGATGCGGGATGCCGGGCCACGTCCCCCTGATCCCGAAATGGACCACGAACACCGATGGCGACCAGCGCTTGTGCTTGAGCCCGCCGACGGTGCGCTGTGCGCTGCGCGATCCCGCCAGCAGGTCGCGGTACGAATGCATCACATCGGCATTGCTGGCGACCGCGTCGGCCTCACCGGTCCAGCCGCTCGCGGTGGTGATCCCGGTCGCGAGATCGCCGCGAGTCTCGATGTTCGCCACCGGATCGCCGAGGCGCAGCGTTCCGCCGAGCCGCTCGAACAGAGCGACCATGCCCGCCACCAACTGGTTGGTGCCGCCGCGCGCGAACCACACGCCGCCGTCACGCTCGAGCTTGTGGATCAGCGCATAGAGCGCGCTGGTGGTCATCGGATTGCCGCCGACCAGCAACGTATGGAAGCTCAGCGCCTGGCGCATCTTCTCGTTCTTCACGAAGCCAGAGACGATCGAATAGACCGATCGCCACGCCTGATAGCGGATCAGCGCAGGCGCCGCGGCGACCATCTGGCCGAAATCGAGGAATGCGGTCGACCCGAGCTTCTCATACCCCTCGTGATAGACGTGGCCCGAATAGTCGAGGAAGCGGCGGTATCCGGCGACGTCGTCGGTGTTGAGCCGCGCGATCTCGGCATGGAGCTGGGCGTCGTCGTTCGAATAATCGAAGCTGGTGCCGTCGCGCCAGTTGAGCCGATAGAAAGGCGTGACCGGCATCAGCTCGACATCGCTCGCGATGTCCTGTCCGGTCAGGTCCCATAAGTCGCGCAGCGCCTGGGGATCGGTGATGACGGTCGGCCCGGCGTCGAAGGTGAAGCCATCCCTCTCCCAGAAATAGGCGCGCCCGCCGGGCTTGTCGCGGGCCTCGACGATGGTCGTCTCGACCCCGGCCGATTGCAGCCGGATCGCCAGCGCGAGCCCGCCGAACCCGGCGCCGACGACGATCGCGCGCTTCATGCGCGCTTCCCGCGGATCGCCGCGATCGCGCGGCCGACCGGAACCGGCGGCTTGCCGCTCAGGATGCGGGCCTTGTCCATCACGCTCGATCGTCCGGCATAGAAGCGTCCTATAAGGCCCGGGCCCAGCCGGTAAAAGCGTTCGAGGATTCGGTAACGCTCTTCGGGTTCGGCGGCGCGGAACAGCATCGCGTCGAGCGTACGGTAAAAGGCGCGGTCGGCCCAGGCGCCGCTCGCCATGCCATAGGTCAGGTCGTACAAAGCGGGGGTCGACAGGTCGCTCGCGGCGGCGATCCGCGCCGCCAGCCGCACCGCATCGGGCAGCGAATAGCCGGTGGTCGGGTGGAACAGCCCGGCGCGCAGGCCCGCTTTGGGCACCCTGACTCCGCCCTTGCGCCAGAAAGCGTCGAAATCGCCGCCGATCGCGACCGGCAGCGCCCCGGTCTCCTCGCGCGACACCGCCTCGGTCACCCAGCCGCGGCCGAGCGCATAATCGTGGATACGGTCGATCAGCGCGTCGCGATCGATCGCCGGCGTGTCGCTGTAATAGGTGTCTTCGACGAACATCCGCGTCGCGGTGAAGGGCAGCGAATAGACGAAGCGATAGCCGTCGATCTGCTCGACCGTGGCGTCCATGATCGTCGGCCGCGTCACCTCGTGCGGTTCGCTCAACAGCAATTCGCGCCCGACGAATTTCTGCCAGCCGAGCTCGAGCGAGGACATGTCGCCCGGGCCGCGCGCGTCGATGATCCCCTTGGCCTCGATGCGGTCGCCGCTCGCCAGCACCGCCGCGGTGGT
>DASVNU010000095.1:0-3535 GCA_036383655.1 Sphingomonas sp. | reverse complement strand
ACGCTCGGCGACGATTGTGGCAATGTCGGTCTTGCTGTCGAACGGGATCGCGCCCGCTTCGAGCCCGATCCGCGAGGTGATCGTGCCGGCGGCGAAGCGGTCGTCGATCGCCGCGGTGAACAGCATCGTCGTCATGCCGCGCTCGCGATAATTGAAATCGGCCTGGAGCAGGGTGGTCGATTTACCGGCGTTCATCGACGCATAATAGAAATAGAGTTTCGCCATCAGCCGATCTTCGCCGGTCCCTCGGCCAGGACTGCCCAGCCCTTGCCGTTGTTATAGATCGCGATCGTGCGACGGCTCGACCCGTCGTCCCAGCGGACGAACGCCATGTTGGCGACGATCATCGGCGAGGTCAGCGTCAGTGTCCTGCCGCATGTCGCCGGCTTGTCGCGCTGGACCGACGCGGGCAGTGTCAACGCCGGATAGTCGCGCACGCGCGCCTGCCCCCACGCAGCAGCGAGCGTACTTTCGAGCTGATCATCGACAAGCTGGTACATGCCCTGTCCGTTGCGCTCCAAATAGGTCCAGGTGACGGCCTTGCCGGCAACGGCGGGCGGGATCGGCTCAGGCCCCTTGCGCGCGATCGTCTGCGACGCGACGCAGGCATTGCCCGAATAGCGCGCGGCATAATCGCGGACGACCGCGGTTTCGATCGCGATCTGATCGGCCGTCACGGTCGGCGCGGCGGGTGTGCCTCCCGTCGAATGGCAGGCGGCGAGGATGAGAGGGGCGAGCGGCAACAGCCGGCGGAACGTCATGCTACGAAACTAAGCACGCGGCGCGCGCCGCGTCCACGGTCAGTCGTCGCCGTTCTGGTCGAGATCTTGTGCCACCTTGGGCGCACGCAGCAGCGAGTCGATATGGCTGCCTTCGTCGAAGCTCTCGTCGGCCAGGAACTTGAGCTTGGCGGCGTATTTGGTCTGCACGCGGCTGGCGACCTCGCGCTGCAGATAGGCGGTGTTGGTGCGCAGCGCCTTCAACACCACGTCCTCGTCCTTGCCGAGCAGCGGCTTCACGAACACCGTTGCGTGACGCAGGTCGGGGGACATGCGTACTTCGGTGACCGAGACCAGATGGTTGGTCAGCGTGTCGTCGTGCACGTCGCCGCGCTGCAGGATCTCGCTCAGCACATGGCGCACCTGTTCGCCGACGCGGAGCGTGCGGACTGATTTTTCTTCGTTGCCTTGGTTCTTCATTGCTGTCCTCGGTGCGCCAGCTCCCTCTCCCCTTGTGGGAGAGGGAAGGGGCCCGCTCGCGTAGCGAGTGGGAAGGGTGAGGGGGAGTCACGAGCATTATCGCCTGTGACTCCCCC
The DNA here is from genome assembly GCA_036383655.1 of Sphingomonas sp. Classification (GTDB taxonomy): domain Bacteria; phylum Pseudomonadota; class Alphaproteobacteria; order Sphingomonadales; family Sphingomonadaceae; genus Sphingomonas. Next base: position 2,220 of record DASVNU010000095.1, on the reverse strand, counting down.
TCACCCTTCCGCCGACTGCGTCGGCTCCCTCCCTCTCCCACAAGGGGAGAGGGAGAATGTTACAGCGTCCGTTCGCGCAGTTCGACCTCGAAGGTTTCGAGGAAGTCGCCCGGCTTGATGTCGGTGAAGTTCTGGGTGAACGTCACACCGCATTCCAGGCCGGCGCGGACTTCGGCGACGTCGTCCTTGAAGCGACGAAGGCTCGCGATCTCGCCCTGATAGATGATGACGTCGTCGCGCGTGATGCGCGCCTTGAGCGCCTTGCGGATGACGCCGTCGACCACCAGCAGGCCGGCCGCCTTGCCGTGCTTGCCGGCCGAGAACACCTCGCGGATTTCGGCGCGGCCGACCACGGTCTCGAACGCTTCGGGACCGAGCTCGCCCGCCATGCCGGCGCGGATCTCGTCGATCAGATCGTAGATCACGTCATAATATTTCAACGCGACCTTCTGACGCTCGGCGATCTCGCGTGCCTTGGCATTGGCGCGGACGTTGAAGCCGATGATCGGCGCGCCCGAGGCACCCGCCAAGGTCACGTCGCTCTCGGTGATGCCGCCCACGCCCGAATGCAGCACGCGCGCCTTGATCTCGTCGGTCGAGATCTTGTTGATCGCGCCGACGATCGCCTCGACCGTGCCTTGCGTATCTGCCTTGATGACCAGCGGATATTCGATCGCCTGATTCGCCTTGAGCGCGGAGAACATGCTCTCCAGGCTGGCCGGGGCATTGGTCGTGCGCTTGTCCTGGATGACGCCGGCACGATAGGCCGCGACCTCGCGGGCACGCGCTTCGTTCTCGACCACCTGGAGCGGATCGCCCGCCGCGGGGACGCCCGAAATGCCCAGGATCTCGACCGGCATCGACGGCCCGGCTTCCTTGATCTGCGCGCCCTTGTCGTTGACCAGCGCACGGACCTTGCCGCTTTCGGCGCCGGCGACGAACACGTCGCCGACCCTGAGCGTGCCGCGCGTGACGAGCACGGTCGCGACCGGACCGCGGCCCTTGTCGAGTTTGGCCTCGATCACGGTGCCTTCGGCGTCGCGGTCGGGATTGGCCTTCAATTCCATCAGTTCGGCCTGGAGCTGGATCTTCTCGATCAGCTCGTCGAGCCCGGTCTTCTTGAGCGCCGAGACTTCGACATCCTGGACGTCGCCGCCCATCTGTTCGACCACGACTTCGTGCTCGAGCAGGCGTTCGCGGATGCGCTGCGGATTGGCCTCGGGCTTGTCGACCTTGTTGATCGCGACGATCATCGGCACGCCGGCCGCCTTGGTGTGGTTGATCGCCTCGATCGTCTGCGGCATCAGTCCGTCGTCCGCGGCCACCACCAGCACGACGATGTCGGTGACGTTGGCGCCACGCGCGCGCATCTCGCTGAACGCTTCGTGGCCCGGGGTGTCGAGGAAGGTGACCTTCGACTTGTCCTTCAGCGTGACCTGATAGGCGCCGATATGCTGGGTGATGCCACCGGCTTCGCCCTTGACGACATCGGTACCGCGCAGCGCGTCGAGCAGGCTGGTCTTGCCGTGGTCGACATGCCCCATGATCGTGACGACCGGGGGACGCGGCTTGAGCGTCTCGACCGCATCCTCGATCTCATGGGTCGACAGATCGACGTCCGAGTCGCTGACGCGGGTGATGTTGTGGCCGAATTCGGTGACCAGCAACTCGGCGGTGTCCTGGTCGATCGTTTGATTGACGGTGACCGGCATGCCCATCTTGAACAGCGACTTGACCAGGTCGGCGCCCTTTTCCGCCATGCGGTTGGCGAGCTCCTGGACGGTGATCGCGTCGGGCACGACGACGTCGCGGACTTGCTTTTCGCGCGGCGCGGACCCGCCGACGTGGCGGCGATGTTCCTTTTCGCGCGCCCGCTTCAGCGCGGCGAGCGAGCGGGCGCGAGCGCCTTCCTCACCACCGAGCGCGCGGTTGACGGTCAGCTTGCCGCCACGGCGTTCCTCGCCCTTGCGATCGCGCTGGCCGGGACGCGCGGGTTGCGAGGTCTCGGCGCCACGACGCGGCGTGGCCTGGCCCGAGCCCGACGGCGTGGCGCGGGGGGCAGATGCGGAAGCAGCGGTCGGCGCCGATGCCGTGGATTGTGGCTGCGCCGGGGCAGGCGCGGGGGCCGGTGCCGGCTTGGGAATCTCGGGACGCGCGACCGGGGTGAAGCGGCGCGGTGCCGGCAAGCTCGGGTCGAGCTGTACGGCGATCGGCGCGGCA
>DASVNU010000094.1:0-3110 GCA_036383655.1 Sphingomonas sp. | reverse complement strand
ATGGCGATGATGTCCTGCAGCGACTTGTACTTCTGCAGGATCGACTGGACGGCACGCGCGGTGTCGTAATGCTCCTGGCCGACGACGCGCGGTTCGAGCACGCGGCTGGTCGAATCGAGCGGGTCGACCGCCGGATAGATGCCGAGTTCCGAGATCGCGCGGTTGAGCACGGTGGTCGCGTCCAAGTGGGCGAATGAGGTCGCCGGCGCCGGGTCGGTCAAGTCGTCCGCGGGGACGTACACGGCCTGGACCGAAGTGATCGAGCCCTTGTTGGTTGAGGTGATGCGTTCCTGCAGCGCGCCCATGTCAGTCGACAGCGTCGGCTGATAGCCCACCGCCGACGGGATGCGGCCGAGCAGCGCCGACACTTCGGCGCCCGCCTGGGTGAAGCGGAAGATGTTGTCGACGAAGAACAGCACGTCCTGGCCTTCGACGTCGCGGAAATATTCCGCGATGGTCAGGCCCGACAGCGCGACGCGGGCGCGCGCGCCCGGCGGCTCGTTCATCTGGCCATAGACCAGCGCCACCTTCGATCCCTCGCTGATGGCGTTGCCGTCGGCATCCTTGGCGATGACGCCCGCGTCGAGGAATTCGTGATAAAGGTCGTTGCCCTCACGGGTACGCTCACCGACGCCGGCGAACACCGAGGTGCCGCCGTGACCCTTGGCGATGTTGTTGATCAGCTCCTGGATCAGCACGGTCTTGCCGACGCCGGCGCCGCCGAACAGGCCGATCTTGCCGCCCTTGGCATAAGGCGCAAGCAGGTCGATGACCTTGATGCCGGTGACCAGGATCGCATTCTCGGTCGACTGGTCGACGAACAGCGGGGCGTCGGCGTGGATCGGCGAGGTCTGCGTGGCGTTGACCGGGCCGCGCTCGTCGATCGGCTCGCCGATCACGTTGAGGATGCGGCCGAGCGTGGCCGGGCCGACCGGCACGCGGATCTGCGATCCGGTGTCGGTGACGTTCTGGCCGCGGGTCAGGCCCTCGGTCGAGTCCATCGCGATCGTGCGGACGGTGTTCTCGCCCAGATGCTGCGCGACTTCGAGGACCAGGCGGTTGCCGTTGTTATCGGTCTCGAGCGCCGACAGGATCGCCGGCAGGCGGTCGGGGAAGCTCACGTCGACGACCGCGCCGATCACCTGGCTGATGACGCCGACATTGTTGGTCGTCGCCTTGGGCGCGGTGGTGGTCGCCTCGGCCTTGGGCGCGGCGGCCTTGCGCGGAGCGGCCGGCTTCTTGGCCGGGGCCTTGGTCTTGGGAGCAGCGGTTGCCATCGGTCTTTCCTTGCTTCGAATACTTAGAGCGCTTCAGCGCCCGAAATGATTTCCACCAACTCGGTGGTGATCGCGGCCTGGCGGGCGCGGTTGTACTGAATCGACAGCCGCTTGATCAGGTCGCCGGCGTTGCGCGTGGCATTGTCCATCGCGGTCATCTTGCTGCCCTGTTCCGACGCAGAATTCTCGCGCATCGCGCGGAACAGCTGGATCGCGACGTTGCGCGGCAGCAGGTCGGCGAGGATCTCCTCCTCGTCGGGCTCGTATTCGACGGCTGCCGAGACGCCCGTCGCGTCTGCGGCGACGTCGGGGATCCTGACCGGGATGATCTGCTGTTCGGTGGGCTCTTGCGTCAGCACCGACTTGAAGTTCGAGAAGAACAAATGCGCGACGTCGAACTCGCCCGCCGCGAACCGCGCGATCAGGTCGTCGGCATAGCCGCGCGCATCGGCGAAGCGGAGCTTGTCGAGCGCACCGGGTTCGATCGAGTGGACGAAATCGTTGGGGTACAAGCGGTTGAGCACCGCGCGGCCCTTTTTGCCGATCGTGTAGAACTTGACCGTCTTGCCCTCGGCGATCAGCTCCGCGGCGCGGCGCCGCGCCAGGCGGGCGATATTGGTGTTGAACGCGCCGGCCAGGCCCTTGTCCGACGTCGCGACGACGAACAGATGGACCTGATCCTTACCCGTCCCAGCCAGCAGCTTGGGCGACGAGGGTCCGACGGTGACCTTCGACGCGATGCTCGCGACGACCTTTTCCAGCCGTTCGGCATAAGGACGGCCGGCCTCGGCCGCTTCCTGCGCGCGGCGCAGCTTGGCGGCGGCGACCATCTTCATCGCCTTGGTGATCTTCTGCGTCGACTTCACCGAGCCGATGCGGATCTTGAGGGCCTTCAAACTCGCCATCGTAACCTTCTCTGCCTCTCCCGCCTGCGGGAGAGGATACGGAGACTTGGCAGCTCGCTGCCTAGTCGAAGTTGGTGAGGGTCTTCTTTCTTCTTCTCGTCCAAATCGCCTGGAAGAAGGAAGAAGACCCTCACCCAACCCTCTCCCGCAAGCGGGAGAGGGCTAGAACTTACGCAAACGTCTTGCCGAACGCGTCGAGCGCGGCCTTCAGCCGGTCGCGGACGTCATCCTTCAGATCCTTGCTGTCGCGGATCGCGGTCAGGATGTCGGCGTGGTTGGCGCGCATGTCGGCGAGCATCGCCGCCTCGTAGCGCACCACGTCGAGCGTCGGAACCGTGTCGAGATACCCAGCCGTGCCGGCGAAGATCGACACCGTCTGCTCCTCGAACGGCAGCGGGCTGAACTGCGGCTGCTTGAGCAGCTCGGTCAGGCGCGCGCCGCGGTTGAGCAGCTTCTGGGTCGAGGCATCGAGGTCCGAACCGAACTGCGCGAACGCCGCCATCTCGCGATACTGGGCGAGCTCGAGCTTGATCGAGCCCGACACCTTCTTCATCGCCTTGGTCTGCGCGGCCGAGCCGACGCGGCTGACCGACAGGCCGACGTTGATCGCCGGGCGGATACCCGCGAAGAACAAATCGGTTTCGAGGAAGATCTGGCCGTCGGTGATCGAGATCACGTTGGTCGGGATATAGGCCGACACGTCGCCCGCCTGCGTCTCGATGATCGGCAGCGCGGCCAGCGATCCGCCGCCCATCGCGTCCGACATCTTGGCGGCGCGCTCGAGCAGGCGCGAGTGCAGGTAGAAGACGTCGCCCGGGTACGCCTCGCGGCCCGGCGGGCGGCGGAGCAGCAGCGACAGCTGGCGGTAGGCGACGGCCTGCTTCGAGAGATCGTCGTACACGATCAGCGCGTGGCGTCCGCTGTCGCG
>DASVNU010000093.1:0-4897 GCA_036383655.1 Sphingomonas sp. | reverse complement strand
GCGCGAGCGACCCGTCGTCGCACGTCTGGCTCGCGGCGTCGGCGGGAACCGGCAAGACCCAGGTGCTGGCGGCGCGCGTCTATCGCCTGTTGCTCGGCGGGACCGACCCCGGTGCCATCCTGTGCCTGACCTTCACCAAGGCGGGTGCCGCCGAAATGGCGGGCAGAATCAACCAGCGGCTGGCGCGCTGGGTGCGTGCGTCCGAAGCCGACATCCGCGCCGACCTCGCCTCGCTCGGTGAGCGCGCGACCCCGGCGCTGATTGCGCGGGCGCGCACCCTCTTCGCCAAGGTGCTCGATGCGCCGGGCGGCGGCCTGCGGATCCAGACGATCCATGGCTTCTGCCAGTCGCTGCTGGCCGCTTTCCCGGTCGAGGCGGGGCTGACCCCCGGTTTCCGTCCGCTCGAAGCGCGCGAGGAAGCGGCGCTGGCGCGCGAGACGCTGGCCCATCTGCTGGTCGACGCCGAGCGCGAGGGACGCGACGGTGCGGTTCGTGCGGTCGGCGCGCTGAGCCTGCGGCTGGGCGAGGAAGGCGCGGAATCGTTCCTGCGCGCCTGTGCTCGTGCGCCATCGGCCATGGCGGCGCTGCCGATGGGTGAGGGGATCGGCCCCTATGTGCGGCGCGCCTTGATTGGGGTCGACGATGTCGATGCCGCGATCGCCGACGGCTGCGCACAACTCGACGACGGGCTGCTCGAGCGGCTGCGCGATCTCAACCAGGCCTGGGGCACCAAGGGCGGCCTTGCCCGCGCCGAGGGCATCCAGGCGTGGCTGGCGATGGACCCGATGCAACGCGTGGCGGCACTCGATCAATTGCACGGCGTGTGGGCGCGGCAGGACGGCGAAATGCGCTCGTTCGCCAAGGGGCAGGCGCCGCAGGACGAGGATTACGCGCCGATCGCGACCGATTTCCACGACCAGGTAGCGCAGTTGATCCAGATGCGTCACCTGGCGGACTATGCCGATCTGCTGGCGGCGGGGCTGGCGGTGGGGCGCGACTATGCCTTCGCCTACCGCGCCGCCAAACGCCGTATCGGCGCGGTCGATTTCGACGATTTGATCGACGCGGTGGTTGCCTTGCTCGAGCAGGACGGGATGGGCGACTGGGTTCGTTTCAAGCTCGACCAGGCGACCGATCACGTCCTGATCGATGAAGCGCAGGACACCAATTTGCGCCAATGGCAGATCGTCGCCGCGATCGCCGGGGAGTTCTTCTCCGGCTTCGGCGCGCGCGGCGAGAAGGCCAGGACGCTGTTCTCGGTCGGCGACTACAAGCAGGCGATCTTCGGATTTCAGGGCACCGATCCGGACTTCTTCCGCGCGGCGGAAGCGAGTTTCAGCCGCCGCGCGGTGCCCGACAGCGAGATATTGGGTGTCGAGCCTACGCCATTTCGCCGGCTCTCGCTGACCTCGTCGTTCCGCTCGACCCAGCCGATCCTCGATTTCGTTGACGCGGCGATCGGCGTGCTGCCGGGCGGCGGGCTGGGGGTGGACGACAATCAGCGCCACGCCAGCAAGGTCGAGGGGCCGGGTCAGGTCAATCTGTGGGCGCCGACCTTGGCGGGCGAGGAGGATGAAGGCGAGGAAGGCTGGGTCGCCGATGCGGTGCGCGCGCACGCGACCCGGATCGCCGCGCAGGTCAGGGCATGGCTCGATCCCAAGGATCCGATGATCCTGGAGAGCAAGGGACGGCCGCTGCGTCCCGAGGATGTGATGGTCCTCGTCAAGCGCCGCGGCGAACTCGCCTCGCTGATCGTCGCGCGGCTCTACGCCGAGGGCGTGCCGGTGGCGGGGGTCGATCGGCTGCGGCTGACCGCGCCGCTGGCGGTGCAGGATCTGCTCGCGGCGATCCGCTTCGTGTTGCAGCCGCAGGACGACCTCGCGCTGGCCAGCCTGTTGGTGTCGCCGCTGATCGGCTGGAGCCAGGACGAGCTGATGCACGCGGCGATGAAGCGGCGGGGCGGATTGTGGGCGCATCTCCAGGCGACCCAGCCGCCCGAGCGAATCGCGCCACTCGCGGCGATGCTCCGCCGCGCCGATTTCACTACGCCCTATGTCTTCCTCGAGGAAATGCTGACCGGCCCGCTGGACGGCCGGCGCAAGCTGATCCGCCGGCTGGGGCAGGAGGCGCGCGACCCGATCGACGAACTGCTCAACGCGGCGCTCGAGTTCGAACGGGTGGCGATTCCCTCGCTGCAGCGCTTCCTCGACTGGTTCGATCGCGGCGATGTCGAGATCGTGCGCGATCCGTCGCAGCCGCTCGACGCGGTTCGCGTGATGACCGCGCATGGCGCCAAGGGATTGCAGGCGCCGCTGGTGATCCTGGCCGACGCCACCGCCGATCCCGAAGCGCGTCCACGATCGACACTCGACTGGCAAGCCGATCAGAATATCAAGCTGCCGGTGTTCCGCCCGCGCAAGGAACAGCGTTCGGGGGCATTGGCGGAGGCCATCGCGACGGCTGACGCGCGCGAACTTGCCGAGCATTGGCGGCTATTCTATGTCGCAGCGACGCGCGCCGAGGAGCGGCTGGAGATTGCGGGCTCGCTGGGGCCACGGTCGAAGGGCGTACCGTCGATCAATAGCTGGTATGCGGCGGCGGAGGCGGCACTCACAGCGCTGGGTGCGGCAGAGCGGGAAGACGGGGGGCCACGCCGGTCATTTGCCGGGCACGATCCGCAGCCGCCGGTACGCGCGCGACCATCGCGCGTCGCGGAGACGCGCACCGTCGCTTTGCCGGATTGGGCATTCCTGCCCGCCCCGATCGAGGCGCGCCCGCCACGCCCGCTCGCGCCCTCGTCGGTGGGCGAGGACGATGTCTCCGACCCGCCACCTTCGGTAGCGATGCGCGCGGCGGCCGAACGCGGCCGGTTGATCCATGCCTTGTTCGAACGATTGCCGGCGTTGGCGCCCGATCGCCGCGCGGGGGCTGCAGATCGCTGGCTATCGACGGTTGGCCAGGTCGCCGACGCCGTGACGCGGAGCGACCTGATCGCGACAGTACTCGCGGTGCTCGACGATCCCGCGCACGGCGACCTGTTCGGCGCCAATTCGCTGGGGGAGGCACCTATCTCGGCGGTCGTGCCCGGCGGTTACGTCATCGCGGGAACCGTCGACCGCCTGCTGGTCGAGCCGGATCGCGTCCGTGTGATCGATTTCAAGACCGGGCGGCGTGTGCCGCTGGGGCTGGACGAAGTGCCGGTTTTCCACCTGCGCCAGATGGCCGCCTATGCCGAGGCGTTGCGTGTGATCTTTCCCGGTCGGCGGATCGAGGCGGCGTTGCTCTACACTGCGGCACCGCGCCTGTTCGACCTGCCCGACGACGTCCTTGCGCGCCACAAGCCCGGCTTTGCCGTTGCGGAGCAAAGCTAGGGTCACAGCCGTTGAGCAAGCGCGACGCCGCGCCTACATTCGCTGCAAAGGAGATTCGCAATGGCGACCAAGCATATCAGCGACGACAGTTTCCAGGCGGACGTGCTCGATTCGGACAAGCCGGTGCTCGTCGATTTCTGGGCCGAATGGTGCGGCCCGTGCAAGATGATCGGCCCGAGCCTGGAAGAGATTTCGGACGAACTGGGCGGGCAGGTGACGATCGCCAAGCTCAATATCGACGATCATCCCGATGCGCCGGCGCGCTATGGCGTGCGCGGCATCCCGACGATGATCCTGTTCAAGGGCGGCAGCCCGGCGGCGACCAAGATTGGCGCCGAGCCCAAGGGCCGGATCAAGGCGTGGCTCGAAGGCGAACTGGGAACGGCGGCCAGCTCGGCCGCCTGATCTTCGAATCGATGTGAACAAAGGGCCGCATCCGGTTGGATGCGGCCTTTTTTTAGCCCTCTCCCACAAGCGGGAGAGGGTTGGGTGAGGGTCTTCTTTCTTCTTCCAAGCGAGAAGAGCCAAACAAGAAGAAAGAAGACCCTCACCCTCCCGCTTCGCGGGCCCCTCCCTCTCCCGCAGGCGGGAGAGGGGAAGATTTACGTCAGTGGGATCATCACCTGGCTGGCATAGCCCGGTCGCGATTGCAGGCGGCGGTACCAATCGGCGACATTGGGCAGGTCGGGCCGCGCGATGTCGAGCGTGAACCAGGTGTGGACGTAGACGCCCATCGGGACGTCGCCGACGCCGAAATCCTCTCCCGACAGCCAGGGCGCTTGTGCCAGATAGCGATCGAGGATCGCCATCCGCTCGCCGCAACGCTGCGCCGAGCGCGCGACGGCGGTCATGTCGCGCTTGTCGGGAGCGACGCGCACCAGGTTGACGAAGGAGTCGAGCTGCGCGAGCGCATAGCCGTTCTGCCACTCCATCCAGCGGTCGCCCAGCGCGCGCAATTGTGGCTCGTCGGGCCACCAGCGCAGGCCGCCGTGGTGCGCGGCGAGATAGCGGAGGATCGCATTCGATTCCCACAGGACGAAGCCATCGTCCTCGATCGTCGGGATCAGCGCATTGGGGTTCATCGCCAGATAGGCGTCGCTCATCCCGAACTGTCCGCCGATATCGTGACGGACGTAGGACAGCCCCAGCTCTTCCGCGAACCAGGCGACTTTCTTGACGTTGTGCGAGTTGAGCCGGCCCCAGATCGTCAGCATCGCGCTCAGCTCCTGTAGTCGGCGTTGATCGAGATGTAGCCATGGGTCAGGTCGCAGGTCCACACCGTGGCGCGCCCATCCCCCAGGCCAAGATCGACGCCGATATCGATCTCGCTGCCCTTGAGGTGTGCGGAGACCGGCGCCTCGTCGTAGTCTTCGACGGCCAGCCCATCGCGCGCCACCTGCGTCTCGCCGAAGCGGATCGCCACACGGTCGCGTTCGGCGGGTTCGCCGGCCTTGCCGACCGCCATGACGACGCGACCCCAATTGGCGTCCTCGCCGGCGATCGCCGTCTTGACCAGCGGTGAGTTG
>DASVNU010000092.1:0-8398 GCA_036383655.1 Sphingomonas sp. | reverse complement strand
CGCCGTCCCGATCGGTTCGGGCGCGGCGGCGATCATCTGCCGTTCCTCGAACTCGGCTATCCGGCGGTGCGCTTCACGGTCGCGGCAGAGCGCTGGGACGGGCAGCATCAATATGTCCGTACCGAGAATGGCGTCGCGTATGGCGACACGATCGACAAGATGGATTTCATTTATCTGGCCAAGGTGGCGGCGATCAACATCGCGACGATCCGCCGGCTCGCCGCCGCGCCTGCCGCGCCGGAAGGCGTGACGGTTCAGGGCGCGTTATCGCGGGATACGACGGTGCGCTGGCAGCCGGTTGAGGGTGCGGCGAAATATCGCGTGCACTGGCGCCACGCCGACGCCCAGGCCTGGACGACGAGCCGCGATGTTGTTGGCGCGACCGAACTCGTCCTGAAGAACGTGCCGATCGACGACAATTTCGTCGGCGTGTCGGCGGTGACCGCCGACGGGTCCGAGAGTCTGGTGACATTCGCGGGACCTGCGCCTCGGCGGTAGGGCCGATCAGGAGCCGGAAGGATCACCGGGGCGGATGCGCCGCCAGCAAATCCAGCTGTTCAGCCCAAGCGTCGCGGTGACAAGCATGCTCAGGAATGCCTGATGCCGGTCGCCGTAAGCCAGATGCATGACCGCAAATAGCAGCCCGAGTGCGGCCGCTCCGCCCAATCCGATCCACGCTCCTCGCCGGTATGGCCCACGGCGTGACCATCGATCCATCCACCAGAACAAGGCGGCCAGCCCGATCAACAGCCCAATGGCGTAGGGCACATTACCGGAGGTGAGCATGTCCATGGCGGCATGGTTATCTGCTGAGGAAGCGTGCCGCAATCATTCGCTCAGCGCGACCGCCCTCGCCCCGACACCGGCCAGATCGCGTCGAGCGTCTGGCCGCGAACGATGTGGTAATTGTCGTAGAGGTTGACCGTCGGGTCGCAATGCGGTGTGCGGAGCGAAACGCGGTCGCCGAGCGAGAGCGAGCCGGGCAAGGTCAGCAACGCGCCGTGCTCGTCGCCCATCAGGAAGAAGCGCGCACCTTCGTCAGCCCCAGCCTCCACCGAAGGTAATGGCGCATCGGTCGCCATCGACTTGATCCCGGCGTCGAGCGTGAAGAGGCCGGGCGTGTTGGCGCTGATCACGCTGGTGTCGATCAGCAAGGAGGTTTCGAACGGGATCGGTGCGCCTTCCTCGCCGGTCAGGTCGCAGGCGCGATATTCGTCGTCCATGAAGATGTAGGAACCGACCTGGAGTTCGGTGAAGATGCCGAGCCCTGCGTCGATGCGATGCGTGCCGGTGCCGCCGCCCGTCACGATCTCGGGTGCCCCGCCCGCCTCGGTCAGCGCGGCGATCACGCCCCGCAGATAGTCGGCGCGCTCGCGCATCGCGGATTCGCGCTCGGCAAAGGCGTGGATGTGCTGGTGCGAGCCGCAATAGAATTGCACGCCGCGATAGACGAGCGCGGGGAGCGAACGGATCGTTTCGAGCAATTCGACCGCCGTTTCCGCCGAGGCGACGCCGGTGCGATGGATGCCGGGATCGACGTCGATAATCACCGACAGCGTCGCGTCGCCAGCGGCTTCGACCGCGCGCGCAATGGCGCGGGCATTGTCGGGATTGTCGACCACGGTCATCAACCCCGCCGACCGCAAGTTGAGCTGGGCGAGTCGTTCGACCGCCGCCACCGGCACGACCGGTGAGGTGATGTGGAGGCCGGTGATGCCGCCATCCGCCAGCACTTCCGCTTCGCCGATCTTGGCACAGCATAGGCCGACCGCGCCGGCGGCGACCTGGCGTCGGGCGATATCGACGCTCTTGTGCGTCTTGGCATGCGGCCGGAGCTTCAACCCCTTCGCCACGGCGAATTCGCTCATGATGGCGATGTTGCGGTCGAGCGCGTCGAGATCGACCACCAGCACCGGCGTATTGAGATCGCGTCGCGAGCCCTGGCGGCCGATCAGATGGGCGTGGAGTTCGAGATCGTTCACGTGAGATCAGCTCCGAATGGGAGGGGTCAGGCCGAACAGGCGCGCGAGGTCGTCATTGACGAACTTCTGCCCCGGATCGACGGTTTCGCGGACGCGCAGAAAGTCACCGGTACGCGGATAGAGGCGCGCGACGTCGGCAGCCGCCAAGGTGTGACGCTTGGCCCAGTGCGGGCGCCCGCCCGAGCTGCGCAATACCGCCTCCATCTCGACGAACAGGTCGCGCCACGGCATCTTCGCATATTGGTGGAACGAGATGGACGCGGCCGGACCGGCGTGGAACGGGCTCATCCAGATATCGTCGCCCGCGGTCAGGCGGAATTCGAACGGGAAAGCCACCGGCAGCTTGCGGCGGCGGATATAGGCGATCGCCTCCATCAAGGTCGGCAGGCCGGCCGCGCGCGGCACTTCATATTCCATTTCCTCGAACCGGATCGTGCGTTCGGAGGGGAAGATGCGCCAGGCCGGGCCGACGCGCTGGGTCGACTTGGCGCTCATCTTCATCATGAAGCGCTGCAGCGTCGGGATCAGCGCGGGCACGCGCCGCCCGATTTCGCAGATGTTGCGGAAGATCGATTCGTCGATATCGGTAATGTGCTTGAGGTCGCCGCTGCCCTCGACCGGATGGAGCGTCTTGAAGATCACGTAATCGGCATAAGGGAAGACGAAGAATTCGAAGTGACGCGTGGCGGCACCGAGTTCCTCCCAGCGCTCGGCCATTTCGGCGAGCGGGCGGCGCTCGATCCGTTCCTCGAGATAATAAGCCGGCAGCACGTTGATGCGGATTCGCGTGGCGACGCCGAACAGGCCGAGCGACAGCCGCTGTGCCTGATAGAGATCGGGATTCTGGTCGGGGCCGCATTCGATCAGGCTGCCGTCCGCCAGCATCAGTTCGAACCCGCAGGCCTGGGTCGACAGGCTGCCGAGCTCCGCCCCGGTGCCGTGGGTGCCGGTAGCGGTCGCACCGGCGAGCGACTGCGGGTTGATGTCGCCCTGATTGATCAGCGACAGCCCTTCGGCCCACAGCGCCTCGGTCAGCCGGTCGAGTCCCCAGCCGGCGGGAACCCAGGCAGTGCGGCGATCGGGCGCGATGTCGATGCCGCCTTCATAATCGCCCATGCTGAGCAGGGTGCCGGAGGTCTCGCACAGCGGCATGAAGGAATGGCCGGCACCGGTCACCCGCACCTTGTCGGCGGCCTGGATCAGGCCCGCGAGTTCGGCGCGGGTCTTTGGGCGCTCGATACGCCGAGGCCGGGCGGCGACGCTGCCCGACCAATTGTGCCAATCCATGCCGTCTTTCTCCATGGGTAGCGGTCAGTCGAAATGTTCGAGATAGCGCGCGAACATCACGCACACTTCGCGGTTGATGATGTCGGCGTCGCGGTCGGGTTCCTCGACCACCATCTCGCTCGCCGAATAGCCGAGTTCGACGATCAGGCGGCACGCCACCTGCAGCCGCTGATCACTGGTGTTCGGATATTGGCGGCGCATCATGTCGGCGAAGGCGCCGGCCACCATGTCGCGCGAGCGGATGCGCAGGTCGTTGAGCATCGGCACGGCGCGCAACGCGCGCCCGATCGCGATGCCGCCGGGGAATTCGCGATGGATCGCGACCATCCGCTCCTGGATGAAGATGCTCTTGTCGAGACGCTCCTCGAAGGTGGCGCCCGTCATGCCGCCCGCCTCGATCCAGGCGAGCACCTCATCATCCTGCGCGCGCATCAGCCGATCGCCGAGTTCGCGCAGCACCGCATATTTGTTGGGGAAGTAGCGATAGAGCGCAGGCGGGGTCAGCCCGGCGCGCTGGCAGATCAAATTGGTGGTGAGCTGTTCGAAGCCGATCTCGCGCAGCAATTCGCCCGCGACATCGAGGATCAGTTCGAACGTGTCCTGGCCACGCGCCTGGATCGGGCGATGTTTGGTCGCGAGCGGGATGGCCCGACGGCGGCGTTTGCCGCCCGCGGCGCCGGCGGCGGGATCGGAAGGAGAAGAGGCTGTCGTCATGCGGCGAAGGAGTGGCTTCTGGCCCGGACAAAGTACAGCAGGATGACAATCACCAGCGAGGTCGCGAGCAACCCGATGCCAAGCGTCAGGCTCTGTCGTACGTCCGCGTCGCCGACGAATAGCGATGCCAGGAACGGGCCCGCGCTGCAGCCGAGCAACGCCGCACCCGATCCGAACATCGCCGCGCGCCGCGTCGGGTCGGCGTCGATCACCAGGGGCGTGAAGAAGGGCGAGGCGAACATCCACAGGAAGCCAAACATTGCCGACACGGCGAGGAAGACAGTGACGCCCGGCAGATAGGCGAACACGACCATCGCCGCCCCCATCCCGAGCAGCGAGACCACTAGCGTGGGAGCAGTTGGGATGCGCCCCGCGGTGAAAGTGGCAACCAGCCCGCCAGCGACTTGCGCGCCGAGCGACAGCGCCATCGCCAGCCCCGCGGTGCCGGCCGGATGCCCCGACTGGCGCGACAGCGGCTCGACATAGATCCATACCGCCAGGATGCCGGCGTTGAAGGCGAAGGCGGCCCCGAGCGCGACCAGCCCGCGCGTACTCAGCCGCCCGGTTGGCAGATCGGGGTCGACAGGCAGCACCACCAGGCTGTTGGGTACCGCCAGCCCGGCAAGCCCCGTCGCGATACCGATCGCGGCCAGCACGGCGAACCCCGCCCCTACCCCGGCCGACCCTGCGACCAGGGCGCCGAGCGCCGCCACGATCACCGCTTGCGCCAGCGTCTGGACGGTCAGGTAAATCGCCGCCCAGCGATCGGGGCGCGCCGAGCGTACGATCATCGCGGTCATCAACCAGATCAGCGCGCCGCTGGGGATGCCGTTCAGTCCGCGTACCAGCACCAATATCCAGCCGTCGGCGACGATCGACAGCGCGTTGAGCCCGGCCATCGCCAGCCCGCACAGGATGGTCAGCAGCCGCAGGTTCCTGAGGCCGTAGAGCGGCCCCGTCAGCCCCGCGGCCACGCCCATCGCCAGCAACTCGGCGGTGCCCGCCTGGCCGAGCTGCCCCGAAGTGATCCGTCCCGACGCCTCGAGCCCGCCGAGCAGCAGCGGCCCGACTCCGGCGAACAGGATGCCGGCGACGCCCGCGAACAGGATCGCACCGATCTGCGCCGCGCCGGGACGCGCGCCGATCCAGCCATGATCGCTCTCGGTTGCGATGACGGTCACGCCGGCGCGCCGATCAATAATGCGCGCGAAGGTAGAGGCCGTAGGTGCGCGGCGGCCCGACGCTGACCACGTCGAAGCCAAGACTCGCGATCGGCGTGATGTCGGAGATGTTGGTTTCTCCGAAGATATTCTTTCCCCACACGCCGATCTCGAGCTTGTTGTGCACGAGTTGCACGCCCAGCCGGCCATCGACATAGACGCGCGCCTGATCGCTCAGCCGTGGTGTATTGGCGGTGTCGAAGAACACCTTGCTGCGATAGCTCGCGCTGACATCGGCGACGATCGCGCCGAACGATACCGGCTGGGTATAGTTGACCCCGGTCTGGATGCTGATCTTGGGCGCCGACGGCAGCGTGTTGCCCGAATAGTCGGCGTTGGCGTCGGCCGACACGAAGTTGCGATAGGTCGCGTTGAGATAAGCCGCGTTCATCGTCACCGTCAGGCCCTTGGTCGGCGTCGCCTCCAGCTCCAGCTCGCCACCATACATGCGCGCGGCCGAGGCGTTGGTGAACAGCTGACGCGTGATCAGGTGGTCGATCACGGTCGTATATACCTGCAGGTTCTGATAATCGTAATAGAAGGCCGCCAGGTTGGCGCGCAGCGTGTGGTTGAGCAATTCGGTCTTCAGGCCGGCTTCATAGGCATTGACCGTCTCGTCCTTGTACGGGCCGATATTGGCGATCTGATCGGTCTGGCCACTGAAGAAACCGCCGCTCTTCGTCCCGCGACTATAGCTCGCATAGGCATTCACATCGGGTGTGAAGCGATATTGCAGGCCGAACTTGCCCGAAACGGAATCGAATGTCTTCGATCCGTCGAACGTGATGAATGGCGTATCGGTGAGCGTTTCCCCGCTGAAATAATGGAAATCCTTATGGTCGGCCGAATAGCGCAGGCCGGCCGTCACCGTCAGGCGCGGGGTCAGGTCGTAATCGAGCTGCCCGAACGCGGCATAGCTGTCGGTCTTTTGCGTCAACGGCCAAATGAAATGGCCGATTCCCTGCACCGGATCGGGCGGCAGGAACGACAGCACGTCGTACGCCGAATTGTTGGTGAGATAATCGTGCGCGTAATAGAGGCCGAGCACGTAGCGCAGCGCAGGCTTGCCGCTCGATTGCAGGCGCAATTCCTGGCTGAACGTATTCTGCCGCGCGATATAGCTGGCAGTGATCACCGGCAGCGGGTTGGCGTCGGTTTCCTCCTGATCATTGCGGTCGGCATGCTGGTAGCCGGTGACCGCGACGATATCGGCCGAACCGAGGTTGATCGTCAGCGTGTTGGCGACGGTGAACAGGTTGACCTTGTCCTTGCCCTCGAAGCTGTAATCGCCCTGGTAGAGGTTCTTGCTAGCATTGGCATAGCCGACCACATTGGTGCAGTTCGCGGTCCCGTAATAAGCCGGCGCACATAGGCCATCGGGACCCGCGACGTCCGGGCTGACCGGGAACAGCGTACGGTTATACGCCCAGATCGACCCGCCGCGCGACTTGCCGACGGTGACCGCGAGGTCGTCGGTGATCGCGCTCGACGGGGTGAAATGCACGCTGCCGCGTACCGCCCAGCGATTGGCGTCGTTGCCGCGATTGCCGGTCAGCCGGTTGATCGAATAGCCGTCGTCGCGCTGGTAGATGCCGGCGACGCGCACCGACAGCAGGTCCTTGACCAGCGGCAAGCCGACCCCGCCTTGCAGATTGACCGAGTTGAACCGGCCATATTCGGCGAGGAAGTCCGCTTCGATCGTATCGCCGGGTTTGCGGCTGGAAATGTTGAGCGCACCGCCGGTCGTGTTTCGGCCATAGAGCGTGCCCTGCGGCCCGCGCAGCACTTCAGCCTGCTGCAGGTCGAAAAAGGCGAAACGCTGCGCCAGCGGCGACACGACATAAACGCCGTCGGCATAAATGCCGACCGCGCTCGCGGTCGCCGGGTTGAAGTCGTTGACGCCGACGCCGCGGATGAAGATGCGCGGATTGGCGCCGTTGTCATCCGACTTGATCTGCAACCCCGGAGTCGCGTTCGACAGGTCGACCAGGTCGAGGATGCGTTTGTTCTCGAGCGTCTTGCCGGTCACCGCGCTGACCGCGACGGGCACATCCTGCAGGTTTTCGGAGCGTTTCTGCGCGGTGACGATGATATCGTCGACCCTTGGCGCATTGTCGTCGGGAGGCGTGGTCGCCGCCACCGGAGGATTGCTCTGCGGCGCGCCTTGCGCCGATGCCGACCCGGCCCAGGCAAGGGCCACCAGCGAAACTCCAACCGCGACTGCTCGACGCATAACCACTCCTTTTTCGAGTGAGGATGCATAACGGTAGCATAAACTATCGTAACTGCAAGACACCCGCCCAAGGTAAGAAATTTCTTTGTAATAGATAATGTTAGCGACGGTCTTTCATGGCCGGTGTCGCGCAGATCGACCCGCTCAGGCCGGCAATCCGCTGACAGGATCAGGAAATGGCGATTTGCGCGACTCGACACACCCTTGTTGATTATCGATAAGCATATTATCGTTTATCGATAATGATACGAAAGGGCGGCGATGCGACGCGACCGGGTGCTCAAGCTGTCGAGCGCACTGCTTTGGGTCATGTACTGGCTCAATATCCTAGGCGCGGTGGGCTTCCTCGCTTTCCTGCTGTTCTCGTTCGGGTTTCACGACACCCTCGTCGGGCTGCTGGCGCGCAAATATGCCGGACGCCTCGATATCGGCATGTTGATCGAGGCGATGCGGTTAATGATGATAACCGGATTGGCCGCGATCGCGGTCGCATGGGTGATCATCACGCGGCTGCAGGCGATCATCGCCACGGTCGCGGCGGGGGACCCATTCGTCGCCGCCAATGCGCGGCGGTTGCAGGCGATCGGTTGGGCGCTGTTGGGGTGGCAATTGGTCGACCTTGCCATGGGCGGTGTCATCATCTGGACAGAACGGATCGGCGCGGACACCGCCGGATGGACACCGAACGTTGCCGGGTGGCTGGTGACATTGCTCGTGTTCGTGCTGGCGCGCGTCTTCGCCGTCGGGACCGCAATGCGCGACGAGCTCGAGGGCACGATCTGATGGCGATCGAGATCCGCCTCGACGACTTGCTCCATGCGCGCCGCATGACGCTGACCGACCTCAGCCACGCGGTCGACATCACCCTCGCCAACCTGTCGATCCTCAAGACCGGCAAGGCCAAGGCCATCCGATTTTCGACGCTCGAGGCAATTTGCCGCGTGCTCGACTGCCAGCCGGGC
>DASVNU010000091.1:0-25416 GCA_036383655.1 Sphingomonas sp. | reverse complement strand
ATCCTCTATTATGCCGCCGAAGCGGTGCGACGGATCGCGATCATGGCGCGTTGGGCGATCCCGGCAAGCGCCGACAAGTTGCTCGACCTGCTGGGGCAGGGGGCGGACGTGCGCAATTTCGATGCGCTCAACCGACCGATCGAGGCGGGCACCGTTCTGCCGGCGCCGAGCGGCGTGTTTCCCCGGCTCGAAATGGCGGCGGACGCGGCATGAGGCTCGCCGACAGCCATTGTCACCTCAACTACAAGGGCCTGGCCGAGCAGCAGGACGAGGTGATACAGCGTGCGCGCAACAGCGGCGTGGTCGCGATGCTCAACATATCGACGCGCGAACGCGAATGGGATGACGTCATCGCCCTCGCCGAGCGCGAGCCGGACGTCTGGGCGACAATCGGCGTCCATCCGCACGAAGCCGACCAGCATCCCGATGTCGATACCGCCAAGCTGATCGAGCGCGCGGCGCATCCGCGGGTCGTCGGGATCGGCGAAAGCGGGTTGGATTATTATTACGACCATTCGGATCGCGAGCGCCAGCGCGCCAGTTTTCGCGCACACATCGCCGCGTGCCGCGAAACGCAATTGCCGCTGGTTGTCCATACGCGCGACGCGGAGGACGATACCGCACGGATATTGAGCGAGGAAATGGAGCAGGGCGCCTATCCCGGCGTCATCCACTGCTTCACCGCCAGTGGCGATTTCGCCGACAAGGCACTGGATCTCGGCTTTTATATATCGATTTCCGGGATCGTGACGTTCAAGAATGCCAGGGATCTGCAGGAGACGGCGGCAAGATTGCCGCGCGAGCGCCTGCTGATCGAGACCGACGCGCCGTTCCTCGCCCCCGTTCCACATCGCGGCAAGACCGGTGAGCCGGCCTATGTCGCCGATACGTGCCGGTTCCTGGCGCAATTGCGCGGTGAGGATGCCGACGAGCTGGCGGACGCGACCCGCGCCAATTTCCACCGTCTGTTCGCCAAGACGCTGGCATGAAGGTCCGCATCCTCGGCTCGGGAACGTCGTCGGGGGTGCCGCGGATCGGTAATGACTGGGGCTCCTGCGATCGGGCCGAGCCCAGGAACCGCCGTCGCCGCGTGTCGATCCTGGTCGAGACCGCGACCACGCGCGTCCTGGTCGATACCGGTCCGGATATGCGCGAACAATTGCTGTCGGCGGATGTCGATCGCGTCGATGCGGTCATCTGGACCCACGATCATGCCGACCACACGCACGGCATCGACGATCTGCGTCAGCTGTTCCACGCCGCGGGGCAACCGGTTCGGGGGCTTGCTCGGCCGTCGACCGGCACGGTGTTGATCGAGCGTTTCGGTTATGTCTTTGCCGGCCGCGACGGCTATCCGTCGACCGTGACGCTCGAGCCGCTGCCTGACCGGCTGACGATCGGCGACCTGGCGATCACCGTCACCGATCAGCCGCACGGCACGATCCATTCGGCCGGACTGCGTTTCGATGCCGATGGAGGTGCAATAGGATATGCCACTGATTTCAATGTCATGACCGATGATATGCGCAGGCTGTATGAAGGTCTGGACTATTGGATCGTGGACGCGCTGCGCCGCCATCCGCACCCCAGTCATCCGCATCTCGCCGAGGCGCTGGCCTGGATCGACGAGCTTCGCCCACGGCGGTCCGCGCTGACGCATCTCGACCAGTCGATGGATTATGCCACCTTGCTTGCCGAACTCCCGAATGGCGTCGAACCGGCGTATGATGGGCTCGAATTCGAGGTGATGCGATGAGCAATACGACCGGGAACGTGATTTTCTACGTATTGCTGCTCGTACTGCCGCTGTCGGCGCTGCTGGCTCGCCGCATGCCGCTGGGTCGCGTTGCCGTTATGGCGCTGGCCTGGATCGGCATCTTCGCCACCGGCCTGGTGGTCGTCTCGATCGTCAACCAGAACCAATGGCTGATTTCCGGCACGCGGGCGCTGTTCTATGGGCCTGACCAGTCGGTGGTCGGCAGCGAAGTGCGCATCCCGATGGCTGACGACGGCCATTTCTGGGCGCGCGCGACGATCAATGGCGTCGAGCGCGTCATGCTGGTCGATAGCGGCGCCACACAGACGGCGTTGTCGACGACGACCGCGGACGCCGCGAAGCTCGAATTCGACGAATCCGCGCCGCCGGCGGTCGTGAACACTGCAAACGGCACGGTGACCGGCAAGCTGGCGACGATCGCGACGCTCAAGGTCGGCGGCATCACCGCGACCGATCTGCCGACGATCGTCGCGCCAGAATTCGGCGATCAGGACGTGCTGGGGATGAATTTCCTGTCGCGGCTCAAATCCTGGCGGGTGGAGGGGAAGACATTGATCCTCACCCCAAATTCCAAGTGAGTTTTACATAATGTATATTATCAATCTTGAAGATGGCCGGACAGGGGGCTCCCCCCTCGCATGAGCGCAACCGATATCGACCGTCTCGTGACGATCATGGCGCGGCTGCGCGATCCGGTGAGCGGCTGCGAATGGGACACGGTCCAGACGTTCGCAACGATCGCACCATATACGATCGAGGAAGCCTATGAAGTCGCCGACGCGATCGAGCGCGCCGACATGGCGGACCTCAAGGACGAGCTCGGCGATTTGCTGCTCCAGGTCGTGTTCCATGCCCGCATGGCCGAGGAAGCCGGCGATTTTGCGTTGAAGGACGTCGTCACGGCGATCTGCGACAAGATGGAGCGCCGGCATCCGCATATTTTCGGCGACGCGGCCGAAGGCGGCCATTATCTATGGGAACAAATCAAGGCCGCGGAGCGGGGGGCCAAAGGCGCCCAAAGCGCGCTGGACGGGGTCGCGATCGGCCTCCCCGCTTTGCTCCGCGCCGAAAAGCTCCAGCAGCGTGCGGCACGCACCGGGTTCGACTGGCCGGATGCGAGCGGACCACGTGCCAAGATCGACGAGGAACTGGCGGAAGTCGAAACCGCCGCCAGCGACGCCGAGCGCGAAGAGGAAGTCGGCGACCTGCTGTTCGCGGTGGTTAACTGGGCGCGGAAGCTCAGCATCGACCCGGAAGCCGCGTTGCGTGCCGCCAACACTAAATTCGAACGCCGATTCAAGGCGATGGAAGCCGCCGATGCCAAGTTTTCCACGCTCAGCCTCGATGAACAGGAAGCCCTTTGGCAGACGGCAAAGGCCCGCGAGCGCGCCTGAACCCGGATGATCACCGCCCTCGCCGTCGCTGGTTATCGTTCGCTCCGTGATGTCAGCGTGAGGCTGGCGCCGCTGACGATCGTGACCGGCGCCAATGGCAGCGGAAAGTCTAGTTTATATAGGGCATTACGCTTGTTGGCTGATGCCGCGCAGGGCCGAATGATCGGCTCGCTCGCGGCGGAGGGAGGACTGCCCTCGACATTATGGGCGGGCCCGGAGAAAATCAGCTCCCGGATGAAGTCGGGGGAGATCCCGATCCAGGGAACGCTCCGATCCGAGCCGGTTGCACTGAAGCTCGGCTTTTCCAGCGACAGCTTCGGTTATGCCGTCGATCTCGGTCTGCCGATTCCGTCGATGTCGCGATTCCAGCACGACCCCGAATTCAAGGTCGAAACCGTCTGGATGGGCGAGCGGCCCGTGCGCGGTGCGCTGATCGCCGAACGGCGCGGACCGCTGGTACGCGTGCGGCGGCAGGATGACGGCACCTGGCGTGATGCGCTCTGCAGTCTGCCCGCCAACGATAGCATGATGACCCACGCGACCGACACCATCGACGGGCTCGAACTCGTCCAGTTGCGTGATCGCATGCGGGGGTGGCGCTTCTACGACGACCTCAGAACCGATCGGAACGCCCCTGCCCGCCGCCTTCAGGTCGGGACCTTCACGCCGTCGCTGGCCGACGACGGTGCCGACGTTGCGGCGGCCATTCAGACGATCATTGAGATCGGCGACGATGCGGGGCTGCGCGAAGCGATCGATGATGCCTTTCCCGGCGCCCGTATCGGCGTCACCGAGGCGTTCGAGATCGAAATGCGCCAGCACGGCCTGCTTCGGCCGTTGCGGGCGGCTGAATTGTCGGAGGGCACGCTGCGCTATATTCTGTTGGCGGCGGCCTTGCTGACGCCGCGCCCACCCGAATTGATGGTTCTGAACGAGCCCGAAGCGAGCTTGCATTCGGATTTGATCGCACCGCTGGCCCGGCTGTTACGCCATGCATCGCGGAATACGCAGATCGTCGTCATCTCGCACGCCGATGCGCTGATCGAGGCGATCGCGGATACCGATGAGTCCCGCCACATCATCCTGGACAAGCAATTCGGGGAAACGCTGATCTCCGAGAGTGATTGCGCGGATTGGATCTGGCCGGCGCGCTAGATCAGCGTTGGTGAAACCGTTCATAGTCGCGCGGCGCCATGCGTACGTCATAGGTCGCGCGATCGCCGTCGACTTCCTGGCTCAGAACCTCGCCATGCTGGTGCAGCCACGCCGCGCTGGCGCCGTCGGCGGCATCGAGCGTGATCGAATAGCGACGATGCCCGGCGGTCAGCATCGCCGCCACCTCGCGCTTCAGTTCCTCGACCCCTTCCCCGCTCATCGCCGAGATCGCGACCGCGTCGTCGCGGCGAGCAGCCTCGGCTAGCGCATCCTCGCGCGCCTCGCCGTCGAGTAGATCGATCTTGTTCCACGCCTCGAACCGAGGCGTCGTATCGGCGACGCCGATCTCGCGCAGCACCTCCTCGACGTCGGCGCGCTGCGCTTCGGTGTCGGGGTGCGCGATGTCGCGGACGTGAATCAACAGGTCAGCCGAGACCACCTCCTCCAAGGTCGCCTTGAACGCGGCGACCAGCTGGGTCGGCAGCTCGGAGACGAACCCCACCGTGTCCGACAGGATCGCCTTGTCGATTCCCGGCAACTGGATCTGGCGCAGCGTCGGATCTAGCGTCGCGAACAGCAGGTTTTCCGCCATGACATCAGCGCCAGTCAATCGATTGAAAAGCGTCGATTTTCCGGCATTGGTATAGCCGACCAAGGCGATCACCGGCCAGGGCGCGCGCTGGCGCCGGTCGCGATGTAGCCCGCGCGTGCGGCTGACCTGGTCGAGTTCCCTGCGCAGCCGCGCCATGCGGTCGCGGATCAGCCGGCGGTCGGCCTCGATCTGGGTTTCACCGGGGCCGCCGAGGAAGCCGAAGCCGCCGCGCTGGCGCTCGAGGTGGGTCCAGCTGCGCACCAGCCGGCCCGCCTGGTAATCGAGATGCGCGAGTTCGACCTGCAGCCGCCCTTCGGCGGTCGCAGCGCGCTCGCCGAATATCTCGAGGATCAGCCCGGTGCGGTCGATCACCTTGCACTCGAGCGCGGTTTCGAGGTTGCGCTGCTGCACCGGCGTCAAGCCAGCATCGAACACGACGAGCTGCGCGTCTTCCATCCGCACCTGGGCAGCGAGCTGCTCGACCTGGCCCGATCCGATCAGCGTGGCGGGTTTGGGCTGGCGGACGCGATAGGCGATTTTCTCCGCCACCTCGACACCGATCGCGGCGGCAAGCCCCGCCGTCTCCTCGAGCCGGGCATCGGCGTCGCGGCTGGCATTGCCTTGGTCGGGCAACACGACGATCGCCCGCGCGCCGCGGGCGAATTCGTCGCGATCGCGTTCAAATCCGGTGGTCAATCCTCAGCAGAGCCGTTTGATTCTTCGGCAAGATTCAGCGGGCGCGCCGGCTGAATCGTCGATACGGCATGCTTGTAGACCAATTGCGCCATGCCCTCGCGCTCGAGCAGCATGCAGAACAGGTCGAACGCCGCGATATGGCCCTGGAGCATGACGCCGTTGACCAGGAACATGGTCACGCTGTCTTCCGACTTGCGCACCGCGTTGAGGAAGATTTCCTGCAACAACGGCGACTTCTTCGGGTCGGAGACGATCGCATCCGTAATCGCGGCGATGTCGATCGGGTTCGAGGGCATGATCGTCGAAATGGCGTGCTTGTAGATCAGCTGCGACTGGCCGTCGCGGCGGAGCAGCACCGAGAAGTTGTCGAACCAGGTGACGATGCCCTGGAGCTTCACGCCCTTGACGAGGAACATCGTTACCGGAGTCTTCGATTTGCGAAGCGCGTTCAGGAACAGATCCTGGAGTGAGGTCTGCTTGTCGGCCATGTTGGCGTCCTTGGTCTTGGCGGGCCTTGACCCGCATGGCGCCGTTCTCTGGCGTCTGATGCGCGCGCCCACGCGGCACGCGCGGTATGCTATATAGGTGATGCCTTGCCGTCACGTCCAGCGCGCTTGCGGCGAAGCTATGGGACAGTCGGGACGCGCCGCAGCTATTCGTCGCGGCTGTCGGTGATCCCCAGCAGCTTGAGCTTGCGGTGCAGTGCCGAGCGTTCCATCCCGATGAAGGTCGCGGTGCGCGAGATATTGCCCGAAAAGCGCCGGATCTGGACCTTGAGATATTCGCGTTCGAACGTCTCGCGGGCTTCGCGCAACGGCGATCCCATCATCGCCGAGGCGCCGGCCCCCTCACCTGCACCGCCCAGTACTTCGGCCGGCAAAAGGTCGACGTCGATCCGTCCAATGCGATCGCCCGGCGCCAGGATGATCGTCCGTTCGACCACGTTCCTGAGCTGGCGGACATTACCCGGCCATTCGTAGCTCTGCAGCGCCACCATGGCGTCGTCGGCGACCTCGGGCGTGGGCACGCGGCGTTCGGCGGCATAATGCGCCATGAAATGCTCGACCAACGCCGGAATGTCCTCGCGGCGATCGGCCAAGGGCGGGATCGCCACGGGCACGACGTTGAGCCGATAATAGAGGTCTTCGCGAAACCGCCCCTCGGCGATTTCGCCCTGGAGGTCGCGCGCGGTCGCCGAGACGACGCGGACATCGACCTTGACCGTGCGAGTCCCGCCGACCCGGGTGAAACTCTGATCGGTCAGCACGCGCAGGATGCGGCCCTGCGTGGCCATCGGCATGTCGGCGATCTCGTCGAGGAACAAGGTCCCGCCATGCGCCTGTTCGAGCAGCCCGGTGCGCACGAGATCGCCCGCTTCCTCTACCCCGAACAATTCCTCCTCGACTCGTTCGGGGATCATCCTTGCCGCGCTGACGACGATGAACGGCCCCTGGGTGCGCTGGCTCCAGCTGTGCAGCAGGCGCGCCGCGACCTCCTTGCCGACGCCGGCCGACCCCATGATCAGCACGCGGCTGCCGGTCCCGGCGACGCGCTTGAGCGTGGCCCGTACCGCGTTGATCGAGGTCGAGGTGCCGGTCAGGTCGGTATCGCGACCGGTGGCGGCGCGCAGGCTGCGGACTTCCTGGCGCAATTGCTCGGTCTCGGTCGCGCGGCCGACCATCAAGAGCAGGCGGTCGGCGTTGAACGGCTTTTCGATGAAATCGACCGCGCCACGCCGGATCGCCGCGACCGCGGTGTCGATATTGCCGTGTCCCGAAATCACCAGCACCGGGATCGAGGCGTCGCGCCGCTTGATTTCCTCGAGCAATTCGAGCCCATCGAGCCGCGATCCCTGCAGCCAGACGTCGAGCAATACCAGGCTCGGCCGGCGCACCGCGATCGCTTCCAGCGCGGCGTCGCTGTCGCCCGCGGCGCGCGTCTCATAACCTTCGTCCTGCAGGACGCCGGCAACGAGTTCGCGAATGTCTTGCTCGTCGTCGACGACGAGGATGTCCAGGCTCATGATTTTTGTCCGGTACGGGTAAGCATCGCCAGCGCGCCTTCGCCCTTGCTGGTTTCCGCGGGGTCACGATTGTCTTCGAGCAGGGCGTCGAGTTGGAGGGTGTCGAACACGATCGTCACTATCGTCCCGCCGCCCGGGCGGTCGGCGAAGGCGATCGTGCCGCAATGTTCCTCGATGATCTTCTTGACGATCGCCAGCCCCAGCCCGGTGCCGCGCGCGCGCGTCGTCATATAGGGCTCGACGATACGGTCGCGCTCGAGCGGCAGCCCGATGCCGTTATCGGCAATCGTCGCGGTCATCAGGCGCTCGCCGTGGTCGAGCGTAACGCTGATCTCGCCCGGCAGTGCCCCCTCGCCGCGCGCTTCGATCGCCTCGACCGCGTTCTTGACGATGTTGGTCAGCGCCTGGCCGATCTGGCGACGATCGCAGACTAGAGGCGCGGCCTCCGGCGTATCGAGCCGGAAAGCGATATCGGGGTGCGCGACCTCATGCAGGAACAGCGCCTGGCGCGTAAGGTCGATCAGCGATTCGGGGTGAAAAACGGGCTTTGGCATGCGCGCGAAGGACGAGAATTCGTCGACCATCCGGCGCAGATCGCCGACCTGGCGGACGATCGTGTCGGTCAGCTGCGCGAACACACCGTCCTTTTCGTCGATCGTCTTGCCATAGCGACGCTGCAGGCGCTCGGCCGCGAGCTGGATCGGGGTCAGCGGGTTCTTGATCTCATGCGCGATGCGCCGCGCGACGTCGGACCAGGCGGCGCGGCGCTGATCGAGCAATTGCTGGGTGATGTCGTCGAACGTCAGGACGCGACCGTCCTCGTCGGCTGTGATGCGGACCGCGAGCGTCCGCGGCTCCCCGCCGGTGGTCAATTGCAGGATCGATTCGCGGGTATCACTCTTGAGGAGTTCGGCGAGCTCGGGCGCGACGTCCGCCAACTGCGCCCCCACCGCCTGCGCTTCGTCGAGCTTGAGCTGGGCGACCGCCGAGGCATTGATCAACCGGATCGTGCCGCCGCCATCGACCGAGATCACCCCGGCGGAGACGCCCGACATCACCGCCTCGATCAATGCGCGACGGCTTTCGAGCGCGCCGGTCTGTTCCTGCAGCCTGAAGGTCATCCGGTTGAACGCATTGGCCAGCGTGGCGACCTCGTCATCGGTCCGCGGATCGGGCACGCGCGCGGTCAGGTCGCCATCGGCAACCCGGCGGGCGGCGGCCACCAT
This sequence comes from Sphingomonas sp., assembly GCA_036383655.1. Taxonomy (GTDB): domain Bacteria; phylum Pseudomonadota; class Alphaproteobacteria; order Sphingomonadales; family Sphingomonadaceae; genus Sphingomonas. Next base: position 16,553 of record DASVNU010000091.1, on the reverse strand, counting down.
CTCGCCGACCGGGCGGACCAATCGGTCGGCGACGACCAAAGCGATCCACACCGCGATCCCGACGATCAGTAGCGCGACGATGAACAAGGCGGCGTTGAACCGGAGCTGGAGCGCGCGCGCGCGCGCCTGCAACGCCCGGAAATCGGCGACGACATCGTCGAACCGCTGCAACTGGCGATTGGCCCCGCCCCCGTCGGTCACCCGGCCGGCATAGAGCAATAGTCCGTCGACGCCCGGCACCGGCGCGATCACACGAATGCGATCGCCCTTGACGGCAACGCTAACGACGCTGCGCTTGTCGCGCTGGACCGACGCCACCGCGACCGGGTCGATCTGCTTTTCGACGCTGCCATATTCGTCAACCCGGGTCAGGAACTGGATCTGGTTGTTGGCCTCGACCCGGAACAACGCGCCTTCGGATAATTGCCGGTTATAGAGCTGCAGCGTCAGATAATTGGTCAGCGTGTAGCCATAGGCATCGCGCTTGGTGAGGACGTTCTGCGGAGTCGCGGTGCGCAGCCATTCTGGGCTCCAATGCGCGGCGATGTCATCGGCGGCCTGCAAGGCATTGGCGTTCCAGTTGTTGAGCGATTGCTCATACGATTCCTGTGCCAGCGTGGTCGCGTTCTTGAGCACATTGCTGACGCGATCGGACAGCCAGAATGTGACGCCATATTGGAACATCACCGAGGCGAAGATCACCGCGAGCACCGTCGGCACCGTGGCGATGGTCGAAAACAGCGCGACCAGCCGGACGTGCAGCCGCCCTTCCCCGCCCGCGCCCGATTTCGCGACGCGGCTCTTGGCGATGCGGCGGCCGAGCAACATGATCAACGCGACGCAAGGACCAAGGTTGACGATCAGCAGGAGCGCGACGAGCGGCGGCGTCAGTAGCCGTTGCGGCGCCGCGCCGGCACGGACGACGAAATAGGTCGCGACTCCCACCGCGATCGCCAGCACGAGCACGGCCAGCTCGACACCTGGGGTAATCCTGGGGCGCCCGCCCCCGAAACGCCGGGGCGCGGCGATCATGCTCTCGCCACTCATCGTTGCAGGAATACAACGCCTGCGTGGCAAGGAAAACACATATTTGACGTCAAACCGTCGTGGATCAGCCCCCGTCCACCGCGCCGCCCGGTTCTATGCCCAATGTGTCGAGGCGTTTGCGCAAGGTATTGCGGTTGATCCCCATCGCGCGCGCCGCCCGCAATTGATTGCCGCCGTGCCGTGCCAGCATCGCCTCGATCAGTGGGCGCTCGACTTCGGCGATGATGCGTTCGTAAATCGTCCCGTCGTCGAGCCCGCGCGGATCTTCGCGCGCGATCCGGTCGAGTCGCGCCCGTACGGCCCCGTCGAGGTCGAGGGCGCCGGCCGGCGCGGCGCTCGAGGGCATGCCGATCACGCTGCCCAATTCGCCCGCGCCGATCACTTCATCGCGACTCAGCACCGCCAGCCGGCGCATGATGTTTTCGAGTTCGCGGACGTTGCCCGGCCAGTCATGCGCCTCGAGCGCGACGACCGCTGCCTCGTCGAGTCGTTTGCGCGGCAGGCCGTTCTCGGCGGCGCGATCGAGGAAGTGCCGTGCGAGCAACGCGATATCCTGGCGCCGTTCGCGTAATGCTGGAAGAGTGACCGGCACGACATTGAGACGGTAGAATAAATCCTCGCGAAACTGCCCTGACTGGACCAGTGCATTGAGGTCGCGATTGGTCGCGGCGACGATCCGGACATCGGCCCTGATCGTCCGTGCACCACCCACGGTCGTGAACTCGCCCGATTGAAGGACGCGCAGCAGCCGGGTCTGCGCCTCGAGTGGCATGTCGCCGATCTCGTCAAGGAACAATGTCCCGCCCGCCGCCTGTTCGAACCGGCCGGCGGATCGCGCCTGGGCGCCGGTGAAGGCACCCCGTTCGTGGCCGAACAATTCGGCCTCGATCAGTTCGCGAGGGATCGCCGCCATGTTGATCGCGAGGAACGGTGCATGGGCGCGCGGGCCAAGGTCATGGATGGCGCGCGCGACGAGTTCCTTGCCGGTGCCCGACTCGCCCGAGATCAGCACGGTAAGATCGTTGGAGATAACCCGCGCGATCACGCGATAGACGTCCTGCATCGCCGGGGAGCGACCGATCAGCGGCAAGGCACGGTCGGCATCCTCGAGCTTTTCCTCGGCGCCCCCGCCCTGGCGGGCAAGCGCGCCGTCCACCGCGCGAGTCAAATCGTCGAGGTCGAACGGCTTGGGCAGATAGTCATAAGCGCCCACCTCGGTCGCACGCACCGCGGTGGTCAGCGTATTCTGCGCCGACAGCACGATCACCGGGAGCTGCGGATAGGCCTGGACCAATCCTGCCACCATATCGAGGCCGTTGCCGTCGGGCAGGACGACGTCGCTCACCACCACGTCGGGCATCGCGGCACGCAATTCGCGGTTGAACTCGGCCAGGCTCGCCGTCGTCGTGACGCGGTGGCCGGCGCGGCGCAGCGCATGCGCGACCACCGTGCGGATCGCCGAATCGTCGTCGAGCACCAGGATATCGCCCGATCGGCTCATTGTGCGCGCGCCAGCAGGATACGGAAAATGGTCATTTCAGGCGCCCCTTCGCGCGAATATTGCACGACACCGCCCATATCGCGCACCAGTTTGTCGACCAAAGCGAGGCCGAGCCCCTGCCCTTCGGGCTTGCTCGACACGAACGGGCTGAACAAATGGTCGGCGATGTCGGCGGGCGCGCCGGCGCCGTTGTCGATCACGCACAATTCGATCGGCAGACCGCGCCGCGGCCGGCCCGGCCCAGCATCGACCGCCAGGCCGTGGCGATAAGCGGTCGAGATCAGGATGCGTGGTTTCTTGACGTCATCGAGCGCTTCCGCCGCATTTTTCAACAAGTTGATGACGATCTGAAGCAGCGCGTCATTGTCCGCGAGGACCGGCGGCAGCGATGGATCGTAGCTTTCCTCGATCGTGATCTCCCGCGCGAAGCCTGTCTGGGCGACGCGCCGGGCATGATCGAGCAGCGGGTAGATATTGGTCGGCTGCGGATTGACCTGGCGCCCGGTGAAATCCTGCATCTTGTCGATCAGCGCGGCGATGCGGTCGACCTCGGTCGTGATCAGCGTGGTGAGTTCGGCGCCCGCGCCCTCGGCGGCGAGCAATTGCGCCGCGCCGCGAATGCCCGACAAGGGGTTCTTGATCTCGTGACCGAGCATCGCGGCGGCCCCGATCACCGCACGCGCGCCGCCGCGTTCCGCCGACTGGCCGACCCTGCGCGTCCCGCTGGTGGCGTGGAGCGCGATCGCGCGCCAGCCGTCATGATCGGCGATCGGCGTCTCGTAATAGTCCACGCGCAGACGGCCGGTGCGCTCGGTGCCGATATCGAAGTCGAATGCGGAGACGGCTCGCCCGTCGCCGGCGCCAGGCGGCGGCGTAAGCACCTCGGCGAGCGGCAGGCCACGCATTGCGCGCTCGGACAGGTTGAGCAGCAATTCGCATTCGCCATTGGCGTTGCGCACCAGGCCGTCGGGATCGACCACCAGGATCGCGATCGGCAGTCCGGCGAACAGTTCGGCGAAGCTGGGCGCGCTCAGCGCCTCAGGCCGCGGCGCGGGCTCGCCAGGGGCCATAGAATTCAGCCAGCATCGCCTTGACGCGATTGGCATCGGGCTCCTGGTTCGTCTTGTTGCGGAACTCGGCCGAGCCCGGCAGGCCCTTGGTGTACCAGCCGATATGCTTGCGCATCATGTTGACGCCGGTTTCGGTGCCATAGTGATCGAGCATATCGTCGTAATGCCCTGCGATCACGTCATATTGTTCGTCGATCGACGGATCTGCGACAGTCCGGCCCTGCTGCAGATAGGCCATCACCTGGCCGAGCAGCCAGGGCTTGCCGTACGACCCGCGACCGATCATCACGCCGTCCGCGCCCGACAGCTCCAGCGCTTTGACCGCGTCTTCGGCGGAGCAGATGTCGCCATTGACGATCACCGGCACGCTGACCGCCGCCTTGACCGAGCGGACGAAGCCCCAATCGGCCTCGCCCTTGTACATCTGGTTGCGGGTGCGCCCGTGCACGGTGACCATCTGGACGCCGAGATCCTGCGCAATCCGCGCGAGTTCGGGGGCGTTGAGGCTAGCGTGGTCCCAGCCCATCCGCATCTTGAGCGTTACCGGCACCTTGACCGCCTTGACGCACGCCGAGACGATCGCGCTGGCGAGCTTGAGGTCGCGCATCAGCGCCGACCCGGCATCGCCATTGGTCACCTTGCGGACCGGACAGCCCATGTTGATGTCGACGATCGCCGCGCCCTTGTCTTCGGCGAGCTTGGCTGCTTCGCCCATCTCGAACGGCGTGCAGCCGACGAGCTGCATCGAGACCGGCTCCTCGATCGCGTCCCACATCGCCTTCTGGATCGATTGGCGGGTTTCGCGGATCGCGGCCTGGCTGGCGATCATCTCGGTCACGTTGAGCCCCGAGCCGAACCGCCGCACGAGACGACGGAACGGCAGATCGCTCACGCCCGTCATCGGCGCGAGGATCACCGGGGTCTCGATCCGGACCGGACCGACCTGGATGGGGGCGAGTTTTGTCATGTGCTTAAAAATCGGGCAGCGCATAGCCGGACGCGATGACGCTGGCAAGGCCGGGCAGGCTGCGCTAGGCGCGCGGCCATGTTGTCCGAAACCGTTGCCCTGATCGTTGCCGCCGGAAAAGGTGAGCGGATCGGTGGCGATACGCCCAAGCAATTCCTCCCGCTCGCCGGCCTGCCGTTAGTCGAACACAGCCGCCGCGCGCTGACCGCGCATCCGGGGATCGACCGCGTCGTGACGGTGGTCGCGGCCGGTAACGAAGCGTTGGTCGCGGGGCAGACGGCGGTCGGCGGCGCGACCCGGCGCGAGTCGGTGCTGAACGGCCTCGAGGCGATCGGTGCGGCGCGGCGCGTCCTGATCCATGACGCCGCGCGTCCGATCGTGCCCGCTTCGGTGGTCGACCGACTGCTGCTCGCGCTCGACAATGCCAAGGGCGTGGTGCCCACCCTTCCCGTTGCCGATACGATCGCCGGCAAAGCCCGCGATCTCGGCGATGTCGTCGATCGTTCGGCGCTGGTCCGCGTGCAGACCCCACAGGCGTTCGATTTCGCCGCGATCGTGGCGGCGCATCGCGCCTGGCCCATCACCGAGGAGGCGACCGACGACGCGCAGATCCTGCGCCGCGCGGGTCATGACGTCGCGATGGTCGATGGCGATCCCCTGCTCGACAAGATCACCTTTCCCGGCGACATCGCGCTCGCCGAAGCCCGGCTGGGAGCCATGATGCGCGTCAGGACCGCGACCGGATACGATGTTCATCGCCTTGTCGTCGGCGAGCAACTGTGGCTGGGCGGCGTGCTGATCCCGCACGACAAGGGGCTGTCGGGGCATAGCGACGCCGACGTCGCGCTCCACGCCATCACCGACGCCGTTCTCGGGACGATCGCCGCGGGCGATATCGGCCAGCATTTTCCGCCGAGCGATCCCAGGTGGAAAGGCGCCGAGTCGGGACAGTTCCTCGAACACGCCGCTTCCCTCGTGGCGGCCGAGGGCGGCACAATCGATTTCGTCGACCTGACGATCGTCTGCGAAGCGCCGAAGATCGGACCGTATCGCGAGGCGATCCGCGATCGCATCGCGGCGCTGTTGCGGCTGTCACGCGGGCAGATTAGCGTCAAGGCGACAACGACAGAGCGGCTGGGCTTCACCGGCCGTGGCGAGGGAATTGCCGCGCAGGCGGTGGTAACCATCAGGATCTAAGGACAGGCAATGAAGAAGTTGACGGGCGCGGCCATCGCGCTGTGGATGGGCATGGCGGCGACGACGGCGCAGGCGGCGGCCGACACGAAACCCTGCCTCACCGAGACCGAGGCGCAATCCTTGATCACCGCGGTCCTGCCCGATGTGTTCCAGCAGATCGGTCGGACCTGCAGTAACGTGTTGCCCGAGAATGCGACGCTCCGTGGTGGCTTGCCGCCGCTCGTCGCGCGCTATCAAGCGCCGGCGGATCTCGCCTGGCCACAGGCGATGGCCGCGTTCGGCAAGATCGGCGGCAAGGATATGGCGGGGATCGACCCCAGACTGCTCCGCCCGATGATGGGACCGATGATCGCTGGCGCGATTGCCCAGGACGTCAAACCGGCGGATTGCCCGACGATCGATCGCGCCATCAGCCTGATGTCGCCACTGCCGCCCGCCAATACCGCGGGACTGATCGTGCTGTTCGCCGCCGCGGCCGGAGGCAAGGACAAGAAGGACAGCCCGCTCACCATCTGCCCGACCGTGGCTGCGGCGCCGACGACGGCACGCCCGTGACGATTGACACAATTCTACCTGCCGAGCTTGTCGCCCTCGCGCGCAAGGTCGTCGAGACCAACAAGGCGCTCGGCCGCAAGTTCGCGCTGGCGGAAAGCTGCACCGGCGGTCTGGTCGCGGCCGCGATCACCGAGATTCCCGGGTCTTCGGAAGTGTTGCTCGGCGGGTTCGTGACCTATTCGAACGAGTCCAAGGTCGACCTGCTCCGCGTCAGCCATGACGTGCTCGACACGTTCGGGGCGGTGTCGATCGCGACCGCCTGGTCGATGGCGCAAGGCGCACTCGAAGCGACCAACGCCGACCTCGCGGTGGCGATCACCGGCATTGCCGGCCCCGGCGGGGGCAGCGAGAAGAAACCGGTCGGCACCGTGGTGTTCGCGCGTGCCGAGCGCGACGCGGACCCGTCGGACGTCGTCGCCGATCGCAAGGATTTTGGCGACCTCGGTCGCGGCGGCATCAGGCTTCAGGCGGCGCTGGTCGCGCTCGAATTGCTGATGCCGCGCGGATCGGACGTGCCCGCGCCGTAAAGCTGGGTGGCGCGCGCTTCGAACGCGCTGGTCATGCGGGTCAGCGCCGACGCGAAGACCTGTCCCGCGAGCATCTCGAACACGCGGTTCTTGAACGCGAAATCGACCGCGAAATCGACCTCGCATCCGCCCGGCGCGGCCCGGAAATGCCAGTCGTTGCTGAGATGCTTGAGCGGGCCGTCGATATAATCGACATGGATCGTAGTGGGTCGGTTCTTCTGGACCTTCGACGTGAAGGTTTCGCGCAGCCCTTTGAACCCGACGATCAGGTCGGCGACCATCTCGGTCGGCGTGTCACTGCGCAACCTGACCGCGCTGACCCAGGGCAGGAATTCGGCATAGCTGGCGACATCGGCCACCAGGTCGAACATCTGTTCGGGCGTGTAGGGAAGGAAGCGGGTCTCGGTATGGCGAGGCATCAGGCCCTCTGCGCGAGTCTCGCGTCGCGGGCCGCCTTCATCTTCGCGAAGTCGTCGCCGGCATGATAGCTCGACCGAGTCAGCGGCGACGAGGCGACCAGCAGGAATCCCTTGGCACGCGCGATCGCGGCGTAAGCGTCGAACGCCTGGGGCGTGACGAAATCCATCACCTTGGTGTGGCGCGGGGTCGGCTGGAGATATTGGCCCATCGTCAGGAAATCGACATCGGCCGAGCGCATGTCGTCCATCACCTGATGAACCTCGAGCCGCTCCTCGCCCAGCCCGAGCATTACGCCCGACTTGGTGAAGATCGACGGGTCGTGGTTCTTCACGCTCTCCAGCAACCGCAGCGACGCATAATAACGCGCACCGGGACGGATCGTCGGATAGAGCCTGGGGACGGTTTCGAGATTGTGGTTGTAGACGTCGGGCCGCGCCTGAACGATTGATTCGACCGCGGCCTGGGTCTTGTTGCGGAAATCGGGCGTCAGGATCTCGATCGTCGTCTTCGGGGTGTTGCGGCGGAGCGCCTCGATCACCTTGACGAACTGGCTGGCGCCGCCGTCGGGCAGATCGTCGCGATCGACCGAGGTGATGACGATATGCTCGAGCCCCATCTCGGCCGCGGCGACCGCGACATGGTCGGGTTCGAGCGGATCGACCTTGCGGGGCATACCGGTCTTGACGTTGCAGAAGGCGCACGCCCGCGTGCAGGTGTCGCCCAGGATCATCACCGTCGCGTGCTTCTTGGTCCAGCACTCGCCGATATTGGGGCATGCCGCTTCCTCGCACACCGTGGCGAGGTTGAGGCGGCGCATCAGCGCCTTGGTCTCGGCGAATCCGGCCGAATTGGGCGCCTTGACGCGGATCCAGTCGGGCTTGCGCTGGCGCGGCTCGCGCGCGACGGGCGAAATCTCGTTCATGAAGGCGCAGATAGCGAGCCGAGGCCCGGCTTGCCACCCCTAGCGGAGTTGCGACTTTCTTGCCGGGTTGGCAGAGACGGCGTCATGACCGACTTCAACGACCTGATCGACGGCTATCGCCGATTCCGTACGAGCGAATATCGCCGCCACCGCGATCGCTGGGAAGCGTTGAGCGAGGGGCAAAATCCGCAGGTGATGGTGATCGCCTGTTCGGATAGCCGGGTCGACCCCGCGCAGATATTCGATACCGTCCCCGGGGAAATCTTTTCGGTCCGCAACATCGCCAATCTGGTGCCGCCGTTCGAATTGGGCGGCGGGCGGCATGGCGTCTCGGCGGCGCTCGAGTTCGCGGTGACGCAGCTGGAAGTTCCGGAAGTCGTCGTGCTCGGCCACGGCTCGTGCGGCGGTGTCGCCGCGGCCTTGTCCCAGCGATTCGACGGCGCGCCTCCCGGCCAAGGCGGATTCATCGACCATTGGGTCGACATGCTCGACGAAGCGCGCGACCGTATCGTTGCCGAATACGGCACCGGTCCCGAAGCGATTCGCGCCCTCGAGCTGGAAACGGTGCGCGTATCGTTGCGCAATCTCCGGACGTTCCCGTGTATCCCGGAGCGCGAGGCGGCGGGCACGCTCAGGCTGCGCGGCGCCTATTTCGCGATCGCCGATGGCGTGCTTCACGTGATGGACGACGACGGCAATTTCGCGCCCGCCTAGAGTCCTTCCCAACCCACCCATTGCGCGTTGGACAGGCGTCGCGCGAGGTTCCAGGTCTGCTGCCTGATGTCAGGCACCGCGACGATTTCCCAGAAAGCGCCGCGAGTCATCGGTCCCAGCGCGTAGAGCCAGTCGTTGCTGCTGCCATCGGCGGCGATGGTCTGCGCGCGCGAATCGACGTCGAGGCCCAGACGCGCCGGATCGGGCCGAATCACTCCGCGTTGGTGGAGTGCCGCCAGCAACGGCTCGGTCGTCCGAGTCAGGTCGCCCTGGGGACCGGTGCAATTGATCACGCGCTGCGCCGTCAGCGTCTCCCGCACGTCGCTGCCCCGGCGCCGCCAGGTCATAGTGATGCCGTCGCCATCTTCGACCGCCGAAATCGTCTTGCCCGCGACAACCTCCAATTGCCCGCGTTCCCGCATCGCGGCCAGCCGATCGGCGACGCCGGGCGCGAGGCGATGCCGGTGCACGTCCCACCACGGCCGCAAATGGCGGAGGAAGCGCGCCCGCTCGGCGTCGCTGCCGTTGGCCCACATTGCCTGGGTATAGGGGCGGAGTTCGTCGACCGCGTTGCGCCAGCCGATCGCCTCGCCACGTTCGCGCACCCTATGCACCAGCGCGGAGGGCGGCGCGACCGGCCGTTCGGCAAGCTTGGGGAACATCGGCCCCGGCGCGTCGTGGCGATGGGGGATCAGCCCGCGCCGCGACAGCGCGACGATCCTGCCCTTGAACCCGCTCGATTCGAGCAGCAACGCAATGTCGACCATCGTCAGCCCGGTGCCGATCAGCAGGACGGTGTCATCGTCGTTCAGCCCCAACGGCACGCTGCGGTCCCAGGGGTCGTTCTTGTAGCGCTCCTGCGACAGACCGGCTTCGGCGAAGCCAGGCGGGTCGTGTGGCGGCAGGTTGCCGACCGCCAGCACCGCGGTGTCGGCATCGATCGTATCGCCGCCCGCCAGCGAAACGCGCGCGCGCTCCCCCGCCTGCGCGATATCGACGACGTCGCCCTGCACCACGTTCAGCCGGTTGCCCGAGCGTTCGAGCGCCCTGGCGAGCAGGTTGCGCAGATAGGCGCCATAGGTGACGCGCTGGACGAACGCCGCGCCGGCCTCCGCCTCGCCATGCTCGGCGAGCCAGCGGACCAGGTGATCGGGATCGTCGGGCAGCGCGCTCATGTTCGAGGAACGGACGTTGAGCAGATGGCCGGGATAGGCAGCGCCGTAAGCCAAGCCCTGCCCCGGCACCGGCGCCCGCTCGATCAAGGTCGCACGCGGACCGTCGTGGCGCAGCAGGTTGATCGCCTGGAGCGTGCCCGAAAAGCCCGCACCGATAATCGCGACATGGCGGATCAAATCTCTACCTCCGTTCGCCTCGATCTGATCGACGGGCGATGAGTCTCACTGGTCTTGTCGGAAAACCGCGCTCAAATCTCGTATTCGAGCTGCCAATCGGGTTCGGTGAAGGCCGGCGGGCGTTGCTGATAGGCCGGCTGGCGCGACTTCATGCGGCCGTAGAGCGATTTGACGGTGTTGCTCGCGGTGCGGGTGAATAGCGCCGGCACGATCGCGTGAACCATGCAGGCGAGCCCGCCCCCGATCATGCGCGTGCCAAAGCCGAAAGCGGTCGCGGCATGCTCGGCATAGGATTCGCCGATACTGCGCGGATGGCTCAGAAAGATGCGGTCGATCATGACCCATGGTAACCCCGACACGTCGCCGCGTGAACCGGGCGATTTCAGATTCCCAGCGCTTTACGCGCCAGTTTCTCGAGTGCGGGGTCGAGCGGTGGCGGGTCCATCGGGACGTTCGCTTCCAGCCGGTCGGCGATCGCGTTGAGCGCGGCGATGCGGGCCGATTTCTTGTCGTTGCCGTCGATCGCGACCCAGGGCGCCCAGCGCGTGTCGGTACGGCGGAACATCTCGGCCATCGCGTCGAGATAGTCGCCGCGCTTGTCGCGGTTGCGGTAGTCCTCGGCTCCCGTCTTCCAGCGTTTCCAGGGATGTTCCAGCCGCGCCTTGAGCCGCTCATCCTGTTCCTTCTGCGTAACATGGATGAACAGCTTGACGATCGTGGTGCCCGAATCGGCCTGCTGCGCCTCGAATTCGTTGATCTCGTCGTAACCGCGCCGCCATTGCGCTTCGGTCGCGAAATTCTCGACTCGCTCAACCAACACACGACCGTACCAGGAGCGGTCGAACACGCCGATATTGCCATCTGCGGGCAGGCGTCGCCAGAAACGCCACAGGAAATGACGCGCGAGTTCCAGCTCGGTCGGCGCCTTGATCGGCCAGACCTCGAAATTGCGCGGATCCCATTCGGCGGTCAGGCGTTGGACGATCCCACCCTTGCCGGCGGCGTCCCAACCCTCGAGCAGGACGATCGCGCGCCGCTTGTGCAGGATATGCGCGACCTGGATGTGCGCTAGCCGCTTCTGCACCTTGGCGAGATCGGCGGCGTAATCGCCGGCATATGTCGCGCCCTTCTCGAAATCCTTGAGGTCGATCGTCATGGCGCCGTTGTAGTCTCGGTACGCGCCATCCGTCGAGCGGATCGCTCAGGACGCGACGGTGAAGCGTTCGCGATGATGGGCCGGCGCCTCGATCTCGTCGGCCATGGCGATCGCATAATCGGCGAAACTGATGAAGCTCTTGCCCTCGGCGTCGATCAACAGGTCGTCCTTGCCGGTGCGATAGGCGCCGGTTCGGGGGCCGGTGTCGAACACCATCGCCGGCGACAGGAAGGCCCAGTCGAGTCCGTCGCTCGCCTTCAATGCATCGAGAAACGCGATGCCGGCGCCGGCTTCGGCACGATATTCATCCGGGAAATGCGGCGAGTCGAACAAGCGCTTGCCGTCGGCGGTCTTCAGGCTCGCCGCACCGCCGACCACGAGGAGTCTGGCAACCCCCGATGCCTTGACCGCCTGGATCAACGCTTCGGCATCGGTATCGGCGAAGCGCATCGCGCTCACCACCGCATCCTGGCCACGGACGGCATCGGTCAGGGCAGCCGTATCGGCAGCGTCGATCGCAAGCGGCGTGACATGATCCTTCGCGTCGCCGGGGTGGCGCGCAATCGCCAGGACGTCATGCCCCCGGCCCGCCAGCACCGATACGATCTCCGACCCTGCCCGGCCCGTCGCGCCTAATACCGCAATCTTCATCGTCCGATCTCCGCTCGTCTCTCCGAACAACTAGGCATTGCCCGGCCGAACGAAAAGGAGGGGGTCGGAAACGCTGGGTTGCGCGCGCCTCAGCCCGCGGCCGGATCCACCGCCGCGGTGACGGGCGCCGCTTTCGAAGCAGCGGGCTGATCGACCAGACGGATATTGAGCTCGCGCAATTGCTTCGCGGTGGCGAAGTTGGGCGCGCCCATCATCAGATCCTCGGCCTTCTGCGTCATCGGGAAGACGATGACCTCGCGGATATTGGGCTCGTCGGCCAGCAGCATGACGATACGGTCGACGCCCGGCGCCGACCCGCCGTGCGGCGGCGCGCCGAACTTGAACGCGTTGATCATGCCGGCGAAATTGGTGTCGACATCCTGCTGGCTGTAGCCGGCGATCTCGAACGCCTTGTACATGATCTCGGGCCGGTGATTCCGGATCGCGCCCGACGACAGCTCCACGCCGTTGCAGACGATGTCGTACTGGAACGCCAGGATATCGAGCGGGTCCTTGGTCTCCAGCGCCTCCAGCTCGCCCTGCGGCATCGAGAAGGGGTTGTGGCTGAAATCGACCTTCTTGGCGTCCTCGTCATATTCGAACATCGGGAAGTCGACGATCCAGCAGAATTCGAAGCGCTTGTCGTCGATCAGCTCGAGCTGCTCGGCGACGCGAGTGCGCGCCAGCCCGGCTAGCTTGGCCGCCTGCGCTTCCTTGCCAGCCGCGAAGAACACGCCATCATCCGGGCCGAGACCGAGCGCCTCGGCGATCTTGGCCATGCCCTCTTCGCCATGGTTGTTCGCGATCGGCCCCCCGAACACGCCGGCCTTGCGCGTCGCATAGCCCAGACCGGCAAAGCCTTCCGACTGCGCCCAGCTGTTCATGTCGTCGAAGAACTTGCGGCTCTTTTCCGCGGTGCCCGGCGCCGGGATCGCGCGGACGACGTCGCCGGCCTCGACGATCGAGGCGAAGCGGCCGAAGCCCGATCCCTTGAACAGTTCGGACACGTCGGTGATCAGAATCGGGTTGCGCAGATCGGGCTTGTCATTGCCGTACTTCAGCATCGATTCCTTGTAGGGGATGCGTTGGAACGGCAGCGGGCTGACGCTGCGGCCCTTGCCCTGCCAGTCGGCGAATTCCTCGAACACGCCGTGCAGCACCGGCTCGATCGCGGCGAACACATCGTCCTGGGTGACGTAGCTCATCTCGAAATCGAGCTGGTAGAATTCGCCCGGCGACCGATCGGCGCGCGCGTCCTCGTCGCGGAAGCACGGCGCGATCTGGAAATAGCGGTCGAAGCCCGCGACCATCAGCAGCTGCTTGAACATCTGCGGCGCCTGCGGCAGCGCGTAGAACTTGCCCGGATGGACGCGGCTCGGGACCAGATAGTCGCGCGCGCCCTCGGGGCTCGACGCGGTCAGGATCGGGGTCTGGAATTCGGTGAAACCCTGACCGATCATCCGCTGGCGCAGGCTCGAAATCACGTTCGAGCGCAGCACGATGTTGTTGTGCAGCCGCTCGCGACGCAGATCGAGGAAGCGGTAGCGGAGGCGGATATCTTCGGGATAGTCGGCCTCGCCGGCGACCGGCATCGGTAGTTCGGCGGCGGCCGACTGGACCGTCACGGCGCGCGCGAACACCTCGATCTCGCCGGTCGCGAGATTCGGATTAGCGGTGCCGTCGGCACGCGCCTTGACCAATCCGTCGATCGTCACGACCGATTCAGCGCGCAGACCTTCCAGGATGGGCAAGGCCGGGGAATCGCTATCGGCGACCACCTGGGTGATGCCGTAATGGTCGCGCAGGTCGACGAACAGCACGCCGCCATGGTCGCGCTTGCGATGCACCCAGCCCGACAGGCGGACGTCCTGGCCGACGTTGGCGGCGGTCAGTTCGGCGCAGGTGTGCGTACGATAGGCGTGCATGTCTAATCTCTGACTGCGTCGCCCCAGCGAAAGCTGGGGTCTCAGGCCACGAGCGAAACGGTTGTGGCACGAGATCCCAGCTTTCGCTGGGATGACGGTTGATGGAAAGCCGCGCGCATTCCCTTCACACAGGCCTTTGTCAAGCGCGCGCGCCTCGCTATGGGGTCAAGATGCATATCCATGGCCTGATCGAGGATAACGCCGCCCTCGCCAATCTTTGCGCGCGAATCTCTCAATCGAACTTCGTCTGCGTCGACACCGAGTTCATGCGCGAAAGCACCTTTTGGCCCGAGCTCTGCCTGATCCAGATCGCCGACGCGAACGAAGCGGCGGCGATCGACCCGATGACTCCCGGCATCGACCTGAAGCCCTTGCTCGACCTGTTGGTCGACAATGAGGATGTGCTCAAGGTCTTCCATGCCGGCGGCCAGGACATCGAGATCATCTATAATCTGACCGCGAAGACGCCGCATCCGCTGTTCGACACCCAGATCGCGGCGATGGCGCTCGGGCAAGGCGAGCAGATCGGTTATTCGAACCTGGTCGATAGCTGGCTGGGGATTCAGGTCGACAAGGGAGCACGGTTCACCGACTGGGGACGCCGTCCGCTCGAGGAGCGCCAGATCACCTACGCGATCGCCGATGTGACGCACCTCGCCGAAATATTCCCCCGGATGCTCGACAAATTGCGCAAGACCGGGCGCGGCGCCTGGCTCGATCAGGAAATGGAGCGGCTCGCCGATCCGGCCAATTACGCCAACGACCCCGATCTCGCGTGGAAGCGCGTCCGCATCGCGGGCCGCAAGCCAGACGTGCTCGGCCGGCTCAAGGCGCTGGCACGCTGGCGTGAGATGGAGGCGCGGGGCAAGAACCTACCGCGCGGTCGGATCGTCAAGGACGAGACGCTCGCCGACCTCGCCAGCCATCCGCCGCGCAAGCAGGCCGATCTGGCGCGCGTGCGCGGCCTGTCCGCGACCTGGGCGGGCAATGACATCGGGGCGCGACTGATGGCGGCGCTCGATGACGCCAAACCGATGAGCAATGACGAAATGCCGCCGCGCGACGACCGTAAGCCGGGACTCGGTAAGGAAGGGTCATTGGTCGCCGACCTGCTCAAACTGCTGCTCAAGATTCGCTCGCGCGATATCGACGTGGCGTCGCGGCTGCTCGCGCGGTCAGAAGAACTGGAAGCACTGGCCGCGGGACAGCGCGACGGCCTGTCGATCCTGACCGGCTGGCGCTTCGATCAATTCGGCCGCGACGCGCTCGATCTGGTCGAAGGCCGATTGGCATTCGCGGTCAAGAACGGCAAGCTTCGCATGACCCGGACGGAGGATGCGCAATGAAGAAGGCTTTGATCGTCGCTTTTACCCTCACCATATTCGCCGTGGCCGCTTGCGCGCCGGTCGCGCCGCTGCCGGGCGTGCCGACCGGCGAATGCTCGGCGACCGGCCTGGGCAATCTGGTCGGCCGGATCGCCACGCCTTCCCTGGTCAGCCACGCCAAGCGCCGTGCGGGCGCCTCGGTCGTGCGCGTCCTCAAACCCGGCCAGATCGTGACGATGGATTATCGCAATGGCCGACTGAACGTGAATGTCGATGACCGGAACCGGGTGAAGAGCTTCACCTGCGGTTGAGCTTAGCTTAGCCCTCTCCCACAAGCGGGAGAGAGGATTAGCTCGTCAGCAGCGGAGTCCGGTCGCACATGCCGGCAAGCGCGGCGTGGCGCTTCTGCACCGCCTCGCCGTACAGCGCGATATCGCCACCCGCCAAATGCAGCGTCAGCGCCGAACCGTCCTCGCCCAGTTTCGACCGCTCCAACGGCCCGGCGACCCCACCCGACAGGCGTTGCCCCAGACGCATCGCCATTCCCCATTGCACCGCACGCTTGAGATCCGCCGCCGGCGCCAGCGCGTTCAGCGGCGGGGGGGTGCCGGCACCGCCGCCGAGAGACGTCCACAATGCCTGGGCGATCAGCGCCCGGCCGCGCGCGTCGACCGCTACCCAATTGCCATGGAGCGCGATCTCTACTCCGCGTTCGGCGCGGAATTCGGGGTTGGCGTGCCAGCCGACATCGGCAAGCAGGCAGGCGGCGAGGCGCAACCGCTCCATCGCCGGCGTGTCCTGGAACAGCGGCGAGATCCAACGATCGAGCAAATCGCCATGTTCGGGAAAACGGCCGAGCCGCCGTCCCTCCTCACGCGTCGCGACGATCAGCGGGTCCTGCAACCGCGTTTCGGCGTCGAGCGCTTCGTAGAGCAAGCCTTCGCGCAGCCCGAAGCTGGAAACGATCGTGCGCTCGCTCTTGAGGTGACGAAGCAGCGCCGCGAGCAAGGCCGCAGCGTCGTTGAGCATCGGCGCGCGCTGCGACGAGATGCCCGGTACGGCTTTCAGCGTCCCCTTGCCGCTGTGGCTGACGCTGCGCACCAGCCGGCCGATCGTGGCGGGCGACATCGCATAATGCTGGATCACGGGCAGTGGGTACCGCCGCAGGCTCATGTCGAGCCGCGCCAGGCTGCGCCACGATCCGCCGACCAGATAGAGCGGCAG
>DASVNU010000090.1:0-1722 GCA_036383655.1 Sphingomonas sp. | reverse complement strand
TTATTCATCAGGATAAGCAAAAGGGTCGCTTTTCGTTGGCTGGGTCGGCAGCGGCGGACGTGGCAGCGCGTCGCCATTCGCGGCATTCCACAGGAACGCCGCCAGCACAACCGCCGCCTGACGCATATCGTCGGCCTTGAGGTGGTCGTAAGTGTCGATCGAAGTGTGGTGGATGCGGCTGCCATAATCGAGCGGATCCTGGATGAACTGGAAGCCCGGCAGCCCGACTGCCTGCATGAACACATGATCGGTGCCGCCGGTCTTGCGGATCACCACCGACGACGCGCCCATCGAATTGAACGGGGTCAGCCATTCCTGGAAGATCGGCACCACCGCAGGGTTGTTCTCGGCATAGATGCCGCGCAATTTTCCCGAGCCGTTGTCGATGTTGAAATAGGCCGCCATTTTCGACCAGTCAGCCCTGGTCGTGATCGGCCAGCGATTGGCCCAGCCCTGATAGCGCGCCAAGCCGGTCAGCTTGGGGTCGCTCGGGTTGCCGCGCGTCGCGAAATGGTTCTCGACATAGGCAAGGCTGCCGAGCAGCCCTTGCTCCTCACCCGCCCACAAAGCGAAGCGGATCGTCCGCTTGGGCTTGACCTTGAGCGTCGACAGGATGCGCGCGGCTTCCATGATCATCGCGCTGCCCGCGCCGTTATCGGCGGCGCCGTCGCCCGCCACCCAGGAATCGAGATGCGCGCCGGCCATCACATAGCTGCCGTCCTTGGCACTGCCGGGGATGTCGGCGATGATGTCGTAAGCATTGGCGTCGCTGTCGTCGAAACGGACGTCGTTGTTGATCGACACGGTCGGCGCCGCCCCCACCAGCGACAGGCGGACGAGGCGGCGATAATCCTCCGCCGCGATCTCGACGCCGGGGGTCTTCACGGTGTCGCCGGCGCCGAACAGATAGCCTTCGCCATGGACGAGTTTGCCGTCGAGCCGCGACTTGGTGGCATAAGCGACCGCGCCTTCCTCCTGCAGGAAGGCATCGAGCTTCTTGGCGAAGTCGAGCCGCTTCATGCCGCGGTCGGCGGCGGCGGGGTCGTATTTGGGCTGGACGAACTGATCGAGCTTGGCGAGCTCATCGACGGTGTAGCGCTTGAACGGGGCGTCGCCCGGCTCCGAGCCGTCATCGGGCTTGGTCACCAGGACGACCTTGCCCTTGAGCTTGCCTTTCCACTTGGCGAAGTCGGCGACCGTCGTGATCGGCGCGACGATCACTTCGCCCGACACCACACCGTTGGTCGACGGCGTCCAGGCGATCGGGATCGCGGTCAACTGGATAGGACGCGGACTGGTCATCCGCACCGACGAACTTTCGATCCACCAGCCGCGACCGAACTCGAACCCTTCCTTATGGACGTTCGACAGGCCCCACTCGCTGAACTTGCCCGAGGTCCACGCCTCGGCCTTGCGCATATTGGGCGAATTGGTCAGCCGCGGGCCGATCTGGTCGGCGAGATATTCGGCGGTGGTCATCACCTGCGACCGGTTGAAGCCTTCGTCCATGATCCGGTTGACCATCGACAGATCGGCGGACTGCAGCGACGCGGGAATGGCGACAGCGGCGGCCGCTGCAAAGGCGGCGATCATCTTGCGCATGGACGATTATGCTCCCCGGGGATTATTATGGTGTAGGCTATTGCCGCCGCGCCACCCGCGCAAGGGTGTGCCACACATATCGTACGCCTGCTTTCGGCCGCGCCGAAAACGTGCCGCCGC
>DASVNU010000089.1:0-15439 GCA_036383655.1 Sphingomonas sp. | reverse complement strand
CTTACATCACCAATACCGAGCGCGACCACAGCCACATCATCGAGAATTCGGGCGCTCGCGCGATCATCGTCTCGACCGCCAAGCTCGCGCGCCCGCTACTCCCCGCCGCCGCCCGCGCCAGCGAGGCCAAGATCGTGATCGGGCTGGAGGATCTGCGCGTCGGCCAGACCGACCTCGTCTATCATAACTGGTCGAAGCTGATCGCCGATCATCCGGCGCAGCCCGACGACCTGGTTATCACCGCGAGCCGCGATGACCTGGCCTGCATCATCTATACCTCGGGCACCGGCGGCGCGCCACGCGGCGTGCGGCAGCATCACGGCGCGATCCTGCACAATGTCGAGGCGTGCTGCACCCTGATCGCCGAGGATTTCGGCTGGGAGGACGAGGTATTCCTGTCCTTCCTCCCCCTCTCCCACGCTTATGAACATACCGGCGGGCAGCATTTCCCGATCGGTCTCGGCGCGCAGATTTACTATGCGGAAGGGTTGGACAAACTCGCCAGCAATATCGAGGAGGTCCGCCCGACGATCATGGTCGTCGTACCGCGCCTGTTCGAGGTATTGCGCACGCGGATCTCCAAGGCGGTCGAAAAGCAGGGTGCGGTGTCCAACTATCTGCTCGGCCGCGCGGTCGCGATCGGCGGCAAGAAAGCGGCGGGCGGCATCCCCTTTTACGACCAGCCGATGAACCTGGTGGTGAAGTCGCTGTTGATGCCCAAGATCGCCAAGCGCTTCGGCGGGCGGATCAAGGCGATGGTGTCAGGTGGCGCCCCGCTCAATCCCGAGATCGGTATCTTCTTCCAGTCGCTCGGCCTGACCTTCCTGCAAGGGTATGGCCAGACCGAGGCGGCGCCGGTGATCTCTTGCAACCGCCCGCGCGCAGGGCTCAAGATGGACACGGTCGGGCCGCCACTTCAGGGCGTCGAGGTCAGGATCGCCGAGGATGGCGAGATCCTGGTGCGCGGCGAACTCGTCATGCACGGCTATTGGCGCAACCCCGAAGAGACCGCGCGCGTGCTCAAGGACGGTTGGTTGCACACCGGCGATATCGGGATGATCGATGAGAAGGGTCGGATCAAGATCACCGACCGCAAGAAGGATTTGATCATCAACGACAAGGGCGACAACGTCAGCCCGCAAAAGGTCGAGGGCATGCTGACCCTGCAACCCGAGATCGGCCAGGCGATGATCGCCGGCGACCGGCGGCCCTATATGGTCGCGGTGCTCGTCCCCGATCCCGAATGGACCCAGGAATGGTGCGCCCGGACCGGTGCGGCCTGTAACGCGAAGGCGCTGGCCGACGATCTGGACTATCGCGCCGCGCTGATGGCCGCGGTCGAGCGGGTCAACAAGGATTTGTCGGTGATCGAGCGCGTCCGCCGTTTCATCCTCGCCGACGAGCCGTTCACGATCGAAAACGAGCAGATGACGCCGAGCCTCAAGATCCGGCGCCACGTGCTCAAGCAAGTCTACGGCCCGCGCTTCGACGCGCTCTACAAAGGGTAGTCACGTCAGACCCGGCTCTGCCGTTCAGCTCGACCCGTTCACGACGGGGATCAGTTCGTAGATATCGAGCATCTGGTCGCCCTGCCCGTCATTCTTGACCAGCGCCATCCGCCAGCGGAAGGGTGCGATGCGCTCGATCACCGCGGCGACGTCGCGTTGCGACACTTCCCCATAAGGCGGCGCTGACCCGGCCTGGCGCGGACGCATCGTCCCCAGGAAGATCAGGCGCTTGCCTTTATCGTCGTCGAACAGCCAGCCGCCGGGCAATTGCGTGCCGGTCTGCTTGGTGAAACTCTGCTTTCCGTCGATGACGGCGATATAGCAAAAGTCGGACTTGTAGCTGGTCACGCCGCGCCGGCCGCCGACCCGGACAAGCCGGCATTGATAGGATCCCGGTGACAGCGCCGGCGCATCGAGTCCGGCGGCCGGGTTGAGTAACGGCCCTTCCGCGGCGACCCGCGCGCGAAGGCCGGCTGGAACCTCCGCGAGCATGCGCCGCATGCGGCCGGCGAGGCTGTCGATCCGCTGCTGATCGTCGGAGGTCGCGGTCGCGCGCCAGCCGGTTGGCTGCTCGACCGGCGCCCCGGCGGCAACGCTCACCCTCGCCTTCGGGCCCGTTGTGCATCCGGTCAGGACGACGCCCAGCGTCGCCACGCCGACCAAGAACCAGCGCATTTCTGCCCCTTTTCTGCGGCTAAATAATGTGTTTTCAGAATGTTGCCCAAAAGTGACCGGAGATAGTTAACAAAAGGTTAAAATCGCCGCGGCTCGGCGATCACGCGGGCGCGGTTGACCGCACCCGACGCACGCTCCGCCGAACCCATTTCGGTGACACGTGCAATAACCGCTAATTAGCACTTTTCGGCTTGGGCCCGCGCTTGGCGGGAGCCAGGGTCAGGCCGGTGCGTGCCTCCATGTCCTCGAGCCACTCCTTCGATCCAATCGGACGGCCGACGCTTTCCGCCTTGCGCAGTGCGGCGTAAGTCATCGCTTCGTCGAATGCCTCGCCCAGGAATGCCGAGAAGTTGCCCACCCGCACGAGCGCCGGCACGATGTCGACATAACCATCACTCTCGCCGGCAAGATGCGCCCGCGTGCTCGACCAGCGCCAGTCCTCCGCGCGCTCGACCAGCCGCGCCCGCACCGGATTGAGCGCGACATAGCGCAGCGCGCTCACCAGATGCGCCTCGTCCATCGCGACCGAGCTGAACCGCCCTTGCCACAAATGCCCGGTCACCCTGAGCCGAGCGTTGATGTATCCCGTATAGTGACGATGGACATAGCGGAACGTCCGCCGCAGCCCGTCCTCGTCGCTCGGCACCGCGATGATGTGCACGTGGTTGGGCATCAGGCAATAGGACCAGATCGCTACACCAGATCGCGCCGCCGCGTCGGACAGCAGGTCGAGATAGAGCTCGTAGTCTCCGTCCTCGAAGAACACCCGCTCGCGGCGATTGCCGCGCTGCGTCACGTGGTGCGGGATGCCAGGGAGGACGATGCGGGGGAGACGGGCCATCGTCTTAGGCTAGCCTTATTGATTGTGGAGTAAAGGGGTTATTGCACGTGCCACCGTAATTTCCATGACATTCTTCATTTTGCTGGTATAAAGGACCGATATGTTGAGGGTCAGAGAGATGCTGCGGGACGTCGGACTAGTTTTCCTGCTCCAGGATATAACAATAGCAATATTATGACTTCGCGTAGTGGCACTGACCTTACGCCGAGTCAGTTCCAAGAGGCGAAGAGCAATCCGACGACGAGGCAATGCACCGTGGAAACGGGATCGAGGATACCGGTATGTCACTAATTTCTAGAGGATTCGTTGCATTGCTTTTGGCGCCAGCGGCTATCACAGCCTGTGCTGCCACGGTCCCTTCTCCGCCAGTAGGAAAGACACCGGTTGAGGTCTGGCGTGGAGGCGATGACGGCCTTACTTCGCGCTTTGCCGATGCACTTGAAGAGGCGTTTCGTGCCTCATCTGAGTTTGCGCTGAGCACCCGCAAGGTTCCCGGCACCCTCATTGTGACAATCCCAACGAACCTAACTTGGAAGCGGGTCGCTGGCCGAAACCAAGTCACTTACTTGGTTCAATTTACTGGAGCAGCTTCCGAGCCGTTGGGAAGCAGCAGCGGGAGCTGCGGGGAAGAGCAGTTGCAACAGTGCGTAGCGCATGTTTTGCTGGACGCTAGGGCCGCCAAGTCCAAGCTAGGCAAATAGCAAGATTGAAGGAATAACCCCCCTTTTGTTGGTTAAGTTGTTGGAATTACGGGAATTACGGTGACACGTGCAATAACCCCCTAATAGCCGCGCTTTAACCCGGCGCAGCGATGACAGGGACGCGGGGGCATTAACCAATGGGATCCAATCACCACTCTGGTCGTCATGGCGGCGAGCGCCGTCGAACCGGCGCAGCCCTTATTGCGCCCCGCCGGCGACGCTCAACCCTGCCTTGGCCGCCACCGCCTTGGGCACCACTTCCATCGTCCAGTCGCGATCGGGGCGCAGATACTTGGCCGCCACCGCCTGCAAATCGGCGGCAGTCACGTTCTGATAGTCCAACAGGATGCTGCGCGCCGAGGCGATCTTGCGTGGATCATAGGATGCGCCCGACAACAGGTTGAGCCAGAAGGTGTTCCCGGTCGACGCACGCATGACATATTGCTGCATCGGCGCCTTGGCCCGCTGCAGTTCGTCGTCGCTGATCGGATTCTTGACCAGGTCGGTCGCGATCTCCCGCGACAAGCGGAAGAACAAATCGGTCTTGTCGGGCGGTACCTGGCCGACCGCCATGATCCGGCCGCCGCTCGCCGAGCCATCGGGCCAGCTCGACCCGACGCTGGGCGAATAGCTCGCGCCCGCTTCGGTACGCAGCCGGTCGTACAGCCGATCGCTGAACACCTGCGCCAGCACGTCGAGCTTGCGCCCTTCGGGAATGCCCTCGACCCCGCCGCCGGTCGGCCAGGCGATCAGCGCGACCGCCTGATTCTCCTGGCCCGAATGCGTCCGCACGACCGGGGTAATATTATGTTCGGGGAATTTGATCGGCGGCGCGGCGGCGGCGGGCGCCGCACGTGGCTTCAACGCGCCAAAGGTCGCCGCGACGGCAGCGATCGCCTCGTCACCCTTGACGTCGCCGAACACCTGGACCTCGATCGGGCCCGAGGCCAGGATCGGCTGCCAGAAGGTGCGGAACTGCGCCGCGGTCAGCGCCGACACGGTGGTCGCGGGCGGAATCCCCCAACGCGGATCCTTGTCGTGCAGGAACCATTCGAGGTCACGGTTGAGCACGCCATCGGGCGATGAATCGAGCCCCGGATAGCCCGCCAGCATCACCGCCTTGGCACGCGCCAGCGGCGCGGGATCCCAACCCGGCGTGCTCAATTTGTCGGCGAACAGCCGCAGCTGATCCTTGTAATCCTGCGGCGAGCTGACCCCGGCGAGCGTGAAGGCATCATCGTCGATCCCGAAGTCGAAGCCCAGCCGCCGCCCGGTCGCGAGCTGGTCGAGCTGTTCCTGACCCAATTTTCCGATCCCGCTCGGCACCAGCGCCATGTCACCGGCCCAGGCTGGCGTACGGCGGTCGGACGGAATGGCGTTATACCCCCCGCCCCAGCGCACGCGGACATAGACGCGGTTGGTCTCGCTCGAATTGACGAACAGCAACAGGCGCACGCCGTTGGCGAACACGACCTTTTGCATCTCGAGATCGGGGATGCTCTCGGTGCTGACGACCTTGCCGGGCGTGCCGAGCGGGGGCAGCTTGGAAAAGTCGATCGCCGCCAGCGCGGTACGTTTGGGCGCCAGCTTCGACACGTCGGCATCGAGCGCGGCGGCCAGCTTGGTACCCGCCGCGGGATCGGCGGTCGGCGTGGAGATGAAGGCGCGCGTCGCGTCGCCCTGGAACACGCGCTTGGTCGATGCCAGGATCGATGCCGGGGTGAACATGCCCTTGGCACGCGCATCGGTCAGGATCTTGTACGAGACGTCGGGCGCCGCGACCGTCTCACGGATGTCGAGCGCCTGAACCATGTTGTCGGCCTGCGCCGACCCCGCCTCGACCCGGGACGTGTCGACCCCGTTCTTCATCGCGGCATCATATTCGGCGAGTTCGCGGTCGAGTTCGGCCTGGCTCGGCGGGTTGGCCTGGGCGTCGGCGATCACCGCGCGCACGTCCTTCAGCGCCTGTTCCCAATTGTTGCCGACCGGCACGACGTTGACGAAGGTGCCGTTGACCGAGCGCGACACGTCGTCGAGGCTGACTTGCGCCTGGAGGAAACTGCCCCCGGCGCGCGCGCGCGATTCCAGCCGGCGATTGATGATCTGCACCGCGATCAGGTCGACCAGGCGTTTCTGGTTGAACAGGATCAGGTCGTTGTTGAAATGCCATGGGCGCAACGTCGCCATCGACACCAGAGTCGGCAGGCCGGGTTCGACCAGCGTCCCGGTGGTCGGCTGCTTGGTCGCCGGCGTGCCGAAATCGGGATCGGCCGGATTGGGCCCCTTGCCCTTCCAGCTCGAGAAATTCTTGTCGACCAACGTCTCGAACACCAGCGGATCGATGTCGCCGGAGATGATCACCACCGCGCGTTCGGGCCGATACCATCTGTCGTGGAACGCGCGCAGGCTGGCGGCAGTGGCCGCCTCCAGCGTCTTGGTGGTGCCGATCGGCGAGCGCGTCGCGAACGGCTGACCCGCGAAGATCGTCGCGCGCTGGGCATCGCCGAAGCGAACCTGGGGACCCGGTGCCTCGCGCTGTTCGGCCATCACCACCGGCCGCTCCGAATTGACCACCTTGTCGTCGAAGCTTGGCGCTTCCATCATCCCCGACAGGATCTTCAGGCTTTCATCGACCGATGCCGGCGTGGCGGACGGCAGGTCGAGCTTGAACACCGTCTGGGTGAAACTGGTCTGCGCGTTGGTGTCGCTGCCGAAGGTGGCGCCGAGCCGCTGCCACGTGCGCTTCGCCTCATTGTCGGCGACATATTGGCTGCCACGGAACACCAGGTGTTCCATGAAATGGGCATAGCCCTGTTCGCTGTCGTCCTCGTACAGCGAGCCCGCGTCGATGCGCACGCGGATCGACACCTGCCCCGGCGGCACCCCGTTCTTGCGCACCGCATAGCGCAGGCCGTTGGGCAAGGTGCCGAAATGCCATTCGGCATCGGGCGTGATGTCACTGCCCTTGAACAGCCAGGGCGAGCGATCGACCTCGGGACGGACGGCGAGCGGGGCCGCCGGAGCGGACTGCGCGGACGTCTGCTGGGCGATCGCCGGCAGCGACATCCCAAGGGCAATGGTGACGAGAATTGCGAGACGCGGAACGCGAGAACTGATCGGCATGAATTCCAGTGTAGGGCCTCCCCCCGCGAGCGGCAACTGCTCGTACTGCCCAATGCGGGAGGGTCGCGGCCAATCCCAAAAGGTCACAACATCCCCCTTGCGTCGCCATTATTTCGACCCAGATCGGGGCTAGCGGCAATTGTGCGCTGCCGCATCAGCGAGCGCATTCGACATTTTTTGGCTCGATCGGCCCTCATTCGACGTTGGTGCCCGATCCCGTTGGACAATGAAGAGGCTTTGTGAGCGTCGATCAGAAGCTGGAGCCGCCGATATTGCGGCAGAAATCAGGCAACGTTGCGGAAGGCAGCATGCCCAACATGACCGTCATATCGGGCACGCCACAGTCCGATAGCCTGCCGATCGGCGGCAAGCCCGAAAAGCGGCCGTTCATCATCCGCTATGGGAAGCATTTGCGCGGCTTCTTCGACAGGATGATCGCTTCGTCGTCGCTGGTGCCCAACGATCCGGTACTCGACGTTCGAGATTTTCCCTGGACGCAGCATCTGCGCGACAATTGGCGAGCAATTCGCGACGAGGCGATCGACACCGCGATGGGCAACAATTCGCCCTCGCTGTCGAGCATCTCGCCCGACCATCGCGCGATCGCGCCGGTCAACAAGTGGCGCAGCTTCTTCCTGTGGGGCTATGGCTATCGTATCGACGAGAATATCGAGCGTTGCCCGGTGACCACCGCGACTGTTGCGAAGATTCCCAACCTCAACAGCGCCTTCTTCTCGATCCTCGCGCCGGGCACGCACATACCGGCGCACCGTGGCGTGACCAAGGGGCTGATCACGTGCCATCTCGGGCTGATCGTTCCCAGGGACGGCGACGTCCGGATGCGCGTCGATGACCGTATCGTCCGCTGGGCCGAGGGTGAGACCCTGGTGTTCGACGATACCTATGATCACGAAGTGTGGAACGACACCGACAATATCCGCGTCGTGCTGCTCATCCAGATCAAGCGGCCGCTGCGCAATCCGGGCAAGTGGATCGCCGACACCTTCCTCAACGTCGTGCGCCGTTCGGCGTTCGTCCAGGAAGCGCGCGATAACGTCATGGCCTGGAACCATGCGGTGAAGCAGCTCGACGTCTGACTTTCAGATCCGCCGCGCCGCGATAATCGCGCCGCCGGCGCCTTGCTGGATCAACACCGCGCTCGAAAGACCGGCTGGAGCCGCGGGGGTGGCGAACCGGGCCGCCGCGCCGGTCCATTGGCCGAGCCGGACCAACTGGCGGACGATGTTGCGGTGCGCGATCGTGCGGCCGCCATTCTCGCCCGCGCGGATCGGCACGGCGATCGTGCGCGGGTCATACCGCACCAGCCAGACCGTTGCGCTGCCCTTGCCCGCAGCGATCCCGACCGTGGCGCCGTCGCGCGTGATCGCTGGCCCGGACGCCGGCCGAGCGAAGCGGCGGATCGCCTCGTCGACCTGCGCGCGGTCGTTGCCCGTGACGGCGCCGCGCCCGTTGACCACCATCTGCGGGGTGGCGACATAGGTCCTGCCTTCGGCATGGGCGTAATCCCATTGGCGCTGCGTGAAAGCGGGGCTGGCGAACGTGTCCTTCCAGCCGAGCTGGTCCCAATAGGTCACCGCGAAACTGAGCGCGAGGACATCGGGCCGGTCGGCCAGCGCGTTGAGCACGGCGTCGGCTGGCGGACAGGACGAACAACCCTGGCTCTGATAGAGCTCGACCACCGTCGGGTTGGCGGCATCGACCGCCGCGCTCGGTTGTGCGGTGCAAGCGCCTGCCAAAGCGAAGAGCGCGATCCAGGGCGTTTTCATATCGACAATGGCCTTTCTTCTACATCCGTGATCAATCCGTCGGCCAGCCACTGTCCCAGCAACCGACCGGCACGCGCGATGCCGTCCTCCTGCCCGTGCGCCGCGACCATTACCTCGCACAGGTCGGCGAAGGACAGGCCACTCCGCGCCGCCAGCAGCGCCTGTTGCTCGATCTGGTCGATCGCGCGGAACCGCGACACCTGATCCTGCCGCCAGACCAGGATCGCACCGGACTCGGGCAATTGCTCGACCGCCGGCGGCATCTCGCCCGCCGCCAGCGCGATCCAGATCGCCGTGGCGTTGGTCGACAACGGCCCGAGATCGAGCGTCGGCGTGAAGTGCAGCACGGCGCGGTCCCAGTCGACCGTGCCTAGCGCATCGGCGTCCACCGCTAACGCGTCGCGGCCGACAAAAGCCTCGCCCAATGCGCAATCGATCCAGGCCAGTTCGGCCACGTCGGGATCGTCGGGATAGTGCAGCGCCAGCGTCGCGGGGAAATCGCGCGGATAGGCATCGAGCGTCCAGCTGTTCGGCGGTACGCGCTCGACATGCGCGACGATCGCCTGATGGAATGCCTCTTCCCCGATCCAGTCGCGGGTGCGCGCGAAACTGTCCTCCAGACAGGCGGCAAGCTGGGCGCGATAATTGTTCTGATAGACGCGCAGGCCGGGCGCCGCACTCGCGCCGAACCGCCGGGCCGCGGCCGCATCGTCGCGCACCAGCCAGGCGCGCATGTCGCGCTGCAGGTCGATCAGCATCATGCCGCCTCCTGCATGTCCCGGCCACCGATCCGCCGCGCCACCGACAATTCGGCTAGCAACTCAGCCAGAGGCGGGATGTCATCGTCGCGCTCGATCATCGTAGCGACCGGCCCCAGCAGCGGCATGACATGCGCGTAAAGGTCCCAGACCGACGCCGGCACCGGCTGGTCATGCGTGTCGATCAGCAGGTCCCTGCCCTGGCTATGCCCGGCAAGATGGACCTGTCGCACGCGATCGTGCGGCACGCCGTCGAGATAGGCGATCGGGTCGAACCCGTGATTGGTCGCGCTGACGAAGACGTTGTTGACGTCGAGCAGCAGGCCGCATCCGGTCCGCGCACACATCGCGTCGAGAAAATGCCATTCGCTCATTTCGGCGGGCGCAAAGTCGATATAGGTCGATGGATTCTCGATCAGCATCGCCCGACCCAGCGCGTCCTGCGCGCGATCGATATTGGCGCAAACCAGGTCGAGCGCCTCGCTGGTGTAGGGCAGCGGCAACAGGTCGTGCGAACTGAACCCCTCGATCCGCGTCCAGCTCAGATGGTCCGAGACGAACAAGGGCTCGATCTCGTCGACCAAAGCGCGCAGTCGCGCGAGATAGGCGCCGTCGAGCCCGTCGGCCGACCCGATCGACATCGACACGCCGTGGAGCGCGACCGGATAACGCGACCGCATTTCACGCAAGAGCGCACGCGGACGGCCACCATCGACCATGAAATTTTCCGAAATCACTTCGACGAAATCGACCGCGATACGGTGGTCGAGGAACTCGGCATAATGCGGCTTGCGCAGCCCCAGACCATAACCGGCGAACGGAGCGATCATTGTCGTTACTCCAGGCAAGGGGAACAGCCCGGCCGCAACGCGACGGCCGGGCCGCGACGCCGTCAGTTCGGCGCGGTCAGGCTGCCGCCCGCCGTCTTGCAGGCCTTGGCGCTCAGTGCCTGGAAGCCCTGGCCCTTACAGTCGTTCTGCCCCTTGCAGTCGTT
This sequence comes from Sphingomonas sp., assembly GCA_036383655.1. Lineage (GTDB taxonomy): Bacteria > Pseudomonadota > Alphaproteobacteria > Sphingomonadales > Sphingomonadaceae > Sphingomonas. The sequence goes on along the minus strand of DASVNU010000089.1, from coordinate 5,052 downwards.
CTTGGCGGTCTTGCAATCCGACGTGCCCTTGCAGGTGTTGACGCCATAGCAATGGACCTTGGCGCTGCCCTTGGCGGCCGCGACGGTCGGCGCAGCGGCGGTGATCGCGACAACGGCCGCGGCGGCGGCGATGCTGACGCCGGTACGAAGAATAGTCATTGGGGTCTCCCGAAAGGATTGTGCCTGATTGGCTTCCCCAATTCGCCGAACGGGCAGCGCGGGTTACACGGCGTCGCGAAATTACCAGCGCAGCAGCCGCGGCCCGACCAGCGCACCGAGCGACGCCGCCAGCAGGATGCCGAGCGAATACCAGGTCAGCACGAAGATCGCCGACACTTCCGGGCAATGGATACAATAGACCGTCGCCGCGAACGCGCCCGCGGCCAGCCCCGCCGCCGCCCCCGCCGCGCGCAGCCGTGTCGGCGCCAGCCGCCGGAACGACCAGAGCAGCCCAACGAAAATCGGCATCGCCAGCGCCAGCACGCGCCACGGGCAGGTCATCCAGCTTTGCCCCAGCCACATCGCCAGCCATTGCGCCGGCGGCGTGCGCACCAGTTCCAACACGCCCAGCCCCGCCAGCAACAACACGGGTATCGCCATCAGCCACAGCCAGCGCAGCCGGCTGCTGTCAGGGCGCGCGAGTTGTGCCGTCATGATCAACGCGGCGATCGCGAGCGAGATCGTGTAGCCCCACTTCATCCAGAACGAAAAGCCGTGCATCGCCTTGCCGATATCGGGACGCACGCCCATCGCCAGCACGACATAGGCGCCGGATACCAGCACGCCGACCATGATGCCGGTGGCGATCCGCCAGCCCAGCATGTGGCGGCGCACCGGCGGCACGTCGCTCGACAATTGCGCGATCAGGTCGTCGGTGTTCATCGGCCGCTTCCCTGGATGCGCGTCATCAACGCCTTGAGCCCGCGATGCACCGATACCTTGACGTCGGACTCGCCGAGCCCGTCGGCGGCCGCTGCCTCAGCGACGCTCAGCCCCTCGATCCGCGTCGCGCGGATCATCCGCGCCTGTTTGTCGGGCAATGTGCCGAGCAGGTCGTCGACGTCGATCCGCGCACTCGATGCGTCCTCGAATCCATCGGCGACCAGTTGGTCTTCCAGCCCGTCGATCGGCTGGAGCCGCCGTCCGCGGCGGAAATTATCGATCATCTTGTACCGCGCGATCGCGAACAACCAGCCGGTAAAGGCGCGGTTGCGGTCATAAGTGACGCGGCGCGTGTGCACCGCGATCAGCGTTTCCTGCACCAGGTCTTCGATATCGTCATCGCCTCCGCTGGCGCGCCGCCGGTAATAGCCGCGCAGCAAGGGCACGAGCAGGCGCAGCAAGGCCGCGTGGTCGCCGGCATTGCCGTCGAGCCCACTGATCATCAATCCGCGCAACTCGTCCTCGTCTGCCCGCATCTGCGCTCCTCGACGGGAGGTACGGCGTAGCCGGGCCAAAGGTTACGCGCTGAAGCGAAATTTTTCTCCGGTATTTCTGTAACCGCCGCCATGCCGCCGCCGAATTGTCCGATGTGACCCGGGTTTCACCTGCCTCCTTCCCGGTCACCGCGCGGCCTGGCCTTCCCTGTCCGGGCCGCGCGCCACGGGCACCCCCTATCGAAGGAACTACCATGCGCTCGACCCACGCCACACTGGCTGCCACCCTCGCGATCGCCGCTGCCGGCGCCGCGCTCGTCACTTCCCCGTCCGCCTCGGCCCAGGCCAAGCCAGCGATGGAAAAATGCTTCGGCGTTGCGCTCGCCGGCAAGAACGACTGCAAGGCGGGCGCCGGCACCAGCTGCGCCGGTACCTCCAAGGCGAATTACCAGGGCGATGCCTGGAAGCTGGTCAAGGCGGGCACCTGCACCTCGATCAAGACGCCCAAGGGCAACGGGTCGCTGACGCCCAAGGCCTGACCGCGAATGGCCGGGTGCGCGGCCCGCGCCCCGGCCGTCGACGTCTGGAGGAATCCCATGACCAAGTTGATCGCGCTCTACGAGCGTTTCGTCGGCCGCGCGCCGGCGCTGATGCCCGATGCCATGCTGTCGCTCGTCGCGCGCCTGGGTATCGCCGCGGTGTTCTTCATGTCCGGCCGCACCAAGGTCGATGGCATCATCCACATCACCGACGGCACCTATGAGTTGTTCCGCACCGACTATGCCTTGCCGCTGATCCCGCCCGACATTGCCGCGGTCGCCGCAACCTGGTCCGAACATGCCTTTTCGATCCTGCTGGTGCTCGGCCTGTTCACGCGTTTTTCGGCGTTCGCCTTGTTCATGATGACGTCGACGATCGAGATTTTCGTCTATCCCGACGCCTGGCCAACGCACCTGAGCTGGGCAGCGATCCAGCTGCCGCTGATCTTCCGCGGCGGTGGCGCCTGGTCGATCGACGCGATCCTGCGCAAGGCAGCTACGCGATAACAGGGATGCAAAGCCGGCACCGTCGCCTTATGCGGGCGCCGGATGCCCGACTCGCCGCCTTCGACACCACGTAACGACACGCTTCGCCGAACCCGGATCCTGCTGCGCCGCCACGGTCCGACCGCCACGGTCTGGCGACGGCGCACCGCGATCATCGGCGGCGCGGTGCTGGTCGGGCTGGTGGCGATCGCCTTCGCCTGGGCGGCCGACCAAGCCAACGCATTGTTCAGCTTGATGACCGCCGGCCGCTGGTGGTTGCCGCTGCTGCTGACCCCGGCGGGCTATGTCCTGATCACCTGGATCACCAACTGGCTGGCCCCCGCCGCGCGCGGATCGGGGATTCCCCAGATCATCGCCGCCAAGCGCGATCCCCAGGCAGCGACCTCCGACCTTGCCTCGGCGCGGACGGCGGCGCTCAAGGCCGTGTTGACCGCCGGCGCGCTCACCGTCGGCGCGTCGGTCGGGCGCGAGGGCCCGACGGTACAACTCGGCGCGACCATCATGGCCTATGCCCATAAGCTGCTGCGCGTGCCGGTCACCGCCTCGGTGCTGGTTGCGGGTGCCGCGGCGGGCGTCGCGGCCGCATTCAACACGCCGCTCGCCGGCGTCGCCTTCGCGATCGAGGAACTCGCCGCCGCTTATGAACAGCGCATGACCCTGCTCGTCATGACCGCGGTGTTGATCGCCGGCATGATCGCGCAGGGCGTCGCCGGCGACTATGTCTATTTCGGGATCGTCGGGCAGACACTGCCGATCGGCACCGTGCTGATGGTCGCGCCGGTCGCTGGGGTGCTCGGCGGCGCGAGCGGCGGGCTGTTCTCGCGCTTGTTACTGTGGCTGTCGCGGGGAGGCGCGCGGCGAATATCGGGCGGACGACCGCTATTGCTCGCCGGCGCCTGCGGGTTCGTCGTCGCCACGCTCGGCGTATCGACCGGCATGACCTGGGGAACCGGCTATGGCGCCGCGCGCGCGATGATCGAGGGGCATGACGCACCGTTATGGTTCGGTGCGGCCAAGTTCACCACCACCTTGGCAACGGCGGCGGCGGGGCTGCCCGGCGGCATCTTCGCTCCCAGCCTGGCGACCGGAGCAGGAATCGGCAACATCGTCCACGCACTGTTTCCGCTCGCCCCAACCGGCGCGGTCGTGCTGCTCGGCATGGCGGCCTATTTCACGGGTGTCGTCCGCGCGCCGCTGACCGCAGTGATCATCATGTCGGAGACGACAGGCAGCCGCGGGCTGATGCTCCCGTTGCTCGCCGCCGCGATTATCGCCGAGGCTGCCGCCTCTTTGGTCTGCCGCGAGCGGCTGTATCACGGGCTCGCGTCGGGATTCCTGCCCAAATCCGATCACGCCTGACCGCCGGCAGCCAATCGCGCCTTCGCCGGCGGCAACTATCCGTTTCCGCCTCAATGCTTGATCCGGGGCGCCTTCCGGCCCACATAAGCTAGATGCTGATCGAAACCGAAGTCACGCCCAATCCGGCGACGCTGAAGTTCCTGCCCGGGCGTACCGTGATGGACGCCGGCACGCGCGATTTCGCCACGCCGGAAGAGGCGGACGCATCGCCGCTCGCCGAGGCATTGTTCAACCTGGGCGACGTGACGGGCGTGTTCTTCGGCCGAGATTTCGTTTCGGTCACCGCGGGGCCGGGAGTCGACTGGCCAGGGCTGAAGCCCGATGTGCTGGCGATCTTGCTCGACCATTTCTCCGCTGGCATGCCGTTGTTCAAGCCGGCGTCGGCGTCGGGCATCAGCGTTCCCGGCGATGATGACGGCCTGGCCGACGATCCGGCCGATGCCGAGATCGTCGCGCAGATCCGCGAATTGATCGACACGCGCGTCCGCCCGGCGGTGGCGAATGACGGCGGCGACATCATTTATCGCGGCTTCGACAAGGGCAAGGTGTTCCTGCGCATGCAGGGCGCGTGTTCGGGCTGTCCGTCCTCGACCGCGACGCTCAAGAACGGCATCGAACAACTGCTCAAATATTACGTTCCCGAAGTTACTGAGGTTCGCGCGATCTGATCCGCGCCGGTCGACGTCTTTCACGCATCAATACAGGAGAATGGCCATGGGCGAGAAGCTCACGGACAGCGCGCTCGACACGATCTTCCGCACCGCGCGGACCTATAACGGCTATACCGACGCACCCGTCACCCAGGACGATATCGAGGCGATCTACGACCTGGTGAAGATGGGACCGACCTCGGCCAATCAGCAGCCGGCGCGGTTCGTGTGGCTGCTCAGCCAGGAAGCCAAGGACAAGCTCGCCGCCGCCGCCAGCGCGACCAATGCCGACAAGATCCGCAAGGCGCCGGCCAGCGTGATCATCGCGTACGACAAGGATTTCCACGAGCATCTTCCCGAATTCTTCCCGCACGTCGACGCACGACCGTGGTTCGCCGAGCCCGTGTCGCGAGAGCGCCACGCTTTCCTCAACTCGACGCTGCAGGCCGCCTATTTCATCATCGCCGCGCGCGCGCTCGGGTTCGACACTGGCCCGATGACCGGGTTCGACAACGCCGCGGTCGACGCCGCTTTCTTCGCCGACCAGCCCAATTACCGGTCGACGATCCTGTCGACTCTGGGTCATGGCGACCCGGCGAGCATCTTCGGCCGGCTGCCGCG
>DASVNU010000088.1:0-4106 GCA_036383655.1 Sphingomonas sp. | reverse complement strand
TTTGACACGCTCGATCAGCTTGGGATTCGGCGCGAGACCAAGGTCGCCGATGAAATGATCGTCGGTCGCGGGGAACAGTGGCGCGCGGCGGAATTGCGCGGCGACGGGCAGGTCGAAGCGATGCGCGAAGGCTACCATCGCGTCGCGCGCTTCGGGCGTCCAGCGCGAGCCGCCGACGATGGCGATGGGGTTTTTCGCGACCGCGAGCAGCTCGCCAAGCCGATCGATATCGGCCGGAACGGGCGCGGTCTCGACCGGATCGACGCGCGGTGCGTCGGCGACGTCGGCAGTGTCGTCGAGCATGTCTTCGGGGAGGGCGATCACCACCGGGCCCGGCCGTCCCTGCATCGCCACGCGGAAAGCGCGCGCGATGATCTCCGGGATGCGCCTGGCATCGTCGATCTCGACTACCCACTTCGCCAGCGCGCCGAATGTGGCGCGATAATCGAGTTCCTGGAACGCCTCGCGATCGCGCATGCCGCGCTCGATCTGACCGACGAACAGGATCATCGGGGTCGAATCCTGCATGGCGATATGCAGGCCCGGCGAGGCATTGGTCGCGCCCGGCCCGCGCGTCACGAAGCAGATGCCGGGACGCCCGGTCAGCTTGCCATAAGCCTCGGCCATCATCGCCGCGCCGCCTTCGGCACGACAGGTCAGCAAGTCGATCCCGCTGCCGATCAGCGCATCGAGTACCGACAGATAACTTTCACCGGGCACGCAGGTCGCGCGATCGACGCCTTGTGCGATCAATTGGTCGACGAGGATGCGGGCCGCGGTGCGCGATCCGGTCCGATTGATTGCAGTCATCATACTCCCCGGATCATCATTCTTACGGTCACGCCTAGCAGTTTATCCCACCCCGGCGAAGGCCGGGGCCCAGCCGCGACCAAGTTGGCGGCGGCGCGATTAGCTTCCCAATCATCGTCTCGAAACTGGGCCCCGGCCGTCGCCGGGGTGGGAAACGTCGATGAAGCGCTATGCGATGTGCACCGACTTGGTCGTCAGATGCGCCATGATCCCCTCCGGTCCGTCTTCCGAGCCGAAGCCCGATTCCTTCATTCCACCGAACGGCGCGTCGGGCCAGGTCATGCGGACCTGATTGATCGCGACCATCCCCGCCTCGACCGTCTCGGCGAGAAGGTTCTGGCGGCGGCCGCTCTCGGTGAAGCAATAGGCCGCGAGCCCGAAGGGCAGGCGGTTGGCCTCGGCGATCGCATCCTGGTCGGTCCCGAACGGGCGGATCAAGGCCAGCGGGCCGAACGGCTCATCGTTCATCGCCTTGGAGTCGAGCGAGATGTCGGCGATCACCGTCGGCTGGAAGAAGAATCCGCCGCCCTTGTCCTCGCGCTCGCCGCCCGCCAGCACGCGAGCGCCGCTTGCACGAGCATCCTCGACCAGCGCGGCGATCGTGTCGGGGCGGCGTGGATTGGCGAGCGGGCCCATCTGGTTCGCGGCGTCGAGACCATCACCGATCTGCATCTTCCTGGTCCGCTCGGCGAAGCCCTGAACGAACTTCTCGTAGATGCTTTCCTGGACGTGGAAGCGGGTCGGCGCGACGCAGACCTGGCCGGCGTTCCTGAACTTGTGCGCGACCAGGATATCGAGCGTCTTTTCGAGGTCGCAATCGTCGAACACCAAAACCGGCGAATGGCCGCCCAGCTCCATCGTCATCCGCATCACGCTGTCCGAGGCGAGCTTCATCAGATGCTTGCCGACCGGCACCGAGCCGGTGAAGCTGAGCTTGCGCGTGACCGGCGAGGCAAGCAGGTGGCGCGAGATCGTGTCGGGCACGCCGAACACGATCTGGGCGACATTGCCGGGCAGCCCGGCATCCTGGAAACAGCGCATGATCTCGACCGCAGAGCCGGGGGTTTCCTCGCTCGGCTTGAGGATGATCGAACAGCCAGCGGCAATCGCGGGCGCGATCTTGCGGACGACGTTCAGGGCCGGGAAGTTCCACGCGCAGAAGGCGGCGACCGGACCGACCGGGTGGTGCAACACCATCGAGCGCATGCCCGGCGCGCGCATCAGCACGCGGCCATAGACGCGCACTGATTCGCCGGCATGGAATTCGAGCATCGCGGCGGCGGCCATCACTTCGCCCTTGGCCTCGGCGACGGGCTTGCCTTCTTCCATCGTCGCGATGCGGGCGATCGCGTCGGCGCGCTCGCGGACCAGGGCGGCGGTCTTGTTGAGCACGGCGGCGCGTTGCTCGGGCGCGACCGCGCGCCACGCCTCGAATCCCTTTTGCGCGGCGGCGAGCGCGCGATCGAGATCGGCGGCGGTGGCCAGCGGCAAATCGGCCTGGCCAGTGCCGGTCGCCGGATTGAGCACCGAATGCGTGTCGCGCCCGTCCCCGGTCAGCCACTCGCCGTCGATGTAAAGGCCGAGCTTGGCGGAATAGGTCATGCGGGACTCCTGAGGCGGGGGGATTTGCCGCCCATCTAGGGTCCCGATCCGTTCGGGGCAATCGTAACGCTGGCGGTCAGGTATAGACCTCAGGCAACCGGTCGCGGATCACCCTCGACGAGTTCGCGCCACAACATCACCAGCACAGCCATGGTCGCAGGGCCGACGAACAAACCGAGCAGCCCCAGCGTCTCGACGCCGCCGAGGATGCCGACCAATGCCCAGAAGAACGGCAGCTTCGTCGCGCTGCCGATCAAGACGGGGCGGACGAAATGGCCGGCGACGAACTCGGCGACAAAGCCGATCACGACGACGGCGATCGCCGCACCGGGCGATCCCTGGCCGAGCAGCAGCAAGGCGGCGAGCCCGAACGCGACAGGCGCGCCGAACGGGATCATCGCAGCGATCGCGGTGACGGTGCCGAGCAGAATGGGATGCGGCACGCCGAGGAAGAAATAGACGATGGTCATGATCGCGCCGAAGCCGAGCCCGACCAGTACCAGCCCGTCGATCGTTCCGCGCACCGAGGCGAGCGCCTGCTGTCCGATCCGTTCGCCTTGGGGGCCCAGCAGCTTCGCGCTGGCGGTGCGGAACTGCACGCCCAGCGCATCGCGGTCGCGGATCAGGAAGAACAAGGCGATCAGCGTGAAGCCGAACACCACCGCGCGATGGACCAGCCCGAAGCCGAGCAGCCGCGCTTGCGCGCCGAGCAGGCTGTGGCTCAGCTTTTCGAAATGATGATGGGCCGCCGCCGGATCGGACAGGTTGGTGCGCCACCAATCGGTCGCCTCGGCGCTGAACGGCAGATTGGCGAGCCAGCCGGGAGGCGGCACGCCATATTGCTGCGCTTCTTTCACCCAGATCGCGACATCGTGCGCTTCGCGCGCGGCCTGCGCGATGCCGATCGCGATCGGCGCCAGCACGATCAGCGCGAAGCCCAGCGTGAAGGCCGCGGCGACCAGATTGGGCCGCGGAAAACGGCGCTCGGCACGCTGGACGAGCGGATCGACCGCGACCGCGATGACCACCGCCCAGACCAGAACGGGCAGGAAAGCGTGGATCACCCACAGGCCGAGCAGTCCGAGCAGGACGATCAGCGTCAGGCGCGCGGCCGACTGGCGTTTGGTCTGCGACGGCGTGTCGGTCATTCGGCAATGGCCTCCAGGCTGAAGCCGCGCGCGAAGCGGCGTTGCTCGATCCTCCCGGCGTCGAGCAGCTCGGCGAGCGCCGCCAGCGCGGCGTCGAGATCGTGGCGGCGGCCGCACAGGAACATGTCGACCGCCGCATAGCCGCGCTCGGGCCAGGAATGGATCGAGATATGCGATTCGGCGAGCAATGCCATGCCGGTCACGCCCTGGCCGGTGCCGAAACCATGGACCTTGAGATCGAGCAACGTCGCGTTGGCCGCGGCCACCGCCGCGCGCAACGCCGCCTCGATCCGCGCTTCATCGTCGAGATGATCGCAGTCGAACAGGTCGGCAAGAAGGTGGGTCCCACTGAAGTCCACGCCGCCGTCCTACGCCAGCACCGAGTGATAGGGAATGGAGAGATGCGTCATCGCATCCTCGGCCGCACGAATGCCGCGATATTGCGCTTCCTCGAACAGCGACAGGCCGCTCAGGTCGGAATGCGCGAAGAATAGGGGCGGGCGCGGCGCGACGGCGGCTTCGCGGCGGCCGTCCCAGAAATAGCCG
>DASVNU010000087.1:0-2155 GCA_036383655.1 Sphingomonas sp. | reverse complement strand
GGCGCGCGGTCCGAGCCTGTGGCTGTGGATCGTCGGCGTGGTGTTCATCGTGGTGCGGCTGGCGCATGCGTTCGGCATCGTCCGGCCGGCGCCCAGCGTGCTGCGGATGATCGGCGCGCTCGGCACCTGGCTGGTGATACTAGTGCTGGCGGGGTGGGCGCTGGTGATCAGCTATCAGGCCGAATGGACGCCGCCGGTGAAGACGATGCAGATCGCGCCGCCGGGGGCGTGATCGCGATAGCAATGTAGCGACCTCATCGACGGGAGAGCGGACCACCGCGGATATGGACGCCACCCCGGCGAAGGCCGGGGCCCCGTTTCGCGCACGTCGAGCTGGCATCCTGCCGTCGAGACTTCATCGCGACTGGGCCCCGGCCTTCGCCGGGGTGGCGTTATTTTTTGCTGGCTCGAATCAGGCCAGCACCGAATCGGCGACGAACGGGTTGGACTTGCGTTCCTGGCCGAAGGTGCTGGGGTCGCCATGGCCGGGCAGGAAGAAAGTGTCGTCGCCCATCGGCCACAGCCGGGTGACGATCGAATCGAGCAATTGCTGATGGTTGCCGCGCGGGAAGTCGGTGCGACCGATCGAGCCGCGGAACAGCACATCGCCGACGATCGCCAATTTCGAGTCGACATTGTGGAACACGACATGGCCCGGCGTGTGCCCCGGCGTGTGGTGGACGGCGAACTCGACCTCCCCGACGGTGACGATATCGCCCTGATCGAGCCAGCGCGACGGCACGAACGAGCGGCCCGGCACGTCGTAGCGCAACCCGTCCTGGTCGAGCTTTTCGAGCAGGAACAAATCCTCGGGATGCGGGCCCTCGATCTGGACACCGAGATCCTCGGCGAGCTGCGCCGCACCGCCGCAATGATCGAAATGGCCATGTGTCACCAGGATCTTCTCGACCGTGACGTCATGCTTTTCCATCTGCGACTTGAGCAGGGGCAAGTCGCCGCCGGGATCGACGAACGCGCCGCGCATCGTCTTGGTGCACCACAATAAGGTGCAATTCTGCTGGAGCGGGGTGACGGGGATGATCGCCGCGCGAAGCGGCTGCGCGGGGCTGGCCATGGCGGTGACCTAAGGTCTGTGTTCGCAACGAGCAATGCCCCCGGGCGAGGCAGGTTGCGGGTACCGCGACGCCATGACGGCAATACTTGGGGTTGCCGAAGCGTCCGGCGCGGTTGCATGAGCGGGACAGTGATCCGCCGCGACCGCCCTTTCGTTCTGCTCGACGACGCCCGCACGACCGGCGCCGTCCCCGCGCGGCTCTATCGAGCGCCGGTCGAGATCGTCGAGGCGCGCGACGTCGCTGCGGTCAAGCCCGCGCTCGAACGGCTGCGCGCTGCGCGGCATCGCGGGCTCCATGCCGCGGGGTTCCTGGCGTACGAAGCGGCGAGCGCGTTCGAGCCGGTGTTGGGCGAGCTGCCCCAGGCGCGGACGCCGCTATTGTGGTTCGGCCTGTTCGAGCGGTTCGACGAAATCGCCCCCGGTGACGTCGCGGCCTGGCTGCCCGACCCGGCCGCTGCCTGGCTCGGCACGCCCGCGCCCGATATCGACCGCGACAGCTATGCGGCGCGGTTCGACCAGGTCCATGCGTTGATCGAGGCGGGCGATCTCTATCAGGCCAATCTGAGCTTTCGCGTGCGGGTGCCGATGCTCGGCGATCCGCTGGCGGCCTATGCGCGGCTAAGGGTCAGCGCCCGTGCCGGTTATGGCGCGGTGGTGTGGACCGGGCGCGACTGGCTGTTGTCGCTGTCGCCCGAATTGTTCTTCGCGCTCGACGGCAGCCGGCTGACCACGCGACCGATGAAGGGCACTGCGCGGCGCGGCGCGACGCCGGAAGAGGACCGCGCGCTGGCGGCGGAATTGCAGGGCGACGCCAAGCAACGCGCCGAGAATCTGATGATCGTCGATCTGCTCAGGAACGATCTGTCGCGCGTCGCCGAACCGGCGAGCGTCGCGGTGCCCGAATTATTCGCGGTCGAGACCTATCCGACCATCCACACCATGACGTCGACCGTCACCGCGACTCTGGCGCCCGATCAGGACGCGATCGACGTGCTGGCGGCATTGTTCCCGTGCGGATCGATCACCGGCGCGCCCAAGATTCGCGCGATCGCGGCGCTGGCCGGGATCGAGATGGGCAGC
>DASVNU010000086.1:0-4098 GCA_036383655.1 Sphingomonas sp. | reverse complement strand
CTCGCGCCGCGTTATGCCGAGCTGATCTATAACGGCTTCTGGTTCTCGCCCGAGCGCGAGATGCTCCAGGCGGCGATCGATCACAGCCAGGAAAAGGTCACCGGCACGGTGCGGCTCAAGCTCTACAAGGGCGGGGTCTATGTGATCGGCCGTAAGTCGCCTTATTCGCTGTACAGCGAGAAGGTCGTGACCTTCGAGGACGATCAGGGCGCCTACGACCAGCGCGACGCGGCGGGGTTCATCAAGTTGAATGCGCTGCGGTTGCGGTTGCTTGGGCGGCGGGACCGCTGAGGCGGCCACCCACACCCGTCATCCCAGCGAAAGCTGGGATCTCAAGCCGTATCGCGCCTTCGCTTGAGACCCCAGCTTGCGCTGGGGTGACGGTTTTGGAGCGGGTTTGATCGCGATAAGATAAACTCGCCAAAACGGGTCGGGAACGGCCCTTTTCGCTCCTGGCCTAACCCGCCCTTAACCGTGTCGCTCTAGACCAGGCCCATGGAACGGACCGACCGCTCGGCGTGGATCGACGCGCTGGTGGCCTGCGCGCTCGCTTGCGCGCTGGCGACCGCGTGGGCGTGGCGCGACTGGGCTAACCTGTCGGCGCTGCGCCTGCCCGATGCCGACGACATGATGCGGCTGCAGCAGATCCGCGACTGGCTCGGCGGGCAGAGCTTCGCCGATCTCACCCAATATCGTCTCGGCGACCATGGCGTCGCGATGCATTGGTCGCGGCTGGCCGATCTCGTCCCGGCCGCGATCGTCGTCGCGCTGCAGGGCGCGATCGGGCGCCATGCGGCCGAACTCACCGCGGTGATCGTCTGGCCGGGCCTGCTGCTCGCCATCGCGATCGCCTTGACCGGGCGGATCGCGCGCGTTGTCGGCGGCGTGGAGGCGGCGGGTCCGGCGATGATCGTCGCGGCGATCGCCTATCCCGCCAGCACCTTGTTCGTGCCGGGCCGGATCGACCACCACAACCTTCAGATCGTCTTGCTGCTGGTGACCACCCTCATGCTGGTCGGGCGCGGATCGATGATGGCGGGGCTCGTCGCGGGCATCGCCACCAGCCTCAGCCTGGTGATCGGCATGGAGATGATGCCGTTGCTTGCCATCGCGGGCGGGGTCGCTGTCATCGACTGGATTATCGGCGGGCGCGAGGCGCGCGACCGGTTGATGGGGTTCGGCATCGCTTTGTGCGCCGCGACCGTGGCGTGCAGCATCATCTTCCGCCCGCTGGCCTGGGACTATCCGGCGTGCGACGGTTTCACCGCGATTTCGGCGCGCGCGCTGATGATCGGCTCGTTCGTGCCGATCGGGCTCGCGCTGATCGGCTGGGACAGCAGCGCGCGCACGCGGCTGGCGCTCGCGCTGGCAAGCGGGCTCACGCTGGCCGCGACGCTGGCGGTCAGTGCGCCGCAATGCCTGTCGCCTTATGGCGGGGTCGATCCGCTGCTGCAGAAGGTCTGGCTGACTCGTGTGGGTGAAGCGCAGGCGCTGTTCGCCGCGCCGCCCGCGGTGGCGATCGGCTATGCCGGGCTCGCGATTGCCGGTCTCGCCGCCGGCCTGCGCCAGATCTGGGTCGATCGTTCGCGCGGCTGGAGGGTAGTGTTCGCGCTGCAATTGGGCGCGCTCGCGGTCACCATGATGCAATTGCGCGGTGCTTATCCCGGGGCGATCCTGGCGGCGCCCGCGCTCGGCGCCTTGATCGTCGCCGCGCGCCGTGCGGGGGCGGTGCCGCTCGCCGGCGCCTGGATCGGCTCGGCGGGGATGCTCTATCCGATCGCAGCGCAGGCGATGGTGCCCATCGTGGCGCCGAGTGCGGGCGCGAGTTGCAGCGCGCCCGATCTCATCGCCGCGCTCGGCCGCTTGCCGGCGGGTCGCGTGATGGCGCCGATCGACACCGGCGGCCCGGCGATCGCGATGACTCGCCAGCGGTTGATCGCCGGCGCCTATCACCGCGACGGTGCCGGCGACCTGGCGATGTATGCTTTCTATCGCGCCACGCCCCAGCGCGCGCGAGACATTGCAGAGGAGTGGCATCCCGACTGGGTCGTCGCCTGCGACGGATTCCCCGGCATCGCCGCGCCGTTTTCGGCCGATCTCAATCGCGGCGCCGCGCCTGTCTGGCTGCGCGAAGTTGGGCATGTTTCCTCGGGCGGGCGTATTTTCGCGGTGATCGGCTTGTCGCCGGGGCGCACACGGCCCTAAAGCGGCGCGATGCAGGGGTCAGCGGACGGCAAGCTCAATTGGTGGCAGACGCGCACCTTCGTGGTGATGATGGCGCTGTTGTCGATGGTGCCGCTGCTATGGCCCGACATCCCGCCGCTGGTCGATCTGCCCGGCCATATGGGGCGGTATCGCGTCCAGGTCGATCTGCTCAATTATCCCTGGCTGCTCGACTGGTATAATTTCCAATGGTCGCTGATCGGCAATCTCGGCGTCGATCTGCTGGTCCAGATCATGCAGCCGATCTTCGGGCTCGAATTGTCGGTCAAGCTGATCGTACTGTCGATCCCGCCGCTGATCGTGATCGGTCTGTTGTGGATCGCGCGCGAAGTGCACGGGCGCATCCCGCCGACCGCGCTGTTCGCGCTGCCGATCGCTTATTGTTACCCGCTGCAGTTCGGCTTCGTGAATTTCATGCTGTCGATGGCCTGGGCGCTGCCGATGTTCGCTTTGTGGCTGCGGCTGGCGCGGCTGAAGAAGTTTCGCCTGCGCGCGATCATCTTCGTGCCGCTGTCGTGCCTGTTGTGGGTCTGCCACACGTTCGGCTGGGGCGTGCTCGGCGTGCTGGCTTTCTCGGCGGAGATGGTCCGCGAGCACGATCGCGTGAAGAACGAGATCGAGCCCAGAATCGGTCCGATCAGCTGGGAAGGCGCCAAGCGCTGGTCGATGGCGTGGATCCGCGCCGGGCTGCACTGCCTGCCGCTCTGCTTGCCGATGCTGTTGATGATCGCCTGGCGCAACGGCCAGCATGTGTCGGGACAGACCGGCGACTGGTTCAACTGGCAGGCCAAGATCAGCTGGCTGACGATGATGCTGCGCGACCGCTGGATGGCGTTCGACATTTCGTCGGTCGCGGTGATCGGCCTGGTCATCTTCAAGGCGGTGCGCGACCCCAATTTCGAATATTCGCGCGCCGTCGGGCTGTCGACCTTGTTCCTGGTCGCGGTGTTCGTATTGTTGCCGCGCATCGTGTTCGGCTCGGCTTATGCCGATATGCGGCTCGCCCCGTTCATGGTCGCGATCGGTCTGCTGGCGATCCGTCCCAAGCCACTCGTCTCGCAGCGCATGATGACCGTGGTGGCGTGTCTCGGCTTGGCGTTCGTCCTGGTCCGGACCACCGCGACGACGGTCAGCTTCTACATTTTCGACCAGAATTACGACCGCGAGCTCAAGGCGCTCGACCACATCCCGGTCGGCGCGCGGCTGGTCAGTTTCGTCGGCAAGACGTGCAACAACGAATGGCTGATGAGCCGGCTCGAGCATTTGCCCGCGCTCGCGCTCGAACGCAACGCCGCCTACACCAACGACCAATGGTCGATGCCTGGCGCGCAATTGCTGACCACCAAATATGTCGCCGCCGGCCGCTTCTCGCACGACCCGTCGGAAATCGTTACCGAACGCCAATGCCCGCGCGAATGGTGGCGGCCGATCGACCGCAGCCTGGCGCTGTTCCCGCGCCCGGCGTTCGATTACGTCTGGCTGATCAGCCCGCCGCCGTACCACGCCAAATACGTCCAGGACCTCACCCCGATCTGGCGCAGCGGCGACAGCGTGGTGTTCAAGGTCAACCATGTCGAGGTCGCGCCCCAGACCAAGAAGGGCGAATTCCCGCTCCCGCCTAAGAGCAAGGTTCCCCTCTTCTGAACGGGGTCATTTGCGCCAGATATTGCTGGTCGCTTTCGACGCCGGCGCGCTCGCGCGCGAGGAAATCGGCGATCGCGCGGCGGAAATTGCGGTCGGGGATGTAATGCGCCGACCAGGTCGGGACGGGGACATAGCCGCGCGCCAATTTGTGCTCGCCTTGCGCGCCCGCTTCGACGGTCTTGAGCCCCAGCGCGATCGCGGCATCGATCGCCTGGTAATAGCATAATTCGA
>DASVNU010000085.1:0-1914 GCA_036383655.1 Sphingomonas sp. | reverse complement strand
ATCGGCGCCGCCCGCCTTGGGCTCGATCACCGCGTCCATCGGCTCCATCGGCGCGTGCGCCAGGAACGGGAAGATATAGGTCGCCTCGATCGTCTTCGCGGCGCCCGCGAGCGCCTTGGCGGTGTCGCCATTCGCTTCGCACTGCGTGCCGGGGTTGGTCGCCTGCGCCAGATAGTCGCGCAGCATCGCCTCGCTCGAGCGCGTCTCCGCCTGGCTCAGGTCCCAGTCGACGTTGAGCGCGTTGCGGCCCTTCATCGCCGCATAAGTGTCCTTGGCATAGACCACCACGCCTTGCGGGATCGCCTTGACCGCGACCACGCCGGGAACCGCCAGCGCCGCCTTGTCGTCGACCGCCTTCACCTTGCCGCCGAACGCGGGCGAGTGCTGGATCACCGAGACCACCATGTTCGGGCGACTGATATCCATCGTGAACTGCGCCGCACCGGTCGATTTGATCAGGCTGTCGATCTTGGGAACGTCGGTGCCGATCAAGGTCCATTGCTCGGGTGTCTTGAGCACGGGCTTGTCAGGCACCGGCATCGTCGCGGCGGTCGCCGCGAGATCGCCGAAGCTCGCTTTCTTCGCGCCATGGCTGAGCACGCCCTTCGCCACCTTGATCTCGGCGGCGGGCACATTCCAGGTCTTGGCCGCCGCCGCGACCAGCATCGCGCGTGCCGCGGCGCCGGCATTGCGCATCTGCATCCAGCTATTGGCCATCGCGGTCGAGCCGCCGGTGCCCATCGTGCCAAAGGCGAGGTTCTTGTAGAGCGGATCGTTGGCCGGCGCGAACTCGACGCGCATCTGCGCCCAATCGGCGTCCATCTCGTCGGCGACGATGGTGGTCAGGCCGGTCGCGGGCCCCTGGCCGAACTCGACATGCTTGATGACCACGCTGACGCTATTGTCGGGCAGCACCCGCACGAAGGCGTTGGGAGCGAAGGTCGGCCCGGCGGGCGCCATCGCCCTGGCGCCGCGCATCGGCAGCACCAGCCCGATCGCGAGCCCCGAGCCGGCGAGGAATTGGCGGCGGTCGGTCGCGATCGCGGTCATGCCGACACCTTCATGCCGGCGGCGTCCTTGATCGCCTGACGTATCCGGACATAGGTCGCGCAGCGGCAGATATTGCCGGCCATGCCCGCATCGATGTCGGCATCGGTCGGTTTGGGCTTTTGCTCGAGCAGGCCGATCGCGCTCATCACCTGGCCCGACTGGCAGAATCCGCATTGCGGCACGTCGATCGCGACCCAGGCCTTTTGCACCGCCTCCGCTACAGGCCCGGAAACACCCTCAATGGTCGTCACTGACTTGCCCGCGATCGTATCGATCGGCGTGACGCACGACCGCCGGTTCTTGCCGTCGAGATGAACGGTGCACGCGCCGCATTGCGCGATGCCGCAGCCATATTTGGTGCCGGTCAGCCCGGCATGGTCGCGGATTACCCAGAGCAGGGGTGTATCGGGATCGCCGTCGAACGACATATGCTTGCCGTTGAGGAGGAATTCGACTGCCATATCGGCGTCTCCATGCTGCCCGAGTGTGAACGTTAACGCCGCAACATCGCAGGACGCAAGCGTAACCGGCTCCCGGTGAGCGCTGTTTCAGGCGGGCGCATCGCCAACCCTTGTTGCGAATGCCATATCGCGATGCCAATCTCGATAAGCAGACGGGGGCAAGCGATGAGCGCGGCGAATTCGGCGATAATCGTGCCTATGGCGTTGCTCCTCGCAGGGTGCGGGGTCCTGCCAGCCCGGGTGCCCGTGAGCCTGGTCCCGATTTGTATCCGGCCAGAAGGAGAGATCTGGCGCTTCATCGGCCGGGGTTAACCCCGGCCGATGAAGCAAATTCGGCCGGTGTCATGAACCCCAGGGATGTGTGAGGTCGGCTCTCGTTGAAGTCCGTCCGCCACGCCTCGAT
>DASVNU010000084.1:0-3639 GCA_036383655.1 Sphingomonas sp. | reverse complement strand
TGGCTCGGCACCTCCGCGAAGGTCGCCACGCACAACGATCAGGTCGAGAATCTGGCCTGCGTCGCCGCCGGCCGCCGCCGCTTCACCTTGTTCGCGCCCGAACAGGTCGCCAATCTCTACATGGGACCGTTCCACGTCACGCCGGCGGGCACCGCGGTCAGCATGGTGCATGTCACCGAGCCCGATCTCAACCGCTTCCCGCGCTTCGCCGACGCGCTCGCCGACGCCCGCACCGCCGAACTCGAGCCGGGCGACGCGATCTACATTCCCTATGGCTGGTACCATCATGTCGAGGCGCTCTCGCCGCTCAACCTGCTGGTCAATTATTGGTGGAACCCGGCACGGCGCGACGTCGGCTCGCCCTGGGACGCGATGATGCACGGCCTTGTCGCGTTACGCCGATTGCCGCCGGACCAGCGCCGGGCATGGCGTGCGATGTTCGATCATTACGTCTTCGCCACCGAAACCGATCCTGCCGCGCATCTGCCCGAGGCGGTACGCGGTATCCTGGGCGCCGACTCGCCCGCCGATCTGGCGACGATGCGCCGCTCGATCATCGCCGCCCTGCAGCGACTGGAGAAGGGCTGAGGCGCTTACTCGGCCTTCGCCGCGTCGATCGCTTTCTGGCTGCGGACAAACGGGTAAGCGAGCTGCCTGAGATAGCCGTGCGGCATCTTCTCCGGGATGCCATAGCCTTGCGGCCATCGGCCGGGCGGCAAGTGAAAGGTGCCGAACAATTTGTCCCACAAGGGAAAGTGGATCGCGAAATTGACGTCGACCGCCTCGGCCTCGAGCCCGTGGTGCCAATGGTGAAACCGCGGCGTCACCATCAGATGCCCGAAGCGATCGAAATCGCCCTTCAGGTTCGCGTGGACCAGTCCCGAATAGATATACACCAACGCGACATAGGCCTGCATCACCGAGGGCAGGAAGCCGAAGGTCAGCAGCGGCAGCGAGGTTACGCTGCGCAGCAGGATGATCTCGACGAAATGCATCCGCGCGCCGGCCAGCCAATCCATTGATTTGGCCGAATGGTGGACCGCATGGAATCCCCACAGGAACGACCAGCGATGAAAGGCGCGGTGGAACCAATATTGCACCAGGTCGGTCAGCAGCATCGCCTCGATGAACTGGACGACCCAGGGCTGCCCGCCGATGATCGCGCGGACGCCCGAGAGCGACACGGTATTGGCATTGATGATGCTCGACGGGGCCAGCGCGAGATAGGTGAAGATCTGCACGAGCATCGAGCTGATCAGATAATAGAACAGATCCTCGCGCCATTCGGTGCGGAACAGGCGCTGGTCGCGATTGTGCGGCCAGAACCGCTCGATCGGCGCGAACATCAGCCCCGCCGCGATCAGGTTGACGATGAAGAAGTCGACCCCGAAGAATATGCCCCAATCATGCGTCTCGCGCGGTGAGACATTGGCGCCGCCGAGCAATGCCGCGGCGATCCCGATCGCCAGCGCGGTGAAGCCGATCGCCTTCTTGGTCCGCAGCATCAGGCTGAGCAAGGCAAGCGCGTAGCTTCCGATCAACACCGCATGGACGACAGGCCGGAACCACAGGGTCTTCTCGACCGTCTGGAGTTCGGGCGTCGCGAACCAACCCGGCCAGCGCAACGCCACGACCAGTCCGAAGCCCGCGATCGCCAGGACGAGCGCGAAGAAGCCGGAATACCATCCGCTGCCGAAGCTGCGGATCGCGACGGGCGCTTCGAGCTCGTCGCGGAGATGGTCGAGTGGATTGGCCATCGGACTCCCCTATTCCGATATCGGTTAGGTGCACCCTATCACGCACCCTCCAGTCGCGCTATCGATCGCATCGACTCTTCGAAGAAAGAGTATGGCGATAGGAGAGCGGGATGCGGGGCTGGATCGCGTTATTGGGATTGGTCGTGCTGGCCGGATGCGGATCGTCGAGCGATAATTCTCCGGCGCCCGAAGGGGCGGTCGGCGCCGCGAAGATCGATTCAGCCTATCTGACCAGCGGCGGCAGCGGCGCCGACTGGGCGATGACGGGGTTCAATTACAACGAGCAGCGCTACAGCCCATTGACCCAGATCAACGCGGGCAATGTCGGGTCGCTTGGCCTGTCCTGGTATGCCGATTTGCCCGACGCGCGGGGACAGGAATCGACCCCAGTCGTCATCGACGGGACGATCTACGTCACCGGCCCGTGGTCGAAGCTGTTCGCCTATGACGCACTCTCCGGCAAGAAGTTGTGGGATTACGATCCCGGCGTCGACAAGACCAAGGGCGTCCAGGCGTGCTGCGACGTGGTCAATCGCGGCATCGCGGCGTGGAAGGGCAAGCTCTATCTCGGCACGCTCGACGGCCGACTGATCGCGATCGACGCGCCGAGCGGCAAACCGCTATGGACCGTCCAGACCACCGATACTGCCAAACCCTATACGATCACCGGCGCGCCGCGCGTGGTGAAGGGCATGGTGATCATCGGCAATGGCGGCGCCGAATTCGGCGTGCGCGGCTATGTCACTGCTTATGACGCCGATACCGGCGCCAAGCGCTGGCGGTTCTACACCGTGCCCAATGCCAATCTCGGCGCCGATGGCGAGGTGTCCGACGCGGTGCTGTCCAAGGCGGCGAATGCGACCTGGTCGGCGAACGGCCAGTGGAAGCAGTCGGGCGGCGGCGGCACGGTGTGGGATTCGATCGTCTACGACCCCGAGCTCGACCAGCTCTATCTCGGCGTCGGCAACGGATCCCCATGGAACCATGGCCTGCGCTCGGAAGGCCAGGGCGACAATCTCTTCCTGTCGTCGATCGTCGCGCTCAAGCCCGATACCGGCGAATATCTGTGGCATTATCAGGAGACGCCGGCCGAAAGCTGGGACTTCACCGCGACCCAGCCGATCATCCTCGCCGACCTCAACATGGGCGGCCAGCAGCGCAAAGTGCTGATGCAGGCGCCGAAGAACGGTTTCTTCTTCGTCGTCGACCGCACCAACGGCAAGCTGATCAACGCCGGCAAATTCATCAAGTCGGTCAATTGGGCCGACAGCTACGACCTCAAGACCGGGCGGCCCAACGAGAATCCCGAGGCACGCTTCTACAAGACCGGCAAGCCGTTCCTCGCGGTTCCCTCGGCGCTCGCGGCGCACAATTGGCAGCCGATGAGCTTCAATCCCAAGGCGGGGCTGGTCTATGTCCCCGCGCAGGAACAAGTCGGGCTCGCCTATATCCCGCCCGACGCCGCCGGCAGCACGCGCGAGCCGATCGGCTTCAACGTCGGTACCAACATGTCGGCGGGGATGTACCCGCACGATGCCAAGACGATCGGCGCCATCACCGCCGGCGCAACCGGCGCGCTGGTCGCCTGGGATCCGGTCGCCAACAAGGAACGCTGGCGAGTCGATTACCCGACGCCGTGGAATGGCGGCACGATGACCACTGCGGGCAATCTGGTGTTTCAGGGCACCGCGCTCGGCGAGTTCCGCGCCTATGCCGCCGATACCGGCAAGCAACTCTGGGCCTATCCGACGCAATCGGGGATCATGGCGGGTGCCGCGACCTTCACGGTCAAGGGACAGCAATATGTCGCGGTGCTGACCGGGCGCGGCGGCGCGCTGCCGCTGTCGATCGGCTATGCGATCGGGGCGGCCAAGAATGTCCC
>DASVNU010000083.1:0-3428 GCA_036383655.1 Sphingomonas sp. | reverse complement strand
TGGATCAGCGCCGACACCGGGGTCGGGCCTTCCATCGCGTCGGGCAACCAGGTGTGCAGGCCGAGCTGCGCCGACTTGCCCATCGCGCCGACGAACAGGCACAGGCACAGCACCGTCATCGTGTCGAAACGATAGCCGAGGAAACCGATCGTCGAGCCCGCCATGTGCGGCGCCTGTGCCAGGATCTCCGGGATCGACACGGTGCCGAACACCAGGAAGGTGCCGAAGATGCCGAGCATGAAGCCGAGATCGCCGACGCGGTTGACGACGAACGCCTTGATCGCGGCGGCATTGGCGCTCGGCTTCTTGTACCAGAAGCCGATCAGCAGATAGCTCGCCAGACCGACGCCTTCCCAGCCGAAGAACATCTGGACCAGGTTGTTCGCGGTCACCAGCATCAGCATCGCGAAGGTGAACAGCGACAGATAGGCGAAGAACCGCGGCTGGTCCGGATCCTCGTCCATATACCCCCAGGAATAGAGGTGGACGAGCGCCGAGACGCTGGTGATCACCACCAGCATCACCGCGGTCAGGGCATCGACCCGCAGCGCCCAGGAGACGTCGAGGTCGCCCGACTTCATCCATGTGAACACCTGGGTCACCGGATAGGGATCGCCGCCGGTCAGATAATGGATGAAGATCGGCCAGCTGAGCGCGCACGACGCGAACAGCGCGCCGGTCGTCAGCAGCTTGGCCGGCACATTGCCGATCGCGCGATTGCCGAGCCCGGCAATGATCGCGGCCAGCAGCGGCAGGAAGACGATGAGCTGGATAGAGATCACGCGCTCACCCCTTCATCCGGTTGGCATCGTCGACCGCGATGGTCCCGCGCCCACGGAAATAGATCACCAGAATGGCGAGCCCGATCGCCGCTTCGCCCGCGGCGACGGTCAGCACGAACATCGCGAACACTTGCCCGACCAGGTCGTGCAGATAGGCCGAGAAGGCGACGAAGTTGAGGTTCACCGCGAGCAGGATCAGCTCGATCGACATCAGCATGATGATCAGGTTCTTGCGGTTGGCGATCAGGCCGAGCACGCCCATCCCGAACAGGATGGCGGCGACGACCAGATAATGCGTCAGGCCGATCACAATTCCACCCCCTGGCCGACCGGCGGCTGCATGTTGCGCGTCGCGTCCTGCGGACGGCGCGCGACCTGACGGCTGATCTTCTGGCCCTTGACCCCGCCGCGCGCCCGATGCGTCAGCACGATCGCGCCGATCATCGCCACCAGCAGCACCAGTCCGGCGCCTTCGAACACGAACAGATAATGCGAATAGAGCAGATGCCCGATCGCCTCGATATTGGGAATCTTGTCGGGCGTCGGCGCGATGCGCTGGTCGAGCTTGATGCCGCCAACCGACCAGCCCCAGATCGCGATCCCGACTTCGACCGCCAACGCGCCCGCCAGCAGCGCGCCGATCGCCGCGTAGCGAACGAACCCGGCGCGTAGTTCGGCAAAGTCGATGTCGAGCATCATCACCACGAACAGGAACAGCACCGCGACCGCGCCGACATAGACGATGACCAGCAGCATCGCGATGAACTCGGCGCCGCACAGCAGCATCAGCCCGGCACCGTTGAAGAACGCCATGATCAGCCACAGCACCGAATGCACCGGGTTACGCGACGTAATCGTCATCAAGCCCGAGGTCAGCACCAGCCCGGCGAACAGGTAAAAGGCGATTGCAGCGATCATTATTCCACCGTCGCCCCAGCGAAAGCTGGGGCCTCGTGCAGAATCGCGGGACAAGAGCCGCATGAGATCCCAGCTTGCGCTGGGATGACGAAATCGGGGTGAATCATGGTGCGTCCCACTGTTGCGGCGCGCTTAACGGTACGGTGCATCGGCGGCAAGGTTCGCGGCAATCGCGCGCTCCCAGCGGTCGCCATTGTCGAGCAGCTTGGCCTTGTCGTAGATCAGCTCCTCGCGCGTTTCGGTGGCGAATTCGAAATTCGGGCCCTCGACGATGGCATCGACCGGGCAGGCTTCCTGGCACAGACCGCAATAGATGCACTTGGTCATGTCGATGTCGTAGCGCGTGGTGCGGCGGCTGCCGTCGTCGCGCGGCTCGGCCTCGATCGTGATCGCCAGCGCCGGGCAGATCGCCTCGCACAGCTTGCATGCGATGCAACGTTCCTCGCCGTTGGGATAACGGCGCAGCGCGTGCTCCCCGCGAAAGCGCGGCGAGATCGGGTTCTTCTCGAACGGATAGTTGATCGTCGCCTTGGCCTTGAAGAAATAGCGCAAGGTCAGCGCGTGCGCCTTGACGAATTCCCACAAAGTGAACGATTTGATGATCTGACCGACGCTCATGACCCAACTCCCACACGCGTCAACATCAGATAGCCCGACACCAGGAACACCCAGAACAGCGACAGCGGCAGGAAGACCTTCCAGCCCAGCCGCATCAGCTGGTCGTAACGGTACCTGGGCACCGTCGCCTTCACCCAGCTGAACAGGAAGAAGAAGCACCACATCTTAGCGAACAGCCAGATGATGCCAGGAATGTAATAGAGTGGCGCCCAATCGAACGGCGGCAGATAGCCGCCCCAGAACAGGATCGCGTTGAGCGCGCACATCAGGATCACATTGGCATATTCGCCGAGCCAGTAGAGCGCGAAGCTCATCGACGAATATTCGGTCTGATAGCCCGCGACGAGCTCCGATTCCGCCTCGGTCAGGTCGAACGGGGCACGCTGCGTCTCGGCGAGCGACGAGATGAAAAACACGATCGCCATCGGGAAGAGCAGCAGGTTGAAGCCATAACCGTTGATCGGGAAGTAGGTGTAGATCGCCTTCTGCCCCTCAACGATATCGCTGAGGTTGAAGCTCTTGCTCCACAACACCACCGAGATCAGCACGAACCCGATCGAGACTTCATAGCTCACCATCTGCGCGGCCGCACGCAGCGCCGAATAGAAGGGATATTTCGAATTCGACGCCCAGCCGGCGATGATGATGCCGTAGACGCCCAGGCTCGACGCCGCGAGGACATACAGCAGCCCAACATTGATGTTGGCGAGCACCACGCCCGCCTGGAACGGCACCACCGCCCAGACGATCAGCGCGACCGTGAAGGTGATGATCGGCGCGAGCAGGAACAGGCCCTTGTTCGCCGCCGAGGGAATGATCGTTTCCTGCAGGAAGACCTTCAGGCCATCCGCGAACGATTGCAACAGGCCGAACGGCCCGACCACGTTCGGACCGCGACGCAGCGCCATCGCCGCCCAGATCTTGCGATCGGCATAGATGATCATCGCCACCGCCAGCATCAGCGGCAGCGCGATCACCAGGATGCCGATGATCGTCGAGAGGAACCAAGCCCATTCGTAGCTCATCGTGACGTGCCACGATTGCACGCCGAAGAAATGGAAGTCCTGAAAAAACCGGGTCATGCCCAAATCCTCCCCGGAACGGGGAGGG
>DASVNU010000082.1:0-10507 GCA_036383655.1 Sphingomonas sp. | reverse complement strand
TTGGGCGGCTGCGGCACCATGAAGCGGCGCGACGGCGCGTAATTGCCGAGATAGCCGTCCGCGTTCTGCCGCTCGACCAGATAATCGGCGACGCGCAACACGCGGCCGAGCAACGCGTCGTCGCCCGCACGCACCGCGGCGCGGGTCGCGGCGACCAGCCACTTACCGGCATGTTCACCGTACCAATCGCCTTCCTCGTCGCCGGCCACCATTTCGGGCGCGAACAACGCGATCGCCGGGCTGTGCTCGTCGGTGATGAAGTGCGACAGCCGCCCCTTGCGGTTGGCCTCGACTGCATCTCCCAGCAGTCCGCCCAATGTCACCGCGCCGGGCGACGCGAGGCGCATCGCCGGCTCAGCGATCGGCGGCACAACGGAATCCGATCCCGGCCGAGCGGTCCTTGGCCGGCGCCATCAGCAGCAATTTGCCGTGCTGGTCGAGGCGATAGG
The DNA here is from genome assembly GCA_036383655.1 of Sphingomonas sp. Taxonomy (GTDB): domain Bacteria; phylum Pseudomonadota; class Alphaproteobacteria; order Sphingomonadales; family Sphingomonadaceae; genus Sphingomonas. The sequence continues at coordinate 10,058 of DASVNU010000082.1, read as the reverse complement.
CCGGGGGGAAATACCAATGCGAGGTTTGCGGCTGATAGGCGCTGCCGCCGCGCAGCACGCCGCCGCGGATGCGGTCGTCATGATATTCGTCGGTCCATTGCCAGACGTTGCCAACCAGGTCCTCGACGCCGAACGGGCTGGCTCCGGCGGGGTGTGCGCCGACATCGGCGGGTTCCGGCATGACGCGGTCGAGCGATGGCGCGGGCACCGCGGCTTCGTCCCAATCATTGCCCCAGGGATAAAGCCGGGCGTCGGTCCCCTGTGCGGCATATTGCCATTCCCATTCGCGCGGCAGGCGCTTGCCTGCCCAGGTGGCGTAGGCGCGCGCATCCTCGAGCGCGACCCAGACCACGGGCTTGTTCTCCCAACCGGCGGGCGGCGCGCCGTCCTGCCAGTGGCGCAGGAAATTGCGGCTGTCGGCGGGCGCGTAGCCGCTGGCGTTGAGGAACGCCTTGAACTGCGCGTTGGTCACCGGGAAGCGGTCGATCCAGAAGGCCTCGAGCGCCATCCGGCGGCGATGGTGGCGGCGCTGGCTGTCTTCCCAGGGATATTGCACGTCGACGCCCTCGGCGGCGTAGCCCTCGATCTCGATCCCGTGGACCGCGAAATCGAAGTCGCCGGCGGGGATCGCGACCATGCCCTCGGGCGCCTCTGCATAGCGCGCGGTCGATGCGATCGGGACGAGCTGCTGTTTGGCCGAGGTCCAGCCGGCGGACAGCGAGGCAAGCGATGTGGCGGCGCGCGCACGCATCTCGGCCAGGAAGCCCTCGAGTCCCTCGACCACTTGCCCTTCGCGCACCGCCAGGATCGCGCCGAAGCCGCGCCCGGCAATCTCCAGCGTCAGGACCGCACGGTCACCGTCGATCCGCGGATCGAGCGCGACGCCGTTCCAGACATCGACATAGCGGGTGCCCGCGACATGCGGCACCGCGAGCTGCTCGCCGCCGACCGCGTATTCGTTGCGGTTGATCAGCGTCCACAGGGTCCGTCCGTCACACGGGAAACGGCTGGCGAAGATCCCGGCCTGCAGCGTCCGCTCGTACGGTCGCCAGTCGGGGCTGACGATCAGCGGCGCGAAGAAGCGCTGCACCATCGCCACGCGGCGCAAGGTCTCGGCATCGCGCCGCGTGAACATGTTGACGAATCCGAACACATTCTCCCAGGCGACATAGCCGACGCCGTTGAAAAAGGCGTGCTGCAGATCGTTGGTCCGCGCGCGGCTCCAGCGGTTCTCGATATTGATGATGTGCCGGGGTTCGAGCCATTTGAGCTTGAATACCGTCGGTATGCTCTCGTCGGGCACGCGCTTGGTCCAGCTCTGCAGGTTCCAGCTGAGGATATGGTCGCCCGCCTGCGAGGTGGTCTCGGGTTGCAGCACGACCGCGCCGCCGGCCGCTTCGCACGCCTTGTGGAAGGCGAGCGGCACGCCGCTATAGGTGTCGCCGTTGATGCCGTCGGCGCCGGTTGCCGCAACGATCGCCGCCATCCGTTCCCAATCGGGCGCGTCGCCGGGTTTCGTGCCATTGTCCCATGGCATGGTCGGCAGGAACACCTTGACTCCGCGGCGATGGAAGCCGGCGACCGCCTGCTTCAGACCCTCGATCCCGCCGGGCAGCGCGTCGACCAGGTCGAACTGGCTGCGGTCGTCGACCCCGATATTGGGATAGATGTACCAGATGAGCACGCTGTCGACCGTGCCCAGCCGCGCCTCGAGATCGTCGAGATAGCGGTCGACCGTGTAGCGGCCCGTCTCGGGATCGTAGAAATAGCGGTCTTCGACCATCAACAAATTGTGGACGAAATTCGCTTGCGACCATCGCAACTCAGGACGGCGATAGAGATCGTCGTCGAAGCCGATGCGGATCAGATGCTCGCGGCGCCATTCGATCAGCCCCTGGACCCATTCGTCCACGGCGCCATCGGCGTTGATCGTCCAGCGGCCCATTTCCTGGAACGGCCAGCCCGGCACCTTGCCCGGCGTCGGCAGATAGGGGCCGGTGAGCGCGTGGGAGAATTTGACGTCGCTGGTCGTGCGGATCGGGTTGGCCATGGGTCTTTCTTCAGCTCGCCGCCGGGCCGAGGCCACAATAATCCGCGAGATCGTCACGGTCATGCTGGTGCGCCGCGGTCATGAACGCATCCACCTCGGCGCGGGGCGGGATGCTCGATTGGGCGCCGGGGCGCGTGGTGACGAGCGCGGCAGCGGCTGCAGCGCGGACGAGCGCGTCGGGCAGGCCGAGCCCTTCGGCGAAACCCGCCGCGAGGACACCGCAAAAGGTGTCGCCGGCAGCGGTGGTATCGACCGGCATCACCACGAAGGCGGGCTGGAGCACATAGTCTCCGCCGACCCGCGCACAGGCGCCGCGCCCGCCGAGCGTGACCACCGTGGTCGCGACCCCGGCGCGCGCCAGCCGCTCGGCGATCGAACCATCGGCGCCGACCAGCATGCCGAGCTCGTCCTCGTTCACCACGAGCACGTCGACCGCCTCGAGCAGCGCCGCGGGCAAGGCGCGGGCCGGTGCCGCGTTGAGCATCACCTTGACCCCGCGATCGCGCGCCGTGCGGGCGAAGGCCGAGACGGTGTCGATCGGCGTTTCGAGCTGCATCACCAGCCATGCGATACCGGCAAGATCGGGCAGATCGTCCGGGCCGAGATCGGCATTGGCACCGGGCGATACCGTGATCGCATTCTCCGCCGCGTCGGACACCGTAATCAGCGCCGCCCCCGTCGATCGCGGCGAACGGCGGATATCGAGATCGACGCCAGCGTCGGTCAACGACCTGGCGACCATCCGGCCATTGTCGTCATCACCCAGCGCCGCCAGCATTCGGGTCGCGACCCCACCCGCCCGCGCTGCCGCCACCGCCTGGTTGGCGCCCTTGCCGCCCGGGAAGATCGCCAGGTCGCTGCCGAGCACGGTCTCCCCGGCCGCAGGGATGCGGCCGGCTCGAACGACGAAATCGGCGTTGGCGGAGCCGGCGATCAGCAAGCGTGAATCGGTTTGATCGCCCACGGCCCCCTCGGTTCAGAAGTCGCGGTGGAACGTCAGAGACACCGTCCGCCCACGACCCGCGAAGTAATTCTGGAAGATATCGATCTGCGACGAACTCAGGAAATAGTACCGGTTGAGCAGGTTCTCGACGCCGAGCGAGAAGGTGCCGACGCTGCCCGCTTTGACGTTCGCCGTCAGGTCGAACAGCGTATAGCCCTTGGTATATTCTTTGATCGCCGGGAGGTGGCGGCTGAAATAGCTGGTCGAACCGAGCGACAGCGACGCTGCCGGAATGAACTGCCACGTCGCCGTCGCGGTGAGCTTGTCCGGCGCGATATTGAGCACGCCCAGCGGCGTTTCGATCGGACTTGCCACGCCGTTGGCCGCCGAGGTTTTGCCGATGACGTGGCTGTAGACGACGTTCAAGCGCAGATCCTTGGTCGGGCGCAGCTCACCGCTCACGTCGAAGCCGAATATCTGGATCGGTCGGCGATTGAGAACATAGTCCTTGGTCACCGGATCGACCGCATAGGTCGAGCCGTTGGCGGACTTCGATTGATAATAGGAAAGGCCAAAGCTGCCGAGGCGGCCGCGCCAGTTGAAGCCGATCTCCTTGCTCTTGAAGACCACCGCTTCCAGCCCGATCAGCGAATTGACGCTGTTGCCGGGCGTGCTGACGTTGCGCAACGGAATGCCCACGTTGGGCAGCGAGAACCCCTCGCTATAGGTCGCGAAAGCCGAGAAACCGGAACCCAGGCGTCCAATGATGCCGGCGTTGAACAGATCGGCGTTATATTTGAGCGTACCGCCCTTCACGAACACGCTGTTGCGATAATAAGTGGTCGTATAGTCGGCGATCTTCACGCGACCATCCTCGTGGCGCCACCCGCCGCTCAGCGTGATCGGCCCGATATCGTAGCCCAACTGCACATAGGGCTCGATGCCCGTATAGTTCATCGGCGGCACCCACACGCGGTTGGTGACGGCGAGGTATTGCTGCGTCTGGTCATGGACGAGGTCGATGCCGAAGCGCAGCTCGAAGCCCTTGGTCAGGAAGTCCTTATAGGTGTCCGACGTGCGCAGGCCATATTTCTTCGACAGGATCTCCGACTGATCGAAGATCACGCCGGTCGAGATGCGCGGGTCCTGCTTGTCGATGCCGTTGTCGCCGGGGAAACGCATCTCCTGCTTGGCATAATAACCGGTCACGACCAGATTGCCGCCGAGCAGGTTCGCGTTGGTGTAGTTCAACGCATATTGCTGGAAGCGGTTGAAATCGGGCTGGAACAACAATTGGCCGGTGATCGGATCGGTGGGCGGGCCGGGCTGGGCGGTGTCGGGAATGCCGGTCGTCTGGTCCTTGCCGGCCGGCGGACGGACGCCGGCCACATAGTGATAATTGCCGTTCGCTTTCAGATAGAAGAAGCTCGCCGTCGCCTCGATGCGCTGCGAATCTCCCTCGCCGAAATCGTGACCCACTTTCAGGAACGCGTCGTACTGTTTCGAATCGGCCAGCGAGCTCGACGCGCTGAGACCGATGCGGCGGCCATTGGCATCGGAGGTGATGCCGCGCGAGAGGAAGGAGCCGGCGGCGAAGATATCGATTCCGTCTGATTTGTGGGCGATCGTGGCGCCCAGCTTCCACTGCGAGCTGTCGTCGCGGAACTGGGTGCCGAAGCGGGCGGTGACACCGAAATGCGTGCCCGGCTCGGTCGCGCGCTTCGAGATGTAGTTGATGATGCCGCCGGCCGCACCGACGCCTTCAGCCGCCGAGGCGCCGCCGATCACCTCGATCCGCTCGATCGTCGCCATGTCGGTGAAGGTCGCGTTACGGCTGCCGTCGCGCAATGGAGTCGATTGCGGGATGCCATCGAACAGATAAAGCGCCGTACGCCCGCGGAACGTCTCGCCCAGCGTGTTCATCGTCTGGTTCGATTCCGAATAGCCCGGCACGGTGCGAGCCAGGATCGCGGTGGCGTCCTCGGTGATCGTCAGCGATCGCCTGACGTCGCTCGCGCCGATGACGGTGACCGCGCCGGCGATCTTGTCGACCGCCTTGGGCGTGCGGCTGCCGGTGACGATGATCTCGCGATTGTCGCCATTGTCCGGTGCGGCGGCCGCGCTGTCCTGGCCGTCGGCGAGCGCCGTCGGTCTGGTCGTGTCGTTCGGCGCCGGATCGGTTTGCGCAAAGGCGGGCAGGGCGACACTCGACAACAAGGCGGCGGCGAGCGTCAGACGCGCGTGATAGTTCATGGAAAACCTCCCCAATCTATTTTTTGCGCAGCGTAAAGAGGGGCGGGGCCACGCAAAAGCGGGAGCTTGTGCGTTCACACATCACATTTTGTGTGGTTCAACGACCCGCGATCAGCTGCGCTTCGGAACGATGGGACAACAGTTTTCCTGTGCTGTGAACGCAGCGTTCGTGCGCCTTTCCCGCGCTACACATCGCACCGGCCGCAATCCAACGAGTCAACGAGATGCGGCGAGGGAGAGGCTTTACCGATGCGCAGCAAGTTGTTCGTCCCCTGCTCGCGTCCCGACTTCTTCGCCAAGGCGCTGGCCGGAGATGCCGATGCGCTGTCGTTCGACCTCGAGGATGCGGTGCCCGCCAAGGACAAGGCCGCCGCCCGCGTACGCCTGGTCGAATGGTTGGGATCGGATGCGGTTGCGGCATCGAACAAGCGGCTGATCGTCCGGGTCAACGCGCCCGACACTCCATTCTTCGCCGACGACCTTGCCGCGCTGGCCGGACTGCGCGTCGATCTCGTCAACCTTCCCAAGGCCGAAACGGCGGACAGGGTGCGCGCCGTGGGAGCACGGATGGACCGCATCAGCGTTGCCGCCGACCTGCTGGTCAATATCGAAACCGCGGGCGGGATGTCGCGCGCCGGCGCGATCGCCCGCGCGCATCCTCGCGTGATGGGGCTGCAGGCCGGGCTCAACGACCTGTTCGCCTCGCTCGACATAGATCGCCGCGACGCCCGCCATGTCCACGCCGCCTTGTGGTCGATCCGTCTCGCCGCGGGGGAGGCGTCATGCATCACCTATGACGGGGCATGGCCCGATCTCAGCGACGATGACGGCTTTCGCGCCGAAGCCGAACTCGCACGCAGCCTGGGATGTCTCGGCAAGAGTTGCATTCACCCGCGCCAGGTGGCGATAGCCAATGCTGTGTTCGATAGAGGTGACGATCTGGCGCGCGCGAAACGCCTGCTGGCCGCGGCGGCGGAGGCCGAAACGCTAGGCCACGGCGCGTTCGTGTTCGAAGGCGCGATGGCCGACGCCCCGGCCATCGCCGCGGCGCGCGAGACCGTACGGCGCGGCGGCGAGGCAGGCTGATGCGTGGCTGGCTCGGAGCCCTGCTGGCCATCTGCCTGTTCAGCTGGTTCACCGCGCCGGCGTTAGCTGAATCACCGACGTCGACGGTCACGACCCGGTTACCGACGCTGGCGAGCCCCGGACCGATCTTGCTTGGAGCGATCGACGGCCGCCCGGTGGCGATCGATATGGGCGGCAAGCGCGCCTTCGTACTGAAGCCGAGCGGCTGGGCGGCAGTCGATAGCAGCCGAATAGACTTTGGGCGCCTGCTGACCGTCATGAGCGATGGCCGCCGTATATTGCTCATCGGCAGTGCGAACGGGATGGCGCAACTAGTCGCCGGCCTCCATTTTTCGGGCGATGGGCTTGCGCCGCGAATCCTGCCGCCGCTGCCGGTGCCGCTCAGGTCCGCCACTGCCGCCTTCGAGGCCGACGCCGTACTGGTGGCTGGACTAGATGCCCGCGGAGCGGCGCATCTCCTGCGCCTCGACTGGACCAAGGCCGACGCCTGGCAGCCGCTCGACGCCTGGCCTGGCGGCGGCACCCCGATCGCGCTCGCGGCGCAGAATGGCGGCATCTTCGTCACGCTGGCGAGCGGACAGCAATGGCGCTGGCTGAAATTGAAGGGCTGGAGCGCGGGCGCACCGGCACCGGGCAAGATCGTTCCCGGCTCGCCGCGCGCGATCGGCCAGGCGTATCTGTTGTATCTCGTGAGCAATGCCGGGGCCACGCGCCTGTACAGCTACAGCGCGATCACCGACGCTTGGGCGCCGCTGGGAGCGGCGCTGCCGCGCCAGCCGGTCGCCGCGGTGAGCCAGGGCGACGGCATCCTGTCGGCGTCGCGCGACGGCGGCCGCCTTGCCTTCTCCGCATTGACGCTCAGGGCGACGCGGCAGTCGATCTCGACGATCGATGCGGTGATCATCGGCGTCTATCTGTTCGCGATGCTCGGCATCGGGCTCAATTTCTATCGTCGCGCCAAACAGGGGCCATCGAGCGAATTCTTCCTCGGCTCGCGCGCGATCCCCTATTGGGCCGCCGGGATCAGCATGTTCGCCGGCTCGATCAGCTCGATCAGCTACCTCGCGGTCCCGGCCAAGGCGTTCGAGACCGACTGGGAATATATCATGTCGAAGATGACGACGGTCTGCGGACTGGTGTTCGTCGCGATCTTCGTCGTGCCGATCTTCCGCCGCCTCAACCTGGTATCGGCGTTCAATTATCTCGAGCAGCGCTTCCATCCCTCGATCCGGATGCTGTCGAGCGCATTGTGGATCACGATGCAGATCGCCGGGCGGATGGGCGTGGTGCTCTACCTGCCGGCGATGGCGATCGGCACGATCACCGACACCAATATCGTCGCGTGTATCGTCGTCGTCGGGCTGTTCACCATCGTCTATACGGCATTGGGCGGGATGCGCGCGGTGGTGTGGACCGATGTGTTCCAGGTGCTCGTCCTGAGCTGCGGCGCGCTGTTCGCGATCGGCTTCATCATCTGGCAGATCGGCTTCGGCACCGTGGTGGACACCGCCGCCGCGTTCGACAAGACCAAGATGCTCAATTTCAGCTTCGATGTCACCCAGCCGACCGTCTGGGGATTCCTGATACTGGTGCTGTTCGACGTCATGCTGACCTTTCCCAAGGACCAGGTGCTGATGCAGCGCGTCCTCGCGACGCCATCGGAGAAAGCGGCGAGCCGGTCGGTCTGGCTGTTTGCCGCCGTGCTGCTGCCCAGCGCGTTCATGTTCTACATGATCGGCACGGTGCTGTTCGCTTATTATCGGGTCCACCCGGCACAGCTCAATCCGATGCTGCCGATCGACACCGTCTTTCCCTCGTTCATCGGCACCGAGCTGCCGCATGGCGTGGTCGGGCTGATCATCGCCGGGTTGATCGCGGCCGCGATGGGGACGCTGTCGGGGATCATCAACAGCGTCGCGACGGTGCTGTCGGTCGATTTCTACGACCGGCTGATCCCGGGACGCAGCCAGCGGCAGATCGTCCGCTTCGCCGAGATCGCCAGCGTCGGGGTCGGCCTGATCGGGATCGCCATCGCGATCATCCTGTCCCGGCTCGACATCCACTCGCTGCTCGATCTCACGATCGAGTTGTTCGGCCTGTTCGGCGGCAGCTGTGCCGGCGCCTATACGCTCGGGCTGTTCACGCGGCGGGCGAATTGGCAGGGGGTGGCGATCGGTATCGTACTCGCCTCGATCGTGACCCTGCTAGTGTGGATCTTCGGCCTCATCCACCCCTATCTCTACCTCGCGCTGGCGATCGCATCGTCGATCGTCATCGGCTATGTCGCCAGCCTGCTGTTTCCGCCGCCTAGCCATTCGCTCGAGGGCCTGACGATCTTTTCGAGGCGGACCGGCAAGGCCGCACCGGAGGAGTCCGCGCTATCGACACCAGCTTCCTGAGGACGTTCGTCACCGTCGTCGACCGCGGATCGATGGCGGCCGCCGCGCGCGTGCTCAACATCAGTGCCTCGGCGGTCGCGCAGCAACTCCACGCGCTCGAACGCGAGATGGGAACGCCCCTGTTGCTGCGCGTCGGCCGGACGATGCGGATGACCGAACAAGGCGCGCGCATCCTGGCGCCGGCGCGCAAGCTGTTGCGCGACGCGACCGACCTGCGCGGTATCGCGCAGGATGGCGAGGTCACCGGCGAATTGTGGCTAGGCGCCTGCACCACACCGCTGACCGGCTTGCTGCCCGATATCCTGGCGGCGGTCAGCAAGACCTTTCCCCAGGTCAACATCCACATCCAGTCGGGCAATTCGGCGCAGTTGTTCGTCGATGTCGAGGCCGGCAAGCTCGATGCTGCTTTGGTGCTCGAGGCGCCCTATCCGTTGCCCAAGACGTGCGACTGGTTGCTGCTGCGTGAAGAGCCGCTGATCGTGCTCGCGCCGCGCGCGTTGGCGGATCGCGATCCGCTGGACCTGCTGCGCGAGGAGCCGCTGATCCGCTATGATCGCAACCAATGGGGCGGACGGTCCGCCGACATATATCTGACCGAACGTGGCATTGTGCCGCACGAGCGCTTCGAACTGAATGCCCTCAATGCGATCGCGATGATGGTGGACCGCGGTTTGGGAGTCTCCATCGTCCCGGATTGGGCGCCGCCCTGGCCTGAAGGCATCGATATCGTCCGGCTGCAACTGCCCGAACCGAAGGTCGGTCGACGCATCGGAATCGTCTGGTCGCGGTCCAGCGTGCGAATGCGCCTGGTCACCGTTTTGCTCGAGGAAAGCGCCCGCCTTTCGCGATCATAGGGTGATGCGGACAATCGGCGCGCCGTCATGACGTAGAACGGCAAAAACTGCTGCGCGATAAGGCCAGGAACAAGAGCGGCGGCACTGGCGAGAGGTGTGGTAAGGCCCGTCCTCCGCGGTAAGGATTTACCCTGCAAAGGGCGCGGGGGCTCCGAGTTCGGAGACTGGCTGGCGGCGCTGTCAGTCTAACGCGAACCGCTCCCTCGACGATGTAATTTGATCCTTGATGGAGAAGCCTGGCTGGCGGGCGTCCGCAATCCAACCATGACAGACGCTCTCAATGAGCTACTTCTTTGATGAATCCGCTTCGCTTCATCTTCGTCCGGTTCCCGTGACCCTGTCCCGTAAAATGTATCCGGTTATGATGAGAGGGATCTGGCAAGATCGAAGCTGAGCGAGCTGGAGATTTTGCCGATGAAGAAGTCGAAGTTCACGGGCGAGCAGATTGCGTTCGCGCTGCGCCAGGCCGAGGT
>DASVNU010000081.1:0-11264 GCA_036383655.1 Sphingomonas sp. | reverse complement strand
ACCTGCGCGATGGCCATCGCGGTGTGATATTGCGCGGCCGAGCGAATCGCCGGGATCGCGCCGCCACGGACGAACGAGAATTGCCCCGGCTGCTTGACCACGCCGCAGATCGTGTGGGGGAAACGGCCCGAATTGGTGCGATTGATGATCACATTGGCGACCGCGAGCTGGCCCGATAGCGGCTCACCCTTCGATTCGAAATAAACCGCGCCGGCAAGGCACGTGAGTTCCGAATCGGCGTCGTCGTCAACATCCTGGCCAGCGACCGCGGCGGCCAGGCTGGCGAATTGGAGGCCCGGCGCAACCGCGGGAGCGGCCGTGCGCACCTCGCCAGCCGAGCTCGTCGCGCCATCGACCGGATCGATCGAGGGAACCGGCTTGGGGGCTGGTGGGTTGATGGCGGTAGCAGTGGCCGTGGTGGCCATTGCCGGGATCAGCGTAGCATCGCGATCCGCACCCAGGGCCTTGCTCGAAACGGAAACGCCGGCGAGCATGGTGATAGCAAAGAACGTCGCCGCGAGGTTCGCGGCGCGGGAAGAGAACAGCATTAACTCTAGCTAAAGTGCGGTTGGGGCGCGGACGCGATCGCTTGAACTTAAGGACCGCCCGGACCACCACCCGACTGCGTAACCGTTAGGGATCGCACCCCATCGCGGCACAACGCGGATTTTGGTGAATAATCACTGAATTGTGCGACGCAGCAAGTCAACCGTCGAGCATCGTTTCAGCGGCGAACCGTTCCGCTTGCGGGATATCCAGCTCCACCACCCACAGATCGGGATCGTTACGGCGCCGCTTCATCCAATAATCGGTGATTGCCTGCGCGTCTCCCTGGGGCCCCACCGCGATCAGCTCGACATCACCGCTGGGGCCGATCCCGCGCTCCCACAGCTGCGCATTCTCGCCGCGATCCTGCGCCACCACCAGCACTGCGCCGGCGGTCGTGTCACCCTTTGCCAGGATCGTCGCGAAACCTCCTGCCTGGCCGGTACGGCGCACCAGTGCGTTGACCAGCACGCCGGTAGCCAGCCGCGCGCTCACGCCGAGCGATAACCCGGCAATCCGGCCAGCGCGATCGACGATCGCATGAAGGTGCCGGTGCCGCGCGCCACCTCTTCGCCGTGCGCATCGATCAGCCGCGCCTCGCCGACGAACACGCGGCGCTGGCCGCTGACCCATTTGCCCTCGGCGATCACCGGCCCGGCCTTCAACGGTCGCGTGAACAACAGGTTGAACGCGGTGGTCAGCAGGAAGCGATCGGTGACTAGGCTGTTGCAGGCGTAGAAAGCAGCGTCGTCGAGCATCTTGAAATAGCTCGTGCCGTGCGCCGCGCCGCCGGCATGGTAATGCTGGTCGCCGATCTCGAACAGAATCCGCGCCACGCCGCTCTCGGGGATTTCCAGCCGCGACTTGAACAATTGGTTGATCGGCGCCGCGGCGTAGAGCGATTCGAGCGCGCGAAAATGCGCCTCGGCACCCGAGTCGACGCCACCGGCGTCGATGCCGCCCGACTCAGGCGGCATCCCTGGCCTCGTCCTGGGTCAGCAGGAAATAGAGCGCATCCTTCGATCCCGCCCCACGCAATTTGGCGACGAACCCGGCGTTGCGCAGCAGCCGCGATACCCGTGCCAATGCCTTGAGGTGCGCGGCACCGGCATCGGGCGGCGAAAACAGCGCGAACACCAGGTCGACCGGCAGATCGTCGACCGCGTTGAAATCGAGTGGGCGCGCGAGCTCGACGAACACGCCATGGATCGCGTCGATTCCCTCGATCCGCGCATGCGGGATGGCGATGCCGCCGCCGAACCCGGTCGAGCCGAGTTTCTCGCGCTGGGCGAGTCCCTCGGCCGCGACCTTGGCGTCGATGCCATAAGCCGCCCCGGCAAGCGCGCCGAGCTGTTGAAACAACGTCTTCTTGCTTGCCGCCGCCAGGCCCTCGGCAACCGCCTCGGGCCGGACCAGGTCCGACAGGTCGATCATATCACTCTCTTCTGTCCGCTTAGCTGGCGCGCTGCGGCTCGACCCAGCCGATCGTGCCGTCACCGCGCCGATAGACCATGTTGTACGACCCCGTCCTGCTGTTCTTGAACATCAGCGCCTGGGTGTTGCGCAGATCGAGCATCATCACCGCGTCGGATACCGATGCCTCGGGCACGTCGACGCGGGTTTCGGCGATGATCAGCGGCGAATCGCCCGCCTCGTCCTCGTCGGTCGATTCCTGAAACAGCGTATAGCCGGCATTGGCGTCGGGTTCGGCGTCGCCGTTGACCATTGTCGCGGCCGCCTTGCGATCCTTCAGCCGGCGCATGTAGCGGCGCAATTGCTTCTCGATCTTGTCGGCCGAGCCGTCGAACGCGCCGTGGGCGTCATTGCCGTCGTTGCTGGCTTTCAACACCAGCCCGTGCATCACATGGGCGACGACGTCGCATTTGAAGCGATTGTCATGCGGTCCTTTCCCGAAGGTCACCTGGGCAGAAATGGCGCGCGAGAAATATTTGTCCGCAATACCCTGGAGGCGATCCTGGACGTGGCTCTTCAGCGCTTCGCCCGTTTCGACCTGATGACCCGAGACACGGATATCCATTTTCTCTTCTCCATTCTTGGCGAAGGTGGCGCATTCGCCTTGTCCTTCGCGACGCGCGTCAACCGGACGCCTCGGCCCCCCATAGAGGGTTCTTGAGCGTCGCCACGAATTCTGTGTGGCGCGCCTGTTCTTCCGCGGTCGGCTCGAACACGCGCATCGGCCGTGGCTGGGCGGCGCGCGGATCGGCTTCGACCAGCGAGATCTCGATGGTTTCCTCGACCTCGCTGACCAGGGTCAGGCCGATCTGGCGACCGCCGGTCAGCTCGATATAGACTTGCGACAGCAATTGCGCGTCGAGCAACGCGCCGTGGAGCACGCGATGGCTGCGGTCGATGCCGTAGCGCGTGCAGAGCGCGTCGAGCGAGTGCTTGGCGCCGGGGTGACGCTGGCGCGCCATCGCCACGGTGTCGATCATGCGGTCGAGCGAGATGATCTCGCGCCCCAGCTTGCCCAATTCGCCGTTGAGAAAGCCGAAGTCGAAGCTGGCATTGTGCGCGACCAGCCGCGAGTCGCCGAGAAACTCGAGTAGCTCGTCGACCTTTTCGTGGAAGCGCGGCTTGTCCGACAGGAACACGTCCGACAGGCCGTGAATGCGGAACGCCTCGACCGGCATCGGCCGTTCGGGATTGAAATACAGGTGAAAACTACGTCCCGTCTCGACTCGATTGACCATCTCGATACAGCCGATCTCAACCAGACGGTCGCCCCCGTTGAAGGAGAGGCCGGTGGTTTCGGTGTCGAAGACGATTTCGCGCATTTGTCCTTTTATCGGTCTTGGCTGGCACGGACGCAAGCTATCACCCTACGCACGGCGGCCCGGGTTTGATCCATCGGGCAATCGGTGGCGATGACATGGTCGGCGCGCGCCCGTTTTTCGGCATCGGGGGTCTGGCGAGCGAGAATGTCGGCGAACCGTTCGCGGGTCATGCCGGGACGCGCCAGGACGCGCTCCCGCTGGGTTGCGGGATCGGCGGACACCACCACGACGACATCGACATGGCGGTCGCCGCCCGTCTCGAACAGCAACGGAATGTCGAACACCACCATGTCGTCGTCGCCATGTTGTGCGAGAAACGCGGCGCGTTCCTCGCCCACCGCGGGGTGGACGATCGCCTCGAGCCGTTTGATCGCCGCATCGTCGCCGAACACGCGCGCGCCCAACTCGGCCCGATCGACGCCGTCGGGCCCGGTCGTGCCGGGAAACGCCGCCTCGATCGCCGGCAACAGCCGGCCGCCCGGACCCTGCAGCCCGCGCACCGCCGCGTCGGCATCGAACATCGCGATCCCTTCGTCGACGAACATCTGCGCCACCGCCGATTTGCCCATCCCGATCGATCCGGTGAGGCCGATCGTCTTCATGCCGTCAGCAGCGCCCTGAGCTCGTCATCGCGATCGCGCGGCGGTTCGGCGCCGAACAGCAATTCGAACGCCAGCGCCGCCTGGCCGATCAGCATCTCCAGCCCGTCGACCGTATCGAGCTCGCGTGCCCGCGCCGCCTTGAGCAGTCCGGTCTCGAGCGGCGCATAGACGATGTCATAGACCACCGCGTCCACGGGTAATGGCGACAGGTCGAGGTCGAGCGGCGGCTGGCCGGCCATGCCGAGCGAAGTGGCGTTGACCAGCAAGGCGGCGGGCGGCAACGGCGAGTCGAGCTTCACCGCATCGCCCTTGAGCCCAAAGCTCGCGAGCAGTGCCGCGCCCTTGAGCGGGTTGCGGTTGAGCAAGGTGACCGGCCCGACCCCCACGCGAGACAGCGCGAACAGGATCGCGCGCGCCGCACCGCCGGCGCCGATCACCGCCACCGGCTGGCCGGCGAGATCGAGGCCGGAGATCGGCGCATAGAATCCCGCGGCATCGGTATTGGTGCCGACCAGCGCACCGTCCGACCGGAACACCAGGTTGATCGCGCCGATCGACTCCTTCACCCCGCCGCGATCCTCGACAAAGGCGAGCCCGGTCTCCTTGTGCGGGATGGTGATGTTGCAGCCGAGCCAGTCAGGATCGGCTTTACGCGCGGCGAAATAATCGCCGAGCCCCTCGGGCGTGACGTGAGTCGCGCGATACTCGCCGTCGAGCCCGAGCGCCTCGAGCCAGAAACCGTGGATTATCGGTGACTTGGAGTGGCTGATCGGGTCGCCGATCACCTCGGCATACGTCATGACGTCATTTCCCCCCGCGTGCGCAGATAGTCGAGCACCGGGAGCAACGGCATGCCGAGCACGGTGAAATGGCTGCCCTCGATCCGGCCAAACAATTGCACCCCAGGGCCTTCGATGCGAAAACAGCCGACGCAGCCCGCGATCGCCGGCCATTCGAGATCGAGATAGGCCCGGATGAATGCTTCCGACAACGGTCGCACGAACAGCCGCGCCCGGTCGACATGACGCCAGACCGGGCGGCCCTGTTCGGCGATCACCGCCGCGCTCCACAAGGCATGTTCGCCGTTGGACATGGCGCACAGGTGATCGCCGGCCTGATCGCGCGTCAGCGGCTTGTCGAGCAGCCTGCCGTCGGCGAGCGCGACGATCGAATCGCTTCCCAGCACCAAAGCGGCGGGGTGCGCCTGCGATACTTTCAGCGCCTTGAGCTCGGCCAGCGCGTCGGCGATGTCGCGCGCCGGCTGACCGACCATTGCCGCCTTGACGCCATCTTCGTCGACCCGCGCGGGCTCGGCGATATAGGTCACGCCGGCGGCATCGAGCATCGCTCGCCTGGACGCGCTTTGCGAAGCAAGGATCAGGGTCATTCGTCGCCCGCCTGGTCGTTGATCAAGGCGACGATCGCCGCCGCGGTTTCCTCGATCGAGCGCCGCGTGACGTCGATCACCGGCCAGCCATTGTCGGCGAACATCCGCCGCGCGAAGGCGACCTCGCGGCTCACCGCTTCCTGGTCGACATAAGCAGTCTCCGGCGACTGGTTGAGCGACAGCAAGCGATTGCGCCGCACCTGGATCAGGCGATCGGCGCTGGTGGTCAGCCCGACGACGATCGGATGTTTGAGCTCGAACAATTTGGTCGGTGGCGGACTTTCCTGGACGATCGGGATGTTGGCCGTCTTGTAGCCGCGATTGGCGAGATAGATCGAGGTCGGAGTCTTCGACGTGCGCGACACGCCAGCGAGGACGATATCGGCCTCTTCCCAATTCTCCCAGCCGATGCCGTCGTCATGCGCGATGGTGAACTGGATCGCATCGACCCGCGCGAAATAGGCGGCGTCGAGCACGTGCTGCCGCCCGGGGCGCGCCTTGGCCTGCTGGCCGAGCAGATTGGACAAAGCGTCGTTGACCGGATCGAGCGGCGCCACCGCGGGCAGGCCGAGCGCGCGACACCGCGTCTCCAGCGACCGCCGCATCTCGCTCGACACGAGCGTGAACAGCACCAGCCCGGGATTGTGCGCGATTTCCTGCAGGATGCGCTCGAGATGCGCCTCGCTCCTGACCATCGGCCAGAAATGGCGGATCGTCTCAACATCGTCATATTGCGCCAGCGCCGCCTTGGCGATGTTCTCCAGCGTCTCGCCGGTCGAATCGGACAGGAGGTGCAAATGGAGCCGCATGCGTCAGCGCGCTGGAAAGCCTGTGGGCAACATCGGGAAAACCGCTAGCGCAACTCGACCCCCCGGCCAAGCGGTGCGCAGCGGTGGACAAAGCGGTCAGTCATCCACAGGCTCATCGACAGGGGGCGTTTCCCCACACAGGCTGTGGATTGCGGGGACGAGTCAAAGGAATCGGCGGGGTACTGCGATTCCGCTGCGGTCAAGCTGTTGGCATTTACGGGACGAACGCATAAGCCCCGGCATCCACGCGCCAACAACTACAACAAGCTTCTATCTATATATCTATATGACTCTTGGGACGGCTTCGATTCCGGAAAAACCCTTACTCGCAACGTTGCTCGGCACGCGCCGGGAAGTGCCGCCAGTCTGGCTGATGCGCCAGGCGGGACGCTATCTTCCCGAGTATCGCGAGCTGCGCGCGCAAAAGGGCGGGTTCCTCGATCTCGCCACCGACAGCGAGGCGGCGTGCGAGATCACGCTGCAGCCGGTCCGCCGCTTCGGCATGGACGGCGCGATCCTGTTCTCCGACATCCTGATGGTCCCCTGGGCGCTGGGACAGCGTCTGTGGTTCGAAACCGGCGAAGGACCGCGCCTGGCCCCCAGGCTGGTCGATACCGCGCTCAGCGCGCTCGTGGCGGCACCGGAGCGGCTGTTGCCGGTCTATGAGACGGTGCGCCGCGTGGTTTCCCAATTGCCTGCCCAAACCACGATGCTCGGCTTTGCCGGCAGCCCATGGACCGTCGCTACCTATATGGTCGCGGGCCAGGGCAGCCGGGATCAGGGCGAGACGCGGCGGCTGGCCTATCGCGATCCCCAGGCGTTCCAGGCGATCATCTCGGCGATCGAGGCAGTGACGATCGACTATCTGTCGAAACAGATCGAGGCTGGTGCCGAGGCGGTACAATTGTTCGACAGCTGGGCTGGCAGCCTGGCGCCGAGCGAATTCGATCGCTGGGTGATCGCGCCGACCGCACGGATCGCCGCGGCGCTGGCCGAGCGGCATCCCGATACGCCGGTGATCGGCTTTCCCAAGGGCGCGGGCGCGAAGCTCGCCGCTTATGCGCGCGAAACCAAGGTAACGGCGGTAGGGTTGGACGAGACGGTCGATCCCGTCTGGGCGAACACGGTCCTTCCTGAAGGACTGCCGGTCCAGGGCAATCTGGATCCGCTCGCGCTGATCACCGGCGGTGATGCCATGACGTCGGCGGTGTCGCGCATCCTTGCGGCATTCCCCGATCGTCCGCATATCTTCAACCTGGGCCACGGCATCCTGCCCGATGCGCCGATCGCGCATGTCGAGCAGCTCCTGAAAATCGTAAGGAACGGATGATGGAATTCCTCGCCTCGATCTATCTGTGGCTCAAGGCGGCGCACGTCATCTTCGTGATCTTCTGGATGGCCGGCTTGTTCATGCTGCCGCGCTATCTGGTCCATCACCAGGAAGCTTTGGGCACGCCCGAGGCGGCGAAATGGGTCGAGCGCGAAACCAAGCTGCGCAAGATCATCATGACCCCGTCGATGATCCTGGTCTGGGTGTTCGGCCTGACCATCGCCACGGTCGGCCAGCATTGGAATGAGGGCTGGCTCCACGCCAAGTTGCTGCTCGTCATCGTGATGAGCGGGTATCATGGCTGGATGACGGCCTATGCGAAGAAGCTCGCCGGCGGCAAAGCGACGCTGACGTCGAAGCAACTCCGCCTGATCAACGAGCTCCCCGCGCTGTTTGTTGCGCTGATTGTCATCCTGGTGGTGGTGAAACCGTTCTGATCGCCTTGACTTGAGGGAATCGCGCCCATAGATCGTGGAGACGAGCGGTGCCCTTCGGGACGCTCGCTCTCCCCTTCCTCCAGCATCGTCGCGGTCCTCGCAGACGAAAGCTCGAAAAAACTCCCCCCAAGACACCCGGAATACACCCGAAATGCATCTCAAAGACCTCAAGAAGAAACCCCCCGCCGAGCTCGTCGCGATGGCCGAAGAGCTGGGGGTCGAGAGCGCGTCGACCCTGCGCAAGCAGGATCTGCTGTTCGCGATCCTCAAGGAACAGGCCGAAAACGGCGAGCTGATCATGGGCCTGGGCACGATCGAAGTGCTGCCCGACGGCTTTGGCTTCCTGCGCAGTCCCGAGGCGAATTATCTCGCCGGTCCCGACGACATCTACATCTCGCCCAACCAGGTCCGTAAGTTCGGCCTGCGCACCGGCGACACGGTCGAAGGCGAGATCCGCGCCCCCAAGGACGGTGAGCGCTATTTTGCTCTCACGCGGCTCACCAGCGTCAATTTCGACGATCCCGACGCGGTCCGCCATCGCGTCAATTTCGACAACCTCACCCCGCTCTATCCCGAGCAGAAGCTGACGCTCGACCAGCTCGACCCGACCCAGAAGGACAAGTCGGCGCGCGTCATCGACATCGTCAGTCCGCAGGGCAAGGGCCAGCGCACCCTGATCGTCGCGCCGCCGCGCGTCGGCAAGACGGTGATGCTGCAGAACATCGCCAAGGCGATCACCGACAACCATCCCGAAGTCTTCCTGATCGTGCTGCTGATCGACGAGCGGCCGGAAGAAGTCACCGACATGCAGCGCAGCGTGAAGGGCGAGGTCGTGTCGTCGACCTTCGACGAACCCGCGCAGCGTCACGTCCAGGTCGCCGAAATGGTGATCGAAAAGGCCAAGCGCCTGGTCGAGCACAAGAAGGACGTCGTGATCCTGCTCGACTCGATCACCCGTCTCGGCCGCGCCTACAACACCGTCGTGCCGTCGTCGGGCAAGGTGCTGACCGGCGGTGTCGACGCCAATGCGCTGCAGCGCCCGAAGCGCTTCTTCGGCGCCGCGCGCAACATCGAGGAAGGCGGATCGCTGTCGATCATCGCCACCGCGCTGATCGATACCGGCAGCCGCATGGACGAAGTCATCTTCGAAGAGTTCAAGGGCACCGGTAACTCGGAAATCGTCCTCGATCGCAAGGTCGCCGACAAGCGCATCTTCCCGGCGATGGACGTCGGCAAGTCCGGCACGCGCAAGGAAGAATTGCTGGTCGAGAAGAGCAAGCTCTCCAAGATGTGGGTGCTGCGCCGCATCCTCATGCAGATGGGCACCACCGACGCGATGGAGTTCCTGCTCGACAAGATGAAGGATTCGAAGACCAACGAGGACTTCTTCGACAGTATGAACCAATAGTGAGCGGCCTGGATTAGCGTGAGCTAATCCAGGACTCGCGAACGGCCGGCCGGCGGACCGCAGGTCCGACCGACGGCGCGAATTCACTTCGCGCCGCTATCCCGAACCAGGAAGACGGCGCGGCCAACCCCGCGCCGTTTTCGTTTGCACCCCTTCCCTCCGCTGCTAACCCCGCCCGATGCCAGTCATCGATATCTCCGACGTCTTCACCGCCGCGGGTCTCGCCGCGCTCGGCCAGGTCATCATGATCGATCTGATGCTGGCCGGCGACAACGTCGTCGTGCTCGGCACGCTTGCCGCCGGCCTGCCCGAAAAGGATCGCAGGCGCGTCCTGTCGATCGGAGTTGGCGTCGCGCTCACCTGCCTGGTGGTGCTGGCATTCGTCGCGACGCAATTGCTCCAAGTCGTCGGCCTGCTCTTCGCCGGTGGTGTGCTGCTGTTGTGGGTGGCATGGAAGCTGTTCCGCGAGCTCCAGCACGCGCGGCGCCACGACAAAGCGGTCGCGGCCGATGCCGCCACGCCGGTGCGCCCCGTCAAGAGCTTCGCCAAGGCGGCGTTCCAGGTCGCGCTTGCCGATCTGTCGATGAGCCTCGACAATGTGCTCGCGGTGGCGGGCGCCGCGCGCGATCATCCGACCGTATTGTTGTTTGGGCTGGCGCTGTCGGTCACGTTGATGGCGATCGCCGCCAATTACATCGCGCGGCTGATCGAGCGCTATCACTGGATCGCCTATCTCGGCCTGGTGGTGATCCTCTATGTCGCGGGTTCGATGATCCACGAAGGGATCGTCGATCCCGCGATCGGACTGGGGCGATTGTTCGGCTGGATTTGACGGGACACCGCCGCGAGGCTCACACCCAGTCGTCGAAGCCGGAGCTCTAAGTCGCTCGAAACGAATCACCGTGCTTCGACAAGCTCAGCACGGACGGAGGATTAGCACCGAGCGCCGGCGTGCTGCCGGCGCTCGAGGTCGGCGTCAGTTTATCATAACTATCTGATATAGAATGACAATCAAGCTAGATTGTCGGCAAAGAATGCCATCGTCCGTTCGTCCGCCTGGTTCGCCGCCTCATCCCTCCGGCGCTTGCCGAACTCGGTCGCGAAACCGTGGTCGACCCCGGGATAGTCGTGCAGCGTGACTTTGGGATGGTCGTCCAATCCCTGGTGCATCGCCTTCTGCACCTCGGGACCGACGAAGCCGTCGGCGCCGGCGATATGCAGCATCAGCGGGCGCGATATGGCGTGCTTCTCGCGCAACAGGCCGTCGATCCCGACCGCGTAATAGCCGACCGTCGCGTCGATATCGGTGCGCGCGGCGGTCATATAGGCCAGCCGTCCACCCAGGCAGTAACCGACCGCGCCGACCTTGCCGCCGCCGACCCGATTGCGCGCGGCATGGATCGTCGCTTCGATATCGCGGATGCCCTGATCCTGGTTGAATTTACCCATGTAATCGAGCGCGGCCTTGAACTGGTCGGGGATATCGGGATCGAGCTCGATGCCCGGCTCGAGCCGCCAGAACAGATCGGGCGCGATTGCCAGATAGCCTGCCTCGGCGAGTTGGTCGCACTTGCGGCGGATACCGGCGTTCACCCCGAAAATCTCCTGGATGACGATGATCGCGGCGGTCGCCTTGCCACCGGCCGGCTCGGCGACATAGGCATCGAAGCTGGCGTCCTTTTCGAGCGTCTCGATCTTGATCGTCGCGGTCATGGCTCTCTCCGAATGGGGCGGTTGCGATAGATGGTCCGTCGCGCGCATACAGGTGGTTCAAACAGGTAGCAGCGCGGCTGGCGCGCTCAAGGGAGTTTCGGCGATGAAGATCAATGTCGAGGTGGATTGCACCCCCGAAGAGGCGCGCCGCGCGGTCGGCCTGCCCGATCTGACGCCGATCCATGAGAAATATGTCCAGGCGCTGATGGGCGCGATGGACGGCAATATGGTCAAGCC
>DASVNU010000080.1:0-6966 GCA_036383655.1 Sphingomonas sp. | reverse complement strand
TATGGCTTCCCCGAGAGCCATGCGCTGGCATTCGCGCGGCTGGTCTATGTCTCGGCGTGGCTCAAATGCTTTCACCCCGCGGTGTTCGCCTGCGCCTTGCTCAATTCGCAGCCGATGGGATTCTACGCGCCGGCGCAGATCGTCCGCGACGTTCAGGAAAAGCATAACGTCGAGGTGAGGCCGATCGACGTCAATGCGAGCCATTGGGACAACAGCCTGGAGCGCGGCGAGCGCGGTCTCGCGCTTCGGCTGGGATTGCGCCAGGTCGACGGATTCCGCGAGGATTGGGCCAATCGACTGGCCGAGGCCCGCGCTGATGCGCCCTTCACCTCGATCGAGGAACTCGCCCGCCGCGCCAACCTCCCCTCGCGCGGGCTTCGCCTGCTCGCCGACGCCGATGCCTGGGGATCGGTCGGCCAGGACCGGCGCGACGCCTTGTGGGAAGTGCGACGTACGCCATCGGATGAACTGCCGCTGTTCGCCGCGGCCAGCGCGCGTGAACTTGGCCTGGAAGAAGATGCCGCGCTGCCCGCCATGCCGTTGAGCGAGGAAGTCGTCGCCGATTACGAGCTCACCCGATTGTCGCTCAAGGGCCATCCGATGCAGTTCCTGCGACCGATGTTCCGATCCGAAGGCGTGCTGAGCTGCGCCGAGGTGAGCAAGGCGCGCAACGGATCGCGCGCCACCGTTGCCGGCGTGGTGCTGGTCCGCCAGCGCCCCGGCACGGGCAATGCCATCTTCATCACGCTGGAAGACGAGACCGGCATCACCAATGCCTTGTTATGGGCGCGCGTCTTCGAGACCCAGCGATTACAAGTGATGGGATCACGGCTGATGACGATCGAGGGTGAAGTCCAGCGCAGCGCGCCGAGCGAAGGCAGCGTCGTCCATCTGATCGGCGCACGCGTGATCGACCGTACCGCCGACCTCGCTCGATTGTCGGAGGACCATGTGTCGCCGCCGCCGACCGCGCGTGTGGACTTCGACCTGTCGCCCGACCCGCGTTACACCGCCGACGCGCATGGCCGCCACCCGCGCAACGTCCGCATCCTGCCCAAATCACGCGATTTCCATTGATCAGTTGAACGCCCTGCGCCTCGTCATGCGCGAACCTGTCTCGGCAGAATAACAGTCCCGCCGCAGACAGAGTCTCGCGCCTGGGCGACGGTGAACAAGGAATTTCGTGGAGGAAGAAGGATACGCACGTCTCGTCCGCTCGCGGCGGCCGGGCGCACAAGAAGGGGTCGTTCGACGCGCGATCCGCGGCCGCGTGCAAGGGCTGGGAAACGCGGCGCAAGCACGCCGGCGGCTGAGGCGGCCCCGCGATACATAAAGCCGCCTTGTCATCGCTAATGGAGTGATTGTTGGCGATCGAGAACGATCCGGGCTAAGCGGCGGGCATGGCTAAGACCCATCGTTTCTTCTCGCACCATGCGCACGAATTCCTGCGCGTGGGCGCCTGCACTCCGGTCGCGAGCGTCGGCGACATCGCCGCCAATGCACGCGAGACGATCGCCCTGGCCAAAAGCGGGCACAAGCAGGCGTGTGATCTGCTCGTCTTTCCCGAGCTCAACCTGACATCCTACGCGATCGACGATCTGCACTTGCAGGACGCGATCCAGCGCGCGACCGAAGCGGCGCTGGCCGAGGTCGCGGCGGCGACGGCGAAGCTCCGCCCGGTGCTGCTGGTCGGCGCGGCGATCGCGCGTAACGGTCAGCTCTACAATTGCGCGGTGGCGATCCATCGCGGCCGCATCCTGGGCGTGGTTCCCAAGACCTTCCTGCCCAATTATCGCGAATATTATGAGAAGCGCTGGTTCGCGAGCGGCGAAGGCGTGGTCTGGGCGGAGATCGACATTGCCGGGCAAGCGGGCGTGCCGTTCGGCACCGACCTGATCTTCGCCGCGAGCGACCTGCCGCACTTCATTTTCCACGCCGAAATTTGCGAGGATTTCTGGGCCCCCACCCCGCCGTCGACCCGCGCGGCGCTGGCCGGGGCGCTGGTGTGCTGCAATTTGTCGGCGTCGAACGTCGTCATCGGCAAGGCGCGCGAACGGATGCTGTTGTCGGCGGCGCAATCGGATCGCGCGATCTGTGCTTATGTCTTCTCCGCCTCGGGGCCGGGCGAAAGCACCACCGACCTCGCCTGGGACGGCCAGGGGATGGTCCACGAACTTGGTGAATTGATCGCTGAATCCGAGCGCTTTCCGGCGGCATCCGACCTGCTCGTCGCCGATGTCGATTGCGGGCGCATCCGGCAGGAGCGGATGCGCAACGGCACCTTCGCCGACGCCGCGCGCTTTGCCGGGGTCGACGACGCCAGCTTCCGCCGCATCGCGTTCGAGGCGAAGCCCGATTTCGCCGATGTCGGACTGAAGCGCGAATTGCGGCGCTTCCCGTTCGTCCCCAACACGCCCGAAAAGCTCGACGCCGATTGCTATGAGGCGTTCAACATCCAGGTCTCCGGGCTGGTCCGCCGGGTCGAGGCAGCGCGCGCCAAACGGCTGGTGATCGGCGTGTCGGGCGGGCTCGATTCGACGCACGCACTGATCGTCGCCGCCAAGGCGATGGACCGGCTGGGCCGCTCACGCGACCACATCCTGGGCTATACGATGCCCGGTTTCGCGACCAGCGACGGCACCAAGTCGAATGCCTGGGCGCTGATGCGCGCGCTCGGCGTGGCGGGCGACGAGATCGACATCCGGCCGGCGGCGAAGCAGATGCTCGAAGACATGCGCCACCCGTTCGCCAGCGGCGAGCCGGTCTATGACGTAACCTTCGAGAATGTTCAGGCGGGCCTCAGGACCGATTATCTGTTCCGGCTGGCCAATCAGCATGACGGCCTGGTGGTCGGCACCGGCGACCTGTCCGAACTGGCGCTGGGCTGGTGCACCTATGGTGTCGGCGACCAGATGAGCCATTATGCGGTCAATGCCGGCGTGCCCAAGACGCTGATCCAGTTCCTGATCCGCTGGTGCATCCGCACCGACCAATATGACGGCGAGACCGACCGTGTGCTCGACGCGATCCTGGCGCAGGAGATCTCGCCCGAGCTGGTCCCCGCCGGCGCCGATGGCGCGATCCAGTCGACCGAGAGCAAGATCGGCCCCTACGAACTCAACGACTTCTTCGTCCATTATATCGCGCGTCACGGCCTGGCGCCGTCCAAGGTCGCGTTCCTGGCGCTGAAGGCGTGGGAAGACGCGCGCGCGGGGCGCTGGCCACGCGACTTCCCCAAAACCGCGCGCCACGCATACGACCTGGCGACGATCCGCTCGTGGCTGGAGAAGTTCCTGTTCCGCTTCTTCACGATCAGCCAGTTCAAGCGATCGGCGATTCCGAACGGACCGAAAGTCTCGGCGGGCGGCGCGCTCAGCCCGCGCGGCGACTGGCGGGCACCGTCGGACGGTACCGCGCAGCCCTTTCTCGATGAGTTGGTCGCGAACCTGCCCTGACGCCTGACGCGCCAGGGCAAGCCCTCGTTATCAGAGTCCGATCTGGAGCGTGGCGCGCAGCGAGATCGCGGCGCGGCTCTGCTGCTGCTCGGCGCCGACCTCGCCGCCGATGCGGAAGCCCGGCGAACCGCCGTACGCGCGGAAGCGGCCGACCCAGCCGTCGGTGCGCTTG
Source organism: Sphingomonas sp. (assembly GCA_036383655.1). GTDB lineage: Bacteria > Pseudomonadota > Alphaproteobacteria > Sphingomonadales > Sphingomonadaceae > Sphingomonas. The sequence goes on along the minus strand of DASVNU010000080.1, from coordinate 3,339 downwards.
TCGGGGATCAGGGTGAAGGCCTGGCCACCCGCGAAGTTCGCCGTGGTCGCGCCCAGTTCGCCACCGATGATCTGACGACGGCCGCCCTCGATCTCGGTATGGAACCAGCCGTCCTCGGTCGACCCGAAGCTCAGCCCCACCGCCATCGTCGCGTTGGCGGCGAATTCGTCGCTGGTGCGCTTGGCGATCGAAAGGTCGAACGCTTTGCCGCCGCCGGTTTCGGTATGGGCATCCTCGTTCAGGCGGTAATAGTCGACCGACAGGATCGGGCGGAAGGTCAGGTGGCCGACCGCGCCTTCGTACGAGGCGCCACCGGTCGCCGACACCATGTTGCCGTTCCAGCGCGAGCTGTTGCTGAGCGCAACCGGGGTCGACGTCCCGTCATTGCCGTTGAAGCTGCGCTCGCTCCCGAAATTGACGCGCGCCGCCGAAACGCGCGCGAAGGGACGCAGGCCGCCCCATTCGGCGCGCCAATAGCCGGCGACTTCATATTGGTCGGACGATACGGTGTTGGCGGTGCCGTTGTCGTTGTCGTTGCCGTGCAGATAGGCGAGCGACACACCGAAATGGCCGAGCTTGCTCTTGATTTCCGCGCCACCGGCGGTGCCCCAGCCGTTGATGTCGTAGGATGCGGTGTTGAGAAAGCCCTTCGAGCCGCCATAGGCGACTTCCTCGAGCCAATATCCCCATTTACCCTTGTCGATGTACGGCGCACCGCCGTCGGTCAGCATGCGGCCGATCGCGCGCGATCCCGCGCTGACCGCCGCGAAGGTGCCGCCGGCATGGTCGGGCAGCATCTGCCGGATCGCGGTCTGGAACGCGGTGCCATCGGTGATGTTGAGGAACGAATTGGCGACCTTGGTGTCCTGGCTCAATGCGGCATAGATCGCGCCATAGGCTGCCGACCCCGAGCGATTGAGGCCCAGTTCGGTCGTCGTCTTGGCCGCGATGTCGATCGCGATCTGGTTGGCGGGGCCGCCGGTCGCGATGCTGGTCTTGTACATATAGGGCAACGCGATCGACGAGGTGGTCAGGTTGCTCGCGCCGGTGATCGTGCCGGCGGTCAGGATCGTGTACTGCGCGGTCCCCGTGACGAGCCCGGTCAGCTTGATCGCCAGCTTCGAATTGGCGTCGAAGCTCGCCGTTCCGGCGACATTGTATTGCGTGGCGGTGTTGGTGGTGGTGTTGACCGTGACCCCCAGGGTACCGCCGCCGGTCACCGCCAGCGAGCCGATCGCCACCGGCGTCGTGCCGGTGTTGGTGAAGGTGCCGCCATTGACGGTGACCGCCAGGTTCTGTGCGTTGGCCAGCGTGCCCGCGAAGGTCGAGGTCCCGCCGATGGTCAGCGTGTCTGACCCGCCGCCGAAGTCGACCGCGCCGGTATAGGCCGCCGTCCCCGCCAACGTCATCGTGTCGTTGCCCGCGCCGAAGGTCGTGTTCCCGGTCATCACCGCGTCGCCCGACATGGTGAGCAGGTTATTGCCTGCGCCGAAAGCGACGTTGCCGGTCAGCGCGCCGTCGCCCAGATTGAGCGTGTCGTTGCCGCTGCCGAAGCGGACATCGCCAGTGATCGTCGGCGCGGTGCCGCTGGAGACCACGATTTGCTGAACCGTCGCGCCCGTCGTGTTCGCGCTGAGGTCGATCGCGATGTTGCGGGTCGATGTGGTGTCGGCACCGCTGGCGCTGATCACGCCGGCATTCTCGATCAGGGTCACGCTGCCCGATTTATCGATGATCGCGGTCGCGCCGGCAGCCGTCCCAGCGGCGGTCGCCGAAATCGTGCCGGTGTTGCGGATCGAGGTGACGTTGGCACCCGCATCAACGACGATCGCCTGCGATAGCTGGCCGGCGGTCGAGGCGCCGCCCGCGGTGATCTTGCCCGAGTTCACGATCGTCGGGACCGTCGCCCCGGCGCCGATGCGCAGCGCCGTCGCGTTCGCCGCATTGGCGGTCGCCGCGATCCCGCCAGTGACTTGCATACCGTTGGTGACGGTGACCGCGCCGCCCAGCCCGCCGATCAGGACGCCGGTGGCGTTCACACCCGAATAGACGCCATTGCCGTTCGCGGTGCCGTTGATGACCAGGCCGTACCCCGCGGTGTTGGCGACAGGCCCCAGGGTAACCGAACTGCCCGTCGCGCCAATCTGGAGCGCGGCGGCCGAGCCGTAGGACGTGAGCGCCGCCGAGCCCTCGCTGGCGTCAGGGATCCCGTCATTATCGACGTCGGGGTTGGTCGAACTCAGCGTCGGCGGGATCGCCAGGATCACGCCGCCCGCGACGTTGCCGGTGATCGACACTGCGGGGCCGCCCTGGAGCAGATCGTCGGCGTCGAGCTTGCTCGGGTCGGTCGGCGACGTGGTGTAGCGATAGCCGGTGCTGGTGATCGTCCCCTGCAGCGTCACCGCGCCGGAGACATTGCCGTTGATCAGCACCGCGCTGGCGTTGGCGCCGGTGGCACTGATGGTCCCGGCGAGGCGAGCATTGCCGTTGATGTCGCCCGTTTTCACGCCGACCGAATTGTCGCCGGTCACCGTGATCGTACCGTTGGTCGACAGGTTGCCGGTCAACGGACCGTTGAGCAGGATGCCGTAGGAATTGTTGCCCTGGACCTTGATCGTGGCGCCCGAGGCGTTGGTGATCGAGCCGGTGAAGGCGCCGCCGGTGCGGATGCCGGCGCGCCCGGTTCCCGAGGCGAACGGGCCATCGAGATCGCCGTCATTGTCGGTATCGGTCGGCGTATAGGTCTCGCTGACCGTGATGGTTCCCGTGTTATTGATCGTCCCCGACACGCCTGCGACGGTGCCGATCCCGGTCGAATTGTCGGCGTTGGTGATCGAGATCGCGCCGGCATTGCTGACGGCATTGTTGCTGTCGATCGTAACCGCGGTACCGCTGGTCACGGTCACCGAGCCCGCGGAGGTGATGCTGACGTCGGACGGCGCGCCGTTGTTCGCGGTCGAGGTCTTCACCGGCGTGGTGATCGCGGCGGAGATCGTGCTTTGCGCCGCGGCAGGGATGGCGGCGAACAGGATGACGGGGGTCAGGCAGGTCGAAGCAAGCAATACGCGCATCTGAAGTCCCTTTTTCGGGTACCCGTTGGGGAGGGTGGCACCCGTTCAAAGGCGATGACGGCGCAGACGCGGCGCAACCTTGGGAGACGGTAAATTTTTTTCTAGAACGCGGCGTCGAAGCCGATCCGCACGGTGCGCGGGCGCAGCGGCGTGATCTGCTGCTCGCTGAGCACCGCGAACGGCGTGCCCAGCGCGAAACGATTGCCCACTTCGTCGGTCAGGTTGGTGACGCTGGCGGTCAGCGCGAAACGTTCGAACGACAATCGCG
>DASVNU010000079.1:0-22740 GCA_036383655.1 Sphingomonas sp. | reverse complement strand
AGATCGACGAGGCGGCGCTCCGCGAAGGCCTGCCGCTCAGGCGGCGCGACTGGCAGCAATATCTGGATTGGGCGGTCGACTGCTTCCGCCTTTCCGCCGCCGGGGTGGCCGACGCGACGCAGATCCACACCCATATGTGCTATTCGGAGTTCAACGACATATTGCCGTCGATCGGCGCGATGGACACCGACGTCATCTCGATCGAGACCGCGCGGTCGCAGATGGAATTGCTCGAAGGCTTCGCGCGCTATCGCTATCCGAGCGCGATCGGGCCGGGCGTCTATGACATCCACGCGCCGCGCGTGCCGACGGTCGAGGAAATGGTCGCGCTGATGCGGCTGGCGCAGGACCATCTCCGTCCCGAACAATTGTGGGTGAACCCCGATTGCGGGCTCAAGACGCGCAAATGGGAGGAAGTGAAGCCGGCGATCAACGCTATGGTCGCGGCGGCGCGCGAATTGCGCGTCCGCGTGGCGGAGCCGGCCTGATGTCGGGTGTCGTCCGCCTCATCGACATGGTGTTCCCGGGCGACACCAATCATCACGGCACGTTGTTCGGCGGGGTGGCGCTCGCGCACATGGACAAGGTGGCGTTCCTCGCCGCCTCGCTTTATGGCCGGGCGCCCTTCGTCACCGCCGCCTCCGAACGGATCGACTTCGCCGCCCCGGCGCTGAAGGGCGAGCTGATCGAGGCGGTGGCACGCATCGTTCGCGCGGGAACGCGATCGGTCGATGTCGAGATCGAACTGACGGCCGAGGCATTGCTCAGCGGTGAGCGGCGCCTGTGCACGCGTGGGCTGTTCACGCTGGTCGCGGTCAAGGATCCCGACACGACCCTGCCACTGCCGCCGCTCGACAGCGTGGTGGCCGAACCGGAGGATGGCCGGTTGCACATGGCCGACATGGTCTTCCCGCCGCAGACCAATCATTACGGCACCTTGTTCGGCGGCGACGCGCTTCGCATGCTTGGCAAGGCGGCGTTCATCGCGTCGACGCGCCACGCCCGCGCGGTGATGGTAATGGCGGCGTCGGACCGGATCGACTTCCGCTCGCCAGTGCGCGAAGGCGAGATGGTCGAGCTTATCGCCCGCGTGATGATGAGCGGCAGGAGTTCGGTCCGGGTCGGGGTTGAATTATGGGCGGAAAACCTGCTGACGGCGGACCGTCGCAAAGCCGCCACGGCAGAATTTGTGATGGTCGCGATCGACCCGGCCGGGCGACCGATGGCGATCGGCTGAATATCTTGCCTCCGCACGCCTTAGGCGCTATGGGCGCGACCGTCCGGCGAGCAGGTTCTCGCGGAGGAAGGCGCGGAGGCACCCTCTAGCGCCCTTTTCGCATTTTAGCGTTGAGCCTATCCTCCGCAGTTTCTGCCCATCGGATGCCGCGTCGGCGTTCGGCCGCCGTGGCGTTTTGGCCAAGACCACCGGAGACAACCGGTTGGCCGGAAACAGTTGATTAGGAACAATATTTTTATGGCCACTACGGCAAACCCGACACGCGACGATTTCGCGAAGCTGCTCGAACTGACGCTCGGCGACGCCGACGGTTTCGAGGGTCGCGTGGTGCACGGCACCGTCACCGGTATTGAAAACGACATGGCCGTCATCGACGTCGGTCTGAAGAGCGAAGGCCGCGTGCCGCTGCGTGAATTCGCCGCGCCGGGCCAGAAGGCCGACCTCAAGGTCGGTGACGAAGTCGAAGTGTTCGTCGACCGCGTCGAGAATGCCAATGGCGAAGCGATGCTGTCGCGCGACCGCGCGCGCCGCGAAGCCGCCTGGGACAAGCTCGAAGCCGAATTCGTCCAGTCGGCCCGCGTCGAGGGCGTCATCTTCGGCCGCGTCAAGGGTGGCTTCACCGTCGACCTCGACGGCGCCGTGGCGTTCCTGCCCGGCTCGCAGGTCGATATCCGCCCGGTTCGCGACGTCCAGCCGCTGATGGACATCCCGCAGCCCTTCCAGATCCTGAAGATGGACCGCAAGCGCGGCAACATCGTCGTGTCGCGTCGCGCGGTGCTCGAGGAAACCCGCGCCGAGCAGCGTTCGGGCCTGATCCAGAGCCTGGCCGAGGGCCAGATCATCGACGGCGTGGTCAAGAACATCACCGATTACGGTGCGTTCGTCGACCTCGGCGGCATCGATGGCCTGCTCCACGTCACCGACCTCAGCTACAAGCGCGTCCAGCACCCGAGCGAGGTCCTGAACATCGGCGACACCGTCAAGGTTCAGATCATCCGCATCAACAAGGACACGCAGCGCATCTCGCTCGGCATGAAGCAGCTCGAGAGCGATCCGTGGGATGGCGCCGCCGCCAAATACCATGTCGGTGCCAAGATGACCGGCCGCGTGACCAACATCACCGAATATGGCGCGTTCGTCGAGCTCGAAGCGGGCATCGAGGGCCTGGTCCACGTCTCCGAAATGAGCTGGACCAAGAAGAACGTCCATCCGGGCAAGATCGTCTCGACCTCGCAGGAAGTCGATGTCGTCGTGCTCGAGGTCGACGAGGACAAGCGTCGCATCTCGCTGGGTCTCAAGCAGGCCCAGGCCAATCCGTGGGAAGCGTTCGCCGCTGCCCATCCGGTCGGCTCGACGGTCGAGGGCGAAGTCAAGAACGCCACCGAATTCGGTCTGTTCATCGGCCTCGACAACGATGTCGACGGCATGGTCCACATGTCGGACATCGCCTGGGGCATTTCGGGCGAGGACGCGCTCAACCTGCACCGCAAGGGTGAGATGGTGACCGCGATCGTGCTCGACATCGACGCCGAGAAGGAGCGCATCTCGCTCGGCATGAAGCAGCTTGAGCGTGGTGGCCCGTCGGCCGCCGTCGTGTCGGGCGCGGGCGACAAGCTGAACAAGAACTCGGTCGTCACCGTCGTTGTGCTCGAAGTCCGCGACGCTGGCCTCGAGGTTCAGGTCGGCGAGGATGGTGCCACCGGCTTCATCAAGCGCACCGACCTTGGCCGCGATCGCGACGAGCAGCGTCCGGAGCGTTTCCAGGTCGGCCAGAAGTTCGACGCCATGGTTACCGGCTTCGATCGTTCGAAGAAGCCGACCTTCTCGGTCAAGGCGATGCAGATCGCCGAAGAGAAGCAGGCGGTCGCGCAATATGGTTCGTCCGATTCGGGCGCATCGCTGGGCGACATCCTGGGCGAAGCGCTCAAGGCCCGCGACACCAAGAAGTAAAGTTCAAAATGGGTAGCGTCCTGAAGACGCTACCCTTTTTGTTGCACTTTGAGTGTCGAATCGGTCCTATTGCGTTCGACGCATTTTCTTTATGATATGTGTTGGTGGGGGCCCTTTTTCCGTGAGGGGGAAATTCTCGGGAAAAGGTGTAGTCGATGGAGAAGACCGGGACGTGCCCCGGTGGTCCTTCGACTCTGGGGAGACCGTGTTCGTATGATCCGTTCGGAACTGATTCAGAAGTTAGCAGAAGCCAATCCAGATCTTGCGCTCCGCGATGTCGAAGCGATCGTCACAACGTTCTTCGATGAGATTTCGCGGCGTCTGGCGGCCGATGGCCGCGTCGAACTGAGGGGCTTCGGCGCTTTTTCAACGCGAGCGCGCGGTGCGCGCACTGGTCGCAACCCGCGAACCGGCGAAGTAGTGGAAGTCGATGCCAAGCGCGTCCCCTATTTCAAGCCCGGCAAGGAAATGCGCGTCCGGCTCAACGTTTCCTGAGCCGACGCGCCATCCGCGCTTGACCAGGGCGCGCACCTGCGCGACCTGTGCCGTCACGCGGACGTGGCGAAATTGGTAGACGCACGGGACTTAAAATCCCTCGCCCTATGGGTGTGCGGGTTCGAGTCCCGCCGTCCGCACCACCTGATTAATTGATGAGCGCAACGGCTCTTGATGCCTCGGCGCTTTCGGTCCTGCCGCGCGACGAGCCCGGCGCGACCAGGGTTGCCGACGCTATTGCCGATGCCCGCATGTCGAGCGTCCACCAGGTCGAGGTCGTAAGCCACTTCATCCACCCCGGCATGCCACCGACCAGATCGGCGCCATGCCGCATCCCCTGCCCATGACGATCATCGAGGCCGATCAGTCGCCCGCGACGTTCGCCGGGCGCCTCGCGCGCCGCGACGGCCGAGGCCGGCCTGTCGCTTGGGCGCGCGCTGGGCCTTTCAGAACCTGAACGCGAGGTTCACCCTTGCGGTCTGATCGGAGAGGCGATTGCCGAACTGGCCGCCATAAGAGAGGCCGATGCTGGTGCGGCCGGAAATGGCGATGTCGAGACCCGCGTCGATCGTGGCGGCATCGCGCGCCGCGGGCAGGCCCGCGATCGTGAAGGCGCTCCCGCCCGCCCGATAGCGCAACGCCGTGACCGGCGCGGCATCGCCGAACGCATGGCGCCATCCCGCTCCGGCACGCAGCGTCGCCTGCGCGCCGCCGAGGTCGAAGCTGGTCGCGGTCCGCAAGCCGATCGTCGTGAAGGTCACATCGGTCGCCGCCCTGGCGCCGGAGAGCCTGGCATCGCCACCGCTCTCCCCGAACCCGCTGGTGCGTGCGCGGACATAAGCGGCGTTGGCATAGGGTTCGAGCCTGGTGCGGCCGAGATCGAAGCCATAGCCCAGTTCGCCGAACGCCTGGAACGTGCCGCCATTGTAGCTCGCCCGCGTCGTATCGCTGAAGCCGGGGAAGGCGATGTTCCGGGTCGTGTGCAGGTCGCTCCAGCTATAGGCGACGCCGGCGCGGATCGCCGCCGCACCCCATTGGCCGCCCGCATAAGCGCCGAGGTGATAGCTGTCGATCTTGCCCGACGATCCCCGCGCGTCGACGTCGATGTTGGTGCGGCTATAGCCCCAGACCGCGCCGAGCCGGACAGTCTCACTGCCGGCGTCGAGCCCCATCAGCAGGCCACCGGTCGAGCGGTCGAGCCGCGCGGCATTGCCGTCGCTGCCGCTATGGCCCCACGAGCCGATCGCCTGTCCCCAGACGCCGCGCCCGCCCTCGCCCGCGCTGTCGCGCAGGCGATCCCACACCGCGCCGCGCACGAAACGGCTGTCTTCCAGCATCGCGGTGCGCATCGCGGGGTGGATGTCGCCCGAAAGTTGATCGAAGGCGTTGCGCGCCTGAGCGGCCGAGAGATTCACCGCCGCGTCGAACACCTGATTGTCCCAACCCAGCCGCTCGGTCGGCCCGCCGACCGCGATCTGGTTTGGCGTCTGGCCGATCCCGGCAAAGCTGATGTCGTTGCGCCGCAGCCGCAGATAGACGTTCCCCGCGTCATAGCGCAGCGACGGGTCGAGGAAGGCAAGGTTGCTGGTCACCGTGGCGAAGGTACCGCTGACGCCGCCCGCCGCCGACAGGATCGTATAGTCGGTCTGCGGCCGGTAATTGCCCGCGCCGGCCAGTACGTCGACGGTCCCGCCATTGATGACGGCCAGACCGGTCGCGTTGATCCGCGAGGCTTGTCCGGCCGCGTTCACGGCGACCTGATAGATCGAGCCGGCGCCGAAGGTGACCGCGCCCGCCACGCTCATCGTGCCGATGCCGCCGCCCGCGCCCGGCGCGATCGTCGCGCCACCGGCCAGGTTCAGGCCGCCCACCGACCCCGCGCCGGTGAACAGGCCGCCGGCGATCGTCACCGTCCCGGTGATCGCGCCGATATTGGTCGTCGTCCCGCCGCTCTGCGTCAGGCTGCCGTTGATCGTACCGCCATTGTTGACGATCCCCGCCGTGTTGAAATTGCCGTTCCAGGTCGCGCCGGCGCTGTTGGTGATGGTGCCGGTGTTGGACGCGACGTCGGCGTTGTAGACGCCGTTGTTGGTGACGGTCCCGGCATTGTCGAGCGCGTCCGTGATCGTGCCGTTGTTGGTGATGACGCCGCCGGCCTTGTTGAGGATGCCGGCCGGGGCGGTCAGCGAGCCGCCCGCCGCGACGCTGACCGCGCCGCTGTTGGTCAGCAGCCCAGCGATCGCGAAGCCGCCGGTTGCCGCCACCGCGAGGCTCGCGCCGTTGGCGTTGCTGAACGCCCCGTTCCCCGTCACCGTGCCGCCGACCGTGAAGCTGCCGCCCGCATTGTTGGCGATGGCGCCGTTCAGCGCACCGCCATTGGCGTTGACCGTGCCGGCGTTGACCAGGCCGTTCGAGACGCTGCCGCCCGACTGGACGAAGGTCGCGCCGGCATTGTTGGTCACGCGGCCCGCGACGGTGCCGGCATTCTGGAAGGTGGCGCTATTGGTGACGTCGGAGGTGATACCACCGGTCGCCGCGATCGCCAGCGTGCCGCCGGAGATCGTCGTGCCGCCGGTATAGGTGTTCGCGGCGGTCAAGGTGGTGGTACCCGTGCCGATCTGCTCGAGCGCGCCGGATCCGGAGATCGCACCGGCGAAGGTCAGCGCATTCGACCGGTCGAACACCAGACGACCGTTATTGGCAACATCGCCCAGGATCGAGCCCGTCGTGCCGCCATTGCCAAGCTGGAGCGTACCGGCCGCGATGGTCGTGCCGCCGGCATAGCTATTGGCGCCGGTGAGGATCAAGGTGCCGAGATCGGTCTTGTCGAGATGGCCGCTGCCGGTAAGCGCGGACGCGATCGTCGCGGTCACGTTCGCGCCCGAGGCGATGCCATTGCCCACGCGGATAACGGTACTCGCTCCGGTCAGGGCCAGGCCGTCACCCTGCACGATGAAGCCATCGTCCGCGAACTGAACGCCGGTAGCGATGTCGAGCGCCCCCGCCCCGCCCGCATCCACGGTCACCGTCCCCGGCGTGCCGACGAAGATCAGCATCGTCGCGGGATCATAGGCGCCGTTGGACGTGGCATTGGTGTTGGCCCAATTGGTTCCGGCGGCGCTCCACACCCCCGAACCGCCATCCACCCTGCCGTTCCCAATGGTGTTCGCACCATCCCAGAAGATGTACGGCCCCGACGACGCGATCAGATTGACCTGATGCGCCACCGAGGTCTGCACCGTCAGGTCGCCGGCGGCATAGCTGGCCGGCGTCGCCCCGATGGTGAGACCGGCACCGCTCAGCGCCCCGCCATAATCGAACAGGCGGTAGAGCCCGTCTCCAAAACCGCCGGCATTGCCGACATTCAGCGTGCCGTTCAGCGTCAGGTCGCCCGCGACGTCGAACAATCGCGTCGCCGACGGCGCGCCGAGCGTCACCTCGACCACCGCGCCGGCGTTCAGCGCCAGCGATCCCATCGACAGGGTCTGACCGGCGCGCCCCAACAGGATACCGCCCGATGCCACGGAGACGCCACCGGCAATCGCGCCGGCACCGCCCAATGCCGCGCCCGACCCGACCGCGACCCGGGTATTGCCCAACGCCCCGTCGACCAGCAGCGTGCCGCCGGTCACGTTGGTATCGCCGGTATAGCTGTTGCTGCCGCTCAGGCTCAGCGTACCGCTGCCCGATTTCGTCAGCCCCACGACCGTCGGCACGATGATCGCCGGAAGGCCGGCGCTGCCGGGGCTGAGAACCTGGACGCCATTCGTGATGGCGCCGCTGAAGATGGTGTCGCTGGCCTGATCGACGGTGAGCACGCTGGGGCTTCCCATCGTGACCGTGCTGGTGACATTGCCAGCGCCGGACAGCGAACCGACCGTCTGCGATGTGCTGCCGAGATCGAGCGCCGCGCCGGCCGCGACGGTGAGGGCTCCGGTAGGCGCACCCAGCGTCCCCGTCCCGGCAAGCTGCAACGTGCCTGTGTCGATGATCGTGCCGCCGGCATAGCTGTTGTTGCCGGTCAGGGTCAGCGTCCCCGCGCCCAATTTGGTCAACGCGCCGACGCCGCCTAGCGGAGAGGCGATCTCCATGTGATAGCCATTGCTGTCGATGAAGGCGCCGCCCGCCTTGACCGTCACCGAGCCGGGAACGCCGCCGGTCAGCAACGTGTCGGCATCGGTGGCGCGCAAGATTCCGCCGTCGAAATTGACCGTCACCTCACCGCGATTCCCCCCCGCGAAGCCGGTTTCCAGCACGCCGCGCGCCCCGGCCGTGCCGTTCAGATTCAACGTGCCGCTGCCGGAGTTCGCGTGCGCCATATCCACCGTGTCGATGCTGACCCTGCCGCCATCCGCGACGGTAAGCGTCCCCGCGCCGGCGTAACCCAGGTACAGATAATTCGTACTCCACACAGACCCGCTGCCGGTGACGAGAACCGTGCCATTGCTGCCGGCCGCGTTACCCAAATTGCTGGTTTCGTTCGCGACCGTACCGCCATTGGCGATCGCCAGCGTGCCGCCATCGACGGTGGTGAAGGAGAACGCGCTGTTGCCGGACAGGGTCAGCGTGCCCGCACCATCCTTGATCAGCCACACCGCGCCGTCCCCAGCGCCAGTCCCGAATCCGTCTGTGATCGCACCGCTGAAATTGGTGTTGGTCGCCTGATTGACCGTGAGCGGGCTTTGCCGGCCGCCATATACCGAACTGGTAATGCTGCCGGCGCCGGACAGCGTGCCGACCGTCTGGCTGGTACCGGTAAGATCAAATGAGGCGCCGCCGGCGATCGCAAGCGCTCCAGTTGGTGCGCCAAGCATGCCACCCAGGTCGACGTCGAACTTCAGCGTGCCCGCCGAGATCGTCGTGTCGCCGGCGTATGTGTTGAACCCGGAAAGAACGAGCGTACCGAGGTCGGTCTTGTCGAGACCCCCGCTACCGGTGATCACGGAGGAGACAGTCGCCGTCATGCCGGCACCGGCAGTGGTGCCGTCACCGACGCGGATCGGCGTGGCCGCCGCGGTGAGGTTCAGCGCGTCGCCCACTACCTTGTAGCCATTGACGAAGAACTGCATCCCGCCGTTCACATCGAGCGCGCCGCCGCCCGCGCTGACCGTCACCGTGCCGGGCGTGCCCTGGAAGATCAGCATGGCGGCCGGATCGTAGGCGCCGCTCGCGCTACCGGCCGCGTTTGTCCAGTTAGTACCGGTCGCGCTCCACGAACCCGCGCCGCCATTGACCAGATTGTTGGGCGTGGTGTGCGCGCCGTTCCAGAAGGCAAAGGAGCCGGGGCTGGTCGACGTCGCCACCAGCAGATTGACTTGATTGGTGGTCGTCTGAACGCTGAGGTTGCCTGCGGCATAACCGGCCGGTGTCGTGCCGATGGCAAGACCGTTGTCGGTGACCGAACCCGCGTCGAACAGGCGGTAGAGCCCATCGCCGAAGCCGCCGGCGTTGTTCACGTTGAGCGTGCCGTCGAGCGTGAGGTTGCCGGTGACGTCGAACAGTCCTGCGGTGGACGGCGCGCCTAGCGCGACGGTGACGTTGGACCCCGAATTCAGCGTCAGGCTGTTCATCGTCAACGTCGATCCGGCCGCCCCCGACAGCGTGCCGCCATTGGCGATCACGACGTTGTTGGTGATCGAACCGCCACCGCTCAGCGTGCCGCCGGTGTTGACCGTGGTGGCGCTGGCGATCGAGCCGTCGATCCGCAGCTCGCCGCCATCCACCGTCGTGGCGCCGGAATAATTGCTGACGCCGCCGAGCGTGAGCTTGCCCGTGCCGGCTTTGGTCAGCGCGATCGTGGTCGCGCCGCCGGCGATCGGATCGAAACCATTGTTGATCGATCCGGTGAAGCTGGTGTTGGCGCTCTGGTTGACCGTCAGCCGGCTCGTATTTCCCATGAGGACCGTGCTGGTGACGGTGCCCGCGCCCGACAGCGAACCGACCGTCTGCGAGGTGATGCCGAGATCGAGCGTCGCGCCGCCCGCGATGACGAGCGATCCGGTAGTGGCGCCGAGCGTGCCGCCGTCGCCGATGAACAGCCTGCCCGCCGCGATATTGGTGCCGCCCTGGTAGGTGTTGGCGCCGGTCACATAGAGTTCGCCCGCGCCCTGCTTGGTCAGCGCGCCGACGCCACCCAGCGGGGAACTGATGCTGACATTGACGCCGTTGGTGTCGATGAACGCGCCGCCCGCCTTGATCGTCACATCGCCGGCGGCAAAGCCTCCGAGAAGGTCGCCATCGACAATGGTCGCCCGCAGGATGCCGCCGTCGAAATTGACGGCGCCGGTGCCCTGGCCCTTGCTGATGCTTGGCGTTGCCAGCACGCCGCGCGCACCCACCGCGCCGTTCAGGTTGAGCGTACCGGAACCGCCCTGGCCCAGCTTGAGGACGCCGTTGTTGGTCCACGAGCCCGCACTATCGATCGTGACCGTGCCATCGGCGCCGGAACCGTTGCCGACAATTGCCGTGGCGCTGGAAACGCTGCCGCCATTGGTGATGTTCAGCGTGCCGCTACCGTAAGCGCCGACGTTGAGGTTGCTGCTATTGGTCCAGGTCGACCCGGCGCCATCGACTGTGACCGTGCCAGTGCCGGAATCGCCGATCTCGCCGAACGTATCGGAAACGCTGCCGCCGTTGGTGATGCTCAGCGTACCGTTGCCGCCGCCCCAACCGACCTTGGTGGCGCTTGTGACGCTGCTATTGTTCCACGTCGATCCCACGCCATCGACCGTGGCCGTACCCGTGGCTCCATAGCCGACAATGCCGTCGCCGCCGGTCTGGAGAATCTTGCCGCCATTGATGATGTTCAGCGTGCCGTTGCTGTTCGCGCCGATGCCGACCAGGACGCCGCTGCCATTCTTCCACACCGACCCTGCGCCATCGACCGTGACCGTGCCCGTGGTACCGGCGTCCTTGGCGATTTCACCGGCGGCGTTGGTGACGTTGCCGCCATTGCGGATCGCGACGGCGCCGCCGTTGACGGTGATTTCGCCGGTGAAGTTGCTGGTCCCGGTCAGCGCCAGCGTGCCGAGATCGGTCTTGGTGACGCCGCCACTGCCGGTGAGCGCGGACGAAATGGTCGCGGTCATGCCCGCGCCGCCGGCCGTGCCGTCACCCACGCGGATCGGCGTGTCCGCCGCGGTGAGGTTCAGCGCGTCGCCGGACAGCTGATAGCCACCAACGAAGAACTGCATCCCGCCGTTCACGTCGAGCGCGCCGCCGCCCGCGCTGACCGTCACCATGCCGGGCGCACCGGCGAAGATCAGCAGCGCGGCCGGGTCATAGACGCCGCTGGCGCTGCCGCCCGCGTTGGTCCAATTGGTTCCGGCGGCGCTCCACGTGCCGGTGCCGCCATTGACCGCGTTGTTTGGCGTGGTCTGTGCGCCGTTCCAGAAGCTGTAGGAGCCCGGCGCGACCGCCCCGACCAGCAGGTTGACCTGATTGGCCACCGAGGTCTGTACGGTCAGATCGCCGGCGGCATAGCCGGTCGGCGTCGCACCAACGGTCAACCCGTTGTCGGTCAGCGTCCCGCCATAATCGAACAGGCGATAGAGGCCGTTGCCAAAGGCGCCGGCATTGCTCACGTTGAGCGTGCCGTCGAGCGTGAGATTGCCCGCGACGTTGAACAGCCGGGCGGTGGACGGTCCCCCTAGCGAAACATCGACCACCGAGCCTCCGCTCAGCGCCAGCGATCCCATCGACAGGGTCTGGCCGGCGCGGCCCAGCAGAATGCCGCCATCCGCCACGGAAACGTCGCCGGCGATCGAGCCGGCGCCGCCCAGGCTGGCGCCCGACGCCACCGCGACCTGCGTGGTGCCCAATTGTATCGGCCCCCACATCACATGGCCCAGGGCTCCGTCGACGAGCAGCGTGCCGCCCGTCACATTGGTGGCGCCGGTATAGGTGCTATTGCCGCTCAAGGTCAGCGTGCCGGTGCCGGCCTTGGTCAGCCCGGTCATGGTGGTGACGCCGTTGATCTCGTCGAAATAGTCGTTGATGGCGCCGCTGAAATTGGTGCTGGTCGCCTGATCGACGGTGAGCACGCCGGGATTGAAGTCCGACCGGGTGATGGTGCCCGCGCCGGAGAGCGAGCCGACCTTCAGGGCCGCTGTGTCGAAGCCGAGCGTGGCACCGTTGGCGATCGTGAGTCCGTTCGTCACCGCGCCGAGCGTGGCATCGCCCGTGACCTTCAGCGTGCCCGCCGAGATCGTGGTACCGCCCCAGTAGGTGCTGGCCCCGGTAAGGACCAGCGTGCCGCGGTCGGTCTTGTCGATGCCGCCGCTGCCGGTGAGCGTCGACGCGACGGTCGCGGTCATGCCGGACCCCGCCGACGTGCCGTCGCCGACGCGGATCGGCACCGCCGATGCAGTGAGATTCAGCGAGCCGCCGGTGATATTGTAGCCGTTGACGAAGAACTGCATCCCGCCGTTCACCGCGAGCGCACCGCCGCCGGCATCGACCGTCACCGTGCCCGGCGTGCCCTGGAAGATCAGCATCGAGGCGGGATCATAGGCGCCGTTGGCGCTGCCGCCCGCATTGGTCCAGTTGATCCCGGATGCACTCCACGTGCCCGTGCCGCCATTCACGATGTTGTCGGCAGCGGTGTTCGGCCCGTCCCAGAAAGCGTAGCCGCCCGGAGCGACGCTCCCGACGAGCAGATTGACCTGACCGGTGGTCTTCTGGACAGTCAGATCGCCTGCGGCATAGCCGGTCGGCGTTGCGCCAACGGTCATCCCGTTATCGGTCAGCGTGCCGCCATAATCGAACAGGCGATAAAGGCCGCTGCCGAAGCCACCGGTATTGGTCACGTTGAGCGTGCCAGCGAGCGTCAGATTGCCGGTGACGTTGAACAGCCCCGAGGCCGAAGGCGCCCCCAGTGCGACATTGATCCTGGACCCTGAATTCAGCGTCAGGCTGTCCATGTAGAAGGTCAGGGCCGAGGCGCCTGCCAGCGTCCCACCGGCCTCGACGGTGACGCTGTTGTGTACCCCGCCGCCATTGCCCAGAGTGGTGCCGTTCACGACCGTGGCGCCTGTACTCAGCGTGCCGCCCGTCTTGACCGTCACCGCGCCCCTCAGCCAGCCATTGAGCTGTAGGTCGCCAGCGCTGACGGTCGTCGTCCCGGTATAGCTGTTATCACCACCCAGAGTGAGCTTGCCCGCACCCGTCTTGACCAGACTGAGCGTACCGCTGGTGCCGTCTCCATCGCGAATGAGGCCGGAAAATTCGCTATCCCCGACAACCGAACTGTCCACGGTCAGGATGCTGTTCGCCGTGCCGCCGTTCTCGACGACGCCCGCGCCCGCGTAGAGATAGTTCAACGTGCCGAACAGGTCGTTGCTGTCGTCCAGCCCGCCGACCACGGTGTTGAAACCGTTCAGGCTGAGCGTCCCGCCGGGGCCAGGGACGGGCGCGCCCGGATAACCTGAATAGCCGAAATGGACCCGCACGGCGTTGGTCAGTGCATTGTCGGCACCAATGTTGAGTTTGCTGGAGTCGGTGAACATCTGGGCACCGCCGGTCACGGCGCCCGCGACCGAGGCGTTCAACATGCTGGACGTGTAGAATATGCGTTGGCCGCCGCTGACCGCCCCGGCCGCGGAGGCGTTGAGATGGGCTCTTTCATTGAAGGTCTGTTGTCCTCCACTCATCGCGTTCGTCGCGGTCGCGTCGAGCCGGCTGTCGTTGTGGAAGGATTGCGTGCCGTCGCTGACCGCGTTCGCCACGGATGCGATCAGAAACGAACTGTCGTAGAACTCCTGTTGGCTCGCCCCGCCGACGGCATGGGTGGCCGCGGCCAGCAAACCGGCGGAATTGTAGAATCGCTGCCGGCCGCCACTCACCGCGCCGGCGGCGGTGATGTCGAGCGTCGCTTGCCCGCTAAAGTCCTGCTGCGCTGCCGTGACCGCATCGGTAACGGTCGCCTGGAGTTGGCTCGAATCGGTGAACGACTGCGCGCCCGAGCCGACCGCGCCGACGCCCAACGCTTTGAGGACACTGTTACCAGCGAAGAACTGTGTACCGGAGCCGATCGCGCCCGCCGAAGCGTTCAGGACGCTCCGGTCATTGAAATACAGGCTATGTTGCGAAATCGAACCGATCGCCCGCGCATTCAGGACGCTATCTTCGTAAAAATGTTGATCGCCGCTACTGACCGCGTCCGTCACATAGGCGTCGAGCACGCTGTGGCCATAGAAATACTGAAGCCCGCCGCCGATGCCATTGGCCACATCGGCGTTGAGTTTGGCGTTGTCGTAGAATGTCTGATGCCCCCCATGGATGGCGTTGACCGCCGTGACGTTCAGCGTGCTGTTGTCGTGGAAATAGGCTAACGAAGCCAGGGTGAGTGCATCGGCGGCATTCGCGTTCATCGCGCTATCGTCAACAAACGTCAGCTGGCCGTAAGTGTACGGGCCGCTGGTTGTTTGCGTCCCGCTGAAAGTGGCATCCTGCGCACGCGCCGCAGAGGGTACGAAAGCGATCGCCAGTAGCGCGAGCGTCGAGGTCGAGACCGCCAGCTTCCCGAGCGAGATGGTCCCCGAACGATTGGTACGCGCAGCCGTCATTGTCTCATCCCCTGCGGCGGCCACCCGCATATCGACGCAAGGAGGCGCAGGCATGCGCGCCCCTCACGCCGTTGCCGGCGAGCCGTGATTTGGTTGGTTGCTCCCCGATCCCGAGCGAGAGTCTTTCGATCGCCTTTTCCGCCGCGTCGGCGAACTCATCAATCCCGCGTTCAGGGGGTGTCGGCGTAATAATGTTGGTAAATTCAGGGTTTTCGGTCGGGCGTGAGGGGGATTGGGACCGCGTTATTCACGCGCTCCCGACACCCCCGATCCGCCGGTCAGCAACCGCCTCCGCCGCGCACGATACCGCCCAGCATGCCGCCGAGCCCCTTGGGCTTGCACCGCTTCTGCGGTTCCTGATTCTGTTGCCCCTGTTCGCCCTGATTACCCTGCGCATTCATGGCGCCCATCGACATGCCCTGCGCCTCTACCCAGCTCGTCGTCGAACGGTGCCGGATGCGGGCGGTCCATTCGAGACGCCAGGGGGTTGCGGCCGAGGCAGGGCGCGGCGGATAGGAGAAATCCTCTTCCGGCCCGAACGCGGTCAGCATGCCGGCGGTGAAATCCGGCGCCGCCTGCCGCACTTCGGCCGGGATCAGACAGCTGGTGGCGCTGGGCGGCAGGATGGTCCGGTCGCGCACCAGACCGGCCACCTGGGTCGGCGTAAGCCAGTCCGACAGCCCGCCCCCGAACTGGCGTGTGGCGCTGCTGGTCCAGATCACCATGTCGCCCATCTCGCCCTTCGGCCCCATCTTGCCGCCGCTGACGAACGCCAGATATCCGGTGGCGGCGGAAATGCCGTTCCAGCTCAGCAGGGTCGCGCCGCCGGCTTGCTGGCGGTTGGTAGCCTGCAAGGGCGACATGAAGTCCCTGGCGGCCGTGAAGGCTATTTCCGGGGCATAATTGCTCACGATGCGATGCGGACCGATCAGCGAACTGTCGGGCTTTGCGGACTTGCCGTCGTCATAGGGCCAATGAGCGAACGTCCGGCTGTTCTGCTGGCTGGGGCCTGAATCGCGCGGGATCGTGCTCGTCCAGATGCCCGCCGGCATCTGGCCGCTGGCGGCCTTGGCGAAGTCGATGATCACGGGCTGTCCCTTGGGTGCGTTCGCCCCGCAGCCCCAGAAAATCAGCAGCCGACCCTTGGGCTTCTGTGGCAGCTCATCGCGTTCCGCGCGCTCGACCTTGGCCATGCCCAGGAGAACCGATTTGCCGAGCCTGGCGCCGGCGGGCATGAAATGTTCCGCCCTGGGCTCACCTTTGGTCGCGCCCTGCGACGATCCGAGCCGTAGCAGCAACTCGTGCTGGACATTGTTGCCCCCACGCCCGCCGAACATCATCCCCATCATCGAACCGGCGCCCATCGCGGACGTGCCGGAAACCGTTCCCGCCCTGATGTCGTAGCGCGCGATCGGCGCGTTCGCGGGATCGGGTGCGGCGAGCAACGGAAGCGAGGCGATCGTCGCGGCCCCCACCGCTGTGCCCAATGCAATGCGCCGAGATACCATTGTCCAACTCCCCTGCATTTCGAGTTCGGAAAAAAGCGTGTTTTCTCACTGAAGGCCGGTGAAGCGCATCGACGCCATGTGCGGACTCATTGCGCGATCGTCGCGAGCGCCTGCGGCTCGACTATCGGTCGGGGCCCCCGTGGCCGTACCCCCCTCATTCGCCACGGAAGCCCCGCGCGGCTTTTCCACCGAAGCAACCGCTCCAACAATCCCGCGTTCAGGGGATATCGGGGTGTTGGAGCATCGCTTTTTGCGGAAAAATGCTACCCACTTTCCGCGCGATGCGTCGGTTCATGCCTTTCGCCCCGCGGCGGCGGCCGGAATGGTCAGGGTCAGGTGCGTACCCCTTCCCGGCGCGCTGTCGATTCCTATTCGTCCGCCCATCTGGTCGGCCCGACGACGCATGTTGGCGAGGCCCCGCCCCTCCCCGGCCGCGCCGACCGCGCTGTCCGGCTCGAACCCGACGCCATCATCCGACAAGGTGACGAGAATGGCGCCGTCGTCGTCCTGCTTCACCGTGAGGTCGATCCTCGCGGCGGAAGCGTGGCGCACGCTGTTGGCGATGCCCTCCTGCAACAGCCGATAGAGGCTGAGCAGCCGCCGCACGTCGAGACTGGGCGCCGGGATCGGCAACATGCAGTGATAGTCCAGAGCAATGCCCGATCGGGCAAGTCGGCCTGCCATGCGCTCCCGGAACATCGCCAGCGCCTCGTCGATCGGCTCATTGCCCGCGTCGATCGCACTGGCCATGTTGCGCAGGTCGTCGACCGCGGATTGCAATCCCTGCTCGATTTCCCGCGCGCTCAACCGATGTTCGCGGACATCGAGAAGAAGATGCGTCAGCACACCGCCCACCCCGTCATGCATGTCGCGCAACAGGCGCTGGCGCTCGGCGTCGATCGCGATCAGCCGTTCCTGATGACGCAGCAATTGCGAGGAGCGCAGCAGGCTCGCATCCTGTTCCAGCACCTGACGTTCCAGGTCGCTGCGCGCCTCCTCCGCCTCCTGATTGAGCCTGTGCCCCTGTAGCGCGATCTCGAACAGGATGCCGAGCATCGTCAGCGGCGGCGCGAGGACCGACGCCTGCAACGCAAAGCCGGTGGGCGGTGGCAGCAGAAACAGGTCGAAGCCGATCGAGGCAAGCGCGACGAGCAAGATCGCCAGAACCCGGATCGCCGGCCCCGGCGCCGTCCGTCCCATCCGCAGCAACGCGATGACGCCATATCCGAGCAGCAGGGTCAGCGCGATCGCGTCGAGCCAGGGCACGATTGTCGCAAAATCGCCGCCTGCGATCAGGGTGCCCAGCAAGATGGCGAACACCACGATGAAGCAGCCGCAAGTCGCCCTCGCCTCGCGCGGGCGCCAGTCGGCGAAGGCGTTCACGGAAAGCGCCGCTGTCGTCAGCATCCAATATTCCACGCCGTAGCGCAGCAACGGAAACCAGACATAGGGCAGGCTTTCCGCCCCGAACGTGGTGAGCCAGGCGTCGATGCCGACCGAGATGAGCAGCAGGCCGGTGATGAACTGGAGGCGCGAAAACCGGTTGACCGGCAACAGGACGATCAACGCCGCGCCCATCATCAGTTCGGTTGCCACGACCAGCCACACCATGTCGAACCGCTGGAACCGCTCCCGACCCGCCGCTGCGGTCAGGCGGTCGAACGGCCCGGCATAGGCTATCGCGGCCTTTGGGCAGGGATTCTTCAGGCAGTTCAGTGACCACCCGTTCCCAACGGTGGTTTGGGAGCGCGACAACAGACTCGCCTGTGCCGGATGCAGGATCACGGGCTGCCAGCCCGGGACGCGCAACACGGCGGGGCCCGACAGCCCGACCGCATAGGCGCCCGGCTTGCCCGGCTCGGAAGCGAGCAGCGCCCGCGCCGCCGGCAGTCGATAGTCTTCCAGCGTCACCGGCCGCAGGCCGGCGACGATCAGCGCATAGGCGCCCCAGAACAGCAATTGCGCGCCGAGGATGATCGCCAGCGCGCGCCGCCAGCCCGTCAGCCGGGGGACGATGGTCACAGGCGCAGCAACCCGCTGCGAAAGGCACGCACCATCGCCTCGCCCCGATTGCTCACCCGGAGCTTCCTGTAGATCGATTTGACATGATCGCCGATCGTGTGCGGCGATATCTCGAGCTCGGCCGCCGCCTGCCGGTTGCTGTACCCGCGCGCCAGCAGCTGGAGCAGTTCGATTTCACGCGGCGATAGCGGCGGGTCGGCATCGTCCGATTTCGCATCTTCGCGTTGCCGGCGCAGATGGCGCAACACATAGGCCGCGATGCTGGGCGACAGCGGCGCGCCGCCGGTCAACGCGTCGGCGGCTTGCTGGCCGATGTCGAGGCTGTCGATATCCTTCAGCAGATAGCCGTCCGCCCCCGCCAGCACGGCCGCCAGCACCGTATCCTGATCGCCGAGCACCGAGAGGACGAGTATTTTCGGCTCCAGCCCGCCGCGCGCGCGGATATCCTCGATCAGTTCGATCCCGCTGCCGTCGGGAAGGCCGAGATCGAGGATGAACAGATCCACTTTCCGATCGAGTAGCGCCCGAGCCTCGGCCAGCGTGCCCGCGGTGGCCACCAGCGACAAACCGTCATGCGCCGCGACGCCGCGTCCGACATGCGCGGCGACGAGAGGATCATCCTCGACAATGACGACGTTCGCTTTCACGTCCCCCGTTCACCTGCGCTGCGAAGGGCCTGCCGGGCCATATGCGTCGACCGATGCACCATATGACACCCTCTTCGCCCGCCAGCCCGATTTCAATCCCGCGTTCACGGGGTGGTTCGCTACGCCCGAAGCTCGCAGCGTAGCTCGAGTGCGGAGGGTGGAATGTCGATCCGTGGGTTGGTTTCGTGCGCCATCCCGGCAGAGTTCAGCAACCAGCCTCGCGCGTCAACGGGTCGCCGCCTGTGCTCGCTTCGTTTGACCGAGTCCGTTTTCGGGAATGGCGCAGGGTTCGATGCATGACCGCAAACGGGCGCAAAGCTGTCATCGTCAAAGAGAGGCGTTCGAGTGTCGCCGTCCGCACCAGAACCTAATGATATAATTTACTTTTATTTTGGCCAAAGCGGAACCCGGGGTGGGCGATGCCCACCCCGGAGCACCTTACATGCCGTCGAGGCCCTTGCTGACCATGATATTCACCGCGACGCGGCGATTCTGTGCCTTGCCGCTGGCGGTGTCGTTGGGTGCCGCCGGATCCGCTTCGGACATTCCGGTGGGGGTCAGCATGCGATATGGCTTCCAGTGGCACGCCTGCTGAAGGTAATTGACGACGCGGCTGGCGCGCTTCTCGCTGAGCGTCTGGTTCAATTCCTGGCTTCCGGTCGAGTCGGTGTAGCCGACGACGAGAAGCAAAGCGTTGTTCATCCCTTCGGCTTGCGTCGCCGCGGCGCAGAGATCGGCCTTCGCCTGCGGGGACAGAGCCGCCTTGCCAGTGTCAAAGGTCACGTTCGTCGTGCCCTTGACGTTATATTGATCGATGTCGGCCACGCGGCCGCGCAACGCCTCCGTTGCCGCGGCCTGCTCGCCGAACCGCTGGTCGGTACCGTTGCGGATCATCGACGCGGTCCTGAGGTCCTTGGTCTTGAGCGCGATCTGGCTCGCCACCAGGCCGCCACCCCATTGCACCGTCTTGACGCTGACCGGCAGGCCGTTGAGCAGCTGATCCGCGGCAAGCTTGTTGCTACGGATGCCCAGGAGGCCGCCTTTGGACTTGATGCGGGTTCCATCGCTGATGAGGACCATTGTCTTGGTGCCGCCAGGGGTCGTCACCAGCATTTTCTGGTCATTGCGCGCCGAAATGAAACCTTCGACCTCGGGCCCGTCCGACATCCCGGACAGGTCGGCAGGCGGCGTGCCCGTCACGGTTATGTCCGGATTGGCCTGCCCCGCATCCTGCGGCGCCTGCGGCGTCTGCTGCGCATGCAGCCCGGCCGACATCGTGCCCGTAAGCATGGCGAGCAGGAAAAGCATTCTTGGACTTTTGGACATAATACTCATCGCATTGCTCCCTTTCAAAATTTGACCAGCCGGGCTTGGATGATCGCACGCATCGTCCGGCCGTCGTCTCCACGTCGCCCTATCGGGCAGTTCGAACACGCCGCACCGAAATCCATCGGGAAGTGCGGCGCGTAGCCATATTCGAGCATCAGGGCCTTCTGCGTGTTCAGGCCAACCTTTCGCGCAGATGAACGGCGCGGATAATGCAAGTGGTTGCAGGGATAATTGGAGCGCATTGCGCGGCGAACCGATGAAATCGCGCGATACAAAAGCTCAATAGTTAACGCTCGCGCATTGACCTCGATGGTCAGAAGGACGGGCAGTAACAGTCTAATGTCGGCTTTCAGGGTCAATCGCCGACATGTTGAACGGTCTAAATCGGAGGGCGTAGCTGTCGTTGCACGGCAATCGCGGACACAGACTGTCATCGCCAATTGCGTGACCAAATCGGACGAACGAAAAAGTTCCAGGGACTTGAAAATAAAAAAAATCTCGAGGGTCTATGCCCGGGGCCTCCGCTCCGCTCTCCGAGCGGTTCCGAGTCCGGCCGTCCGCACCATGGCGCCGCGGCGCGGAGTTTGGCACAACGTCAAAATGATCGCGCCTCGCGGCATCGCCGCCCTGTTCATCCTGTTGCTGGCATCGTGCAGCCCGCGCCCCGACACCGGGCCAGTGGTGGTGAGCGCGATCGGCGGACGCCCCTCCTATCCCGACATCAACAGGCGCCCGGCCGACACCGCGCAGCGGTTATTGCTGGATGCGACCTCGCAGGGACTGGTGCGCTTCGATGCCAGCGGCCAGATCGAACCGGGGCTGGCCGAGCGCTGGATCGTGGTCGACCAGGGGCGCACTTACATCTTCCGTCTGCGCGAAGCCGAGTGGAGCAACGGCGGCAAGGTCACCGCGGCGGACGTGGTGATCATCCTGAAGCGCGCGATCGCCGCGCCATCGCGCAATCCGCTCAAGCCGTTCCTGACCGCGATCGACGATATCGTGTCGATGACCGATCAGGTGATCGAGGTCCGCCTCAGCCGGCCGCGCCCCGATCTGCTCAAGCTGTTCGCGCAGCCCGAACTGGCGGTGCGGCGCGAAAACCCGCCGGGTGGGAGCGGCCCCTTCCGGGTCACCGCGACCGCGGCCAATTCGGTGATGCTGCGCCCGGCGTTCGATCCCGCGCGGTCACCCGACGACGAGGTCGCCGAGCCCGGCCCCGAGCAGAATGTCCAGTTGATCGGCGAAAGCGCAGCGCGCGCGCTGCTGCGCTTCGCGCGCAAGGATTCGGACCTGATCATCGGCGGATCGGTCGGCGACTGGCCCCTGGTCGCGATGAGCAAGGTCGCGCCGGCGAATATTCACCTGGACCCCGCCGTCGGCATGTTCGGCCTGGCCATCGTCAGGCGCGAGGGGTTGCTCGCCTCGGCGGCCGGGCGCGCGGCGATCGCCGAGGCGATCGACCGCCCGGCGTTGATCGCCGCCTTCACGCCCGATTGGGGACAGCCGGTCGAGCGGCTGTTGCCCGACAAGCTCGATTCAGCGAGCACGCCCTCGGTATCGGCCTGGGCGACGCTGACGCCCGACGCCCGCCTCGCCGATGCCCGCCAGCAGGTTGCCGACTATCTCCTCGCCAATCCGGGAGAGATCAGCGTGCGGGTGGCATTGCCCGGCAATTCCGGGGGCAATGTGCTGTGGGGCCAGATCGGGGCGCGATTGGCGACGATCGGGATCCGGCCGATCCGCGTCGCGATGAATGCCGAGGCGGACCTGCGACTGGTCGATGAAGTCGCGCCTTATGACAGCGCGCGCTGGTATCTCGCGACCGCTTGCGTGCTGTGCAGCGACGACGCGCAGGCCGCGCTAACCGCCGCGCGCGACGCGCCGACCATCGCGGAACGCGCCACGCACATCGCCGAAGCCGATGCCGCGCTCGCCGCCGATGTCGCCTTCATTCCGATCGCCACGCCGTTGCGCTGGTCGCTGGTCTCGCTGCGGCTGCAGCAATGGCAGGGGAACCCGCGCGCGTGGCACCCGTTGAATCGACTGCGCAACGACACCAATTAGATCGGGACTATGGCCAACACGACTCGCATTCCCCGTCCCGACATCTCCCAGATCGTCCCCATCGGGCGCGATCCGGCCTCCGTGCGCAAGCGCATAGAGGGGATGGAGCATTTGCTCGAGGGGTTGATCAAGATCCCCGGCACCAACCAGAAACTGGGGCTCGACGTGATGCTGGACCTCGTCCCCGGCATCGGCGACGTGGTCGGCGCGGCGCTCGGCGCCTATATGGTGTGGGAAGCGCGCAATTTGGGCATGACCAAAACCCAGATGGCGCGGATGTTCGGCAATGTCGGCATCGACTTCGCGCTGGGGCTGATCCCCTGGGTCGGCGCGGTGCCCGACTTCTTCTTCCGGTCGAACACGCGCAACCTGAAGATCATCCGCAAGCACCTCGACAAGCATCATCCGTCGACCGCGGTGATCGAGGGTTAGCTATGTCGGCAAACGCTGAGCAGCGGAATTTGCCGAGCCCCACCCCGGCGAAGGCGGGGACCCAGCCGCGGCGCAATCACAGCGGCGGGGCGCCCTCTTCAAGTCATCGATCCTAGGCCCCGGCCTTCGCCGGGGTGGGATTTATCTCAGCGATGCCCGCGCCAGATCTTGAGCCGCGCGTTGCCGGGAAGCCCGCCGGTGTTCGGCTTGCAGCGTTCGTAAGCGAAGCGCCGATCGAGGCACAGCCACAGCTCGTCGAGCCAACCGCCCTTCGCCGTCACCCGGATCGCACCGGCGGGAAGGCCGGGGTTGGCCGCCGCGAACGCCGCCGCGAACTGGCCGACGGTGAGCGGCCGGCGCGACAGCGCGTCCATGTCGGGATAGCGCAGCTTGGCGTACATCGTGCTCGACCGCGCGAAATAGGCAGCCGGCGTGGTCCCCGTACAGGTGCCGTGCTTGGCCCATTCGTGCTGGATCAGCTGCGCCGACGG
>DASVNU010000078.1:0-4513 GCA_036383655.1 Sphingomonas sp. | reverse complement strand
ACGTCGAACTTCTGCACGCCATGATATTTGTCGGCCGCATTCTCCGCCGGGCCATAGCCCTTGCCCTTCTGGGTCACGACATGGACCAGGATCGGGCCATGCTCGCTGTCGCGAACATTCTCCAGCACCGGGATCAGATGGTCGAGATTGTGGCCATCGATCGGCCCGACATAATAAAAGCCCAGTTCCTCGAACAACGTGCCCCCGGTCACCCAGCCGCGGGTCAGTTCCTCGGCCTTTTGCGCGGCATTGTGGACCCGGCGCGAAATCTTGGCGGTCAGGCGCTTGGCGAGGCTCCTCAAGCCGAGATACTCGCTCGAGCTCACCATCCGCGCGAGATAGGCCGACAGGCCTCCCACCGGCGGTGCGATCGACATGTCATTGTCGTTGAGGATGACGACCAGCCGGTTGCCCGCCCCTTCGGCATTGTTCATCGCCTCATACGCCATGCCCGCCGACATCGCGCCGTCGCCGATCACCGCGATCGCTTTGCCCGGCCTGTTCGACAGCTTGTTGGCGATGGCAAAGCCCAGCGCCGCCGAGATCGAGGTCGAGGAATGCGCCGCGCCGAACGGATCGTAGTCGCTCTCGCTGCGCTTGGTGAACCCCGACAGGCCGCCACCCTGGCGCAGGGTGCGGATGCGGTCGCGCCGTCCGGTCAGGATCTTGTGCGGATAGCATTGATGGCCAACGTCCCAGATCAGCCGGTCGTCGGGCGTGTTGAACACATAATGGATCGCGGTGGTCAGCTCGACCACGCCCAGTCCCGAGCCGAGATGGCCGCCGGTCGTCCCCACCGCGGAAATCGTCTCCGCGCGCAACTCATCCGCCAGCTGGCGCAACTGCTCCGGCTTCAGGCGGCGCAATTCCGCCGGGGTCGATACGGTATCCAGCAGGGGTGTTTCGAACGAGATCGTCATCAGGTATCGGCTCCTGCCGCCAACTTAAACAAACAACGCCGTGAAACAATCGTTCGGCCAGCGTCCAACTTCATCTGAGAAACCACGGGATTCGGGCGGATGTGGGGCGGGCCTAATTTGGTATCGCGGCGGCTGCCGGGACGGCGGGATCCGCCAGAGGATCCTGCAATTCCCGAGCGCGGGATTCGGACGCGGTGGGCGCCGACGCGCCGGGATCGCGCAACGGATCGTCGAGTTCCGATGGATTCTGCGGCTCGACACGGCGGTGCCGCAGCGCAGCGACGTCGGCGGCGCGGTTCTGAAGCCAGACCGATCGCAAGGTCGCGTACGGATCGACCGCGCCGCCGAACAGCGCGCGCAACTCGGGGTCCGATTCGGCGCGCAGGTCGAGCCCGGTGATCACGCCGCTGGAAAGCTGATAGCGCCAGTCGGTGAACGGCTTGCCGACCGCGAGCGGAAGGATGGCCCCGTCCAACGGGCCGCCCAGCACGTCACGCAAGGTGGTGGGCCCGACCAGCGGCAGAAACAGATAAGGCCCTGGACCGACGCCATAATAGGCCAGAGTGTCGCCAAAACTGTTGTTCCGGTGCGGCAGGTTGAAGTCCTTGGTCTTCGCCAGGTCGAAGAAACCGCCGACGCCCAGCGTGGAATTGATCGTGAACCGCGCCAGCGTCTCGGCCGCCTTGCCGAATTTGAACTGGAGCAGATAGTTCACGAACACGACCGGCTCGGTCAGATTGCTGAAGAAATTGCGCAATCCCGATCGCACCGGTTTCGGTAGGACGTGCTGGTAGCCCATCGCGAGCGGCCGATAGATCCCCTTGTCGAGCGACTGGTGCAGCCCGAACATCGCCCGGTTGAAACCCTCCAGCGGATCCCCCCGATCGGGGTTGACCGCGGTCGCCCGAAACGGTGCCTCGCTGGCGGTCGCCGGGTCGGACAGCGGTTCCGCAAACTCGGGGAGCGTCGCCGAAGAACTTGCCCGCGCCGAGTCGGTGGCGGGCGATGGCGGGGCGACGGGCGATACCGGCGCAACGACGGGCCCCGACCCGGCAGCGGGCGCCGGCGCGACGATCGGCGGTGCCGAAGGGGGTGCCGTTTGCTGATCTTGGGCCGGGGCGGCGATCAACGCCGCCACGGGAAGGAGAAGCGGGATCGTCAAAAATCGCCCTTCGCCGCCAAGCTGTCGAGATGGGCTACCAGTGCCTTGGCGCCGCCCTTGGCAAGGACGGTCGCGAAATCAGACCGCCTGGTCGCAATCTGGCTGATCGAATTGCGGTAGAAAACGTCGATAATCTTCCACGTGCCGCCACTCGCGCGCAAACGATAGCTGATCGCGACGTCGGCCTTGCCTGGCGTGCCCAGCGTCGTGCGAACCAGCTTATCGCCACCCCGCGCCTCGATCTGCGGAGCGATCGTGAAACGCTCACCCGACCAACTGTCGAAATTGGTGGCATATTGGGCGATCGTCATACGCCGAAAAGCGGCGACCAGCGCCTGTTGATCGGCCGGTGCGGTCGTCGTCCAGGCCGGGCCCACCGCGAGCCGCGTCATCAGCGGCAAGTCGAATGCGCGGTCGATTACCGGGCCGATCGTCGCGGCGCGGCTTTTTGCCGTTCCCTTCGCCTTCATGATCGTGGTCAACCCATCGTCAAGCGCCTGCACTGTGGTGCGCGCGGGATCGGTCTGAGCGAGTGCGGGAAGGGGAACCGCCAGCGCCAGCAACAGGGCGAAGGAGACAAGGAAACGCATCGAAACACTCCTGATCGGCCCCGGGCAATACCCCGTCCAGCGTGAAGGCGTCCACCCTTGTCGCGCGCAAAAGCTTTTTGCCGCGTTGCAATATTGCTTCTTTTGTAACCCGGATCGAACGACTATCTGTGCGTTTCGGGCCCAGCGAAAACAGATCGCGGCATTTCGAAAGACGGAATGGCATGCAGGATAAGATGACCGACCCATCCCCTCCCACGCTAGACGTATTGCTGGCCAATCCCCGAGGATTCTGTGCGGGTGTGGTTCGCGCGATAGAGATCGTCGAGCGCGCGCTCGATCTCTATGGCGCCCCGGTCTATGTCCGGCATGAGATCGTCCATAATCGCCATGTCGTCGAACGGTTGCGCGGCAAGGGCGCGATCTTCGTCGACGAACTCGATGAGATTCCCCCCGATGCGCCGACCATCTTCAGCGCGCATGGCGTGCCGCGATCGGTCCAGGAAGCGGCCGTCGCCCGCGGCCTGCCGGTGCTCGACGCGACCTGCCCGCTGGTCACCAAGGTCCATGTCCAGGGCCGTCGCTATGCCAAAGCAGGGCGGACTCTCGTCCTGATCGGCCATGCCGGCCATGCCGAGGTGATCGGTACGATGGGCCAGATCGATTCGCCGATTCATCTCGTTTCGACCACCGACGACGTCGTCGCGCTGCCACTCGCGACCGATACGCCGATCGCCTATATCACGCAGACCACGCTCAGCGTCGACGATACACGCAGCGTGATCGCGGCGCTCAACCAGCGCTTCGACGACGTCCAGGGTCCTGACGTCGCCGACATTTGTTATGCCACGCAGAACCGGCAGACCGCGGTTCGCGATCTCGCCCGGCAAAGCGACCTGCTGATCGTGGTCGGCGCACGCAACAGCTCGAATTCGAGCCGGTTGCGCGAAATCGGCGACGAAATGGGCGTGCCGAGCTATCTGGTCGACGATGGCGGCGGCGTCGATCCGACATGGTTCGACGGCGTGGCGACGGTCGGCATCACTGCCGGCGCGTCGGCACCCGACGAGTTGATCGAAAGCGTTATCGCCGCCATTGCGTCGGTACGCCCGGTTTCGGTGAAACAGCTGGACGGCGTCACCGAAGATGTCGAATTCACACTTCCCCCCCAGTTGCGCAACCTCACCCGCGCAGCGGCCGAATAGGATCCCCGAATGACCCTACCGCTTTCCCAGATCGCGCGGATCGGCGCCTATACGCTGACGCAGCATATCAAGGGCGGGAAATATCCGCTGGTGCTGATGCTCGAGCCGTTGTTCCGCTGCAACCTGGCCTGCCCCGGCTGCGGCAAGATCGACTATCCCGATGCGATCCTCAACCAGCGCATGTCCTACGAACAGTGCATGGAAGCGATCGACGAATGCGGCGCGCCGGCCGTTTCGATCGCCGGCGGCGAGCCGTTGCTGCACAAGGACATGGCGCGGATCGTCAAAGGCTATATCGCCAAAAAGAAGCTCGTGATCCTGTGCACCAACGCACTGCTGCTCAAGAAGAAGATCGACGAATACGAGCCGTCGCCCTTCTTCACCTGGTCGATCCATCTCGACGGCGACAAGCAGATGCACGACGCCGCGGTGAGCCAGGACGGCGTCTACGAGATCGCGCTCGAAGCGATCCGGCTGGCGAAGTCGAAGGGTTTCCGCACCCAGGTCAACTGCACCGTGTTCAACGACGCCAATGCCGAGCGCCTGGCGTCCTTCCTCGACCTGATGCAGGCCGAGGGCGTCGAAGTGACGATCTCGCCGGGCTATGCCTATGAGCGCGCCGCCGACCAGCAGCACTTCCTCAACCGCGAGAAGACCAAGACCCTGTTCCGCGACTTG
>DASVNU010000077.1:0-2081 GCA_036383655.1 Sphingomonas sp. | reverse complement strand
GATATCGCTCGTGACTCCCCCTCACCCTTCCGCGGCTTCGCCGCTCCCTCCCGCATCAGGTAAACAGCGCCCCGCGCTGTTTAGGTCATGCCGGGGGCATGACCGACCTGATGCGCCCACAAGGGGAGAGGGAGAGTACCGCTAGCCATTGCCCCCCTTGCCCGGTGGGCGCTGCCCGTCCACAGAGAGGCGATGATCAAGCCCGCGCCCGCGCCCAAGGAAGCGTCCCACACCTGATGGCAGGAGCGTTGCGCGTCGGGCTGTTGGGCGGGTCGTTCAATCCCGCACATTCGGGGCATCGGGCGATCAGCCTGGCGGCGATCCAGGCGCTCGGGCTCGACGAGGTCTGGTGGATGGTCTCCCCCGGCAATCCGCTCAAGGACAAGGCGACCGACATGGCGCCGTTCGCGGTCCGCTTCGCCTCGGCCCGCGCGATGGCCGGGCACGCGCCGATTCGCGTCACCGCGATCGAACAGCGCCTGGGCACACGCTACACGGTCGACACGCTGTCCAAGATCCAGCGGCTTTACTCGCGGATCGACTTCATCTGGCTGATGGGTGAGGACAATCTGATCAATTTCGACCAGTGGAAGGGTTGGCGCCATATAGCGAAATCGATCCCGATTGCGGTTATCGCGCGGCCGGGCTATGATCATGCTGCCCAGGCGGTGCCCGCTATGGGTTGGTTGCGGCGCTTTTTCCGGCCCGTACACCAGGCGAAGAACTGGACGACGTGGAGATTGCCAGCCCTCGTGCTGCTTCGTTTCCGCCCTGATTCCACCTCAGCCACCCGGCTGCGTTTGGCCGATCCGGCCTGGCAGCGTCGTTTCCTTCGTCGATCGCACGACACCGATCCTCCTTCCTCCGCACCATAGGACCCACATTGGCCACTAACCCGCATGCGTACCGCTCGTCCGACCCCCAAGGGGCCGAGGCGTTGCACCAGCTTGTCCTGTCCAGCCTGGATGACGACCAGGCGGTCGACACCATCTCGATCCCGCTCGCCGGCAAATCGTCGATCGCCGATCACATGGTGATCGCGAGCGGCCGCTCGACGCGCCAGGTCGCATCGATGGCGCAGAAGCTCGCCGAGCGGATCAAGGCCGAGACCGGCCGTGGCCCGCGCATAGAAGGCCTGCCGACCGCCGACTGGGTGCTGATCGACGCCGGCGACGTGATCATCCATTTGTTCCGGCCCGAGGTTCGCACCTTCTACAATCTCGAGCGGATGTGGGCGTTCGGGGATGGGCCGTCGGGCTCTTCGCACTAAGCGCAAGTGATTGGGGTGAGCGAGCCTCATCCCCAGGCGTCACCCCGGACTTGTTCCGGGGCCCAAGCCTCAACCACGGAATCCAGCCGTTGTTGCGCATTGGATGTCGGAACGGATCCGGCATGACGGTAAGGACCTAGTCGATGCTCCTCCACATCGTCGCACGCGGGCGGATCGGGCGCAGTCCCGAGGCGGAGCTGGTCGAGCGCTACCTCAAGCGCGTCAGCTTCCCGACGCGCGTCACCGAATTGCCCGACACCGGCGGCAGGATGCCCGTGATCGAGCCGCAGACGCGCATCGTCATGCTCGACGAGACGGGCGACACGCCCGGATCGGTCGCGTTCGCCGACAAACTGGGCAAATGGCGCGACGACGGGGTGCGCGAAATCCGCTTCCTGATCGGCGCGGCTGATGGCTTTTCGGCCGAGGAGCGCGGCCAGGCCGACTGGTTGGTGTCGTTCGGGCGACTGACCTGGCCGCACATGCTGGCGCGCGCGATGCTGGCCGAACAATTGTGGCGCGCCGCCTCGATCCTTGCCAATCACCCCTATCATCGCGAAGGTTAGCGCGATGCGCGGCGCCTGGACCCTAGCCTTGCTCCCGATCGCCGCAGCGTTCGCGGCGAGCCAGGGCAACGCGCAATCCGAACTGGCCGACCAGCAGCGCCGGTTGCTGGCAGCAAAGGCGCAATCGGCCGCCGCCGCGCAACGCGCCGCGGCGCTCGATGCCGCGGCCAAGGCCGAGCAAAACGAGGCCGCCAGGGCGCGCGCCGAGGAAGCCGCGATGGGGGCGAAGATCCAGCAGGCGCAAG
>DASVNU010000076.1:0-2679 GCA_036383655.1 Sphingomonas sp. | reverse complement strand
CGTTCGCGGTCCCGGCCATGCCGGCGCTGGCGCAGCAGGTCGTCGATCCCGATGCCGATACCAAGGTCGCCGATCCCGCCTTCGCGGCAGGCAAGGGGCCGGTCGTGATGGTCGATTCAGGACATGACGAGCGCCAGACGCTGGCGACCGATTATGCGCCGTTCGGTGCGTTGCTGACGCATGACGGTTATGTCGTGCGCGATTTCAACCAGCCGATCTCCGCCGTCAGCCTGGCCAATTCGGGCGTGCTGGTGATCGTGGATCCGCTCAACCCGAAGGATTCGCCCAAGGCGCCCAAATATCAGTCGACCTCCGCCTTCACGCCGCAGGAGATCGCGACCATCACCGACTGGGTGACGGGCGGCGGGGCGCTGTTGATGATCGCCGATCATCCGCCTTATGCCGGCAGCTTGCGTGCTTTGGCCGCGTCGTTCGGCTTCGATATCGAGCTGTATGCCGCGCAACATGTTCCCAAGGAGGAATTCTTCAGTTTCGCGAACGGCGATCTGGTCGACGGCCCGCTGACGCGCGGGCTCCCGCAGATCCAGACCTTTTATGGTGCTGCCTTCACCGCGCCCGCCGCCGCCACCCCGCTGTTGCGGTTCGATTCGAGCTGGACCATGCTGGCCACCGGCAAGCCGTCACGGCCAATGACAGGGAGCGACCTGCGTGGCGCGACGCTGGCGGTAGGGAAGGGTCGTGTAATATTGCTGGCCGAGGCCGGCGCATGGTCGGCGCAGTTGCTAGGGCCCAAGAAAAAGCCGATGGGATTCAATGCGCCTGGCGCTCAGGGAAACAAGCGATTCATCCGCAACGTCGTGCGGTGGTTGGCGACGGGCGACGCGCCGCAGGCGCCGGCGACTGCCGGCGACAAATAGCCGATCCCCTGCACCGGCGACACCGCTGGGCAGGGAGCGCGGCACATCTTGCCATTCCGGCTTCGCGTGTTACATAAGCAACACACTTGAACGCGCGACCATTCGTGGCCAGACTCCACGGATCATCGCGAAGAGGGACTGAGAATGGCGACGACCCCGACCGAAACCGTCACGGCCGAACCCGATCTGGTACTGACGCCGCCCGAGCCCGTTGCCGCGGTGGCGGCGACCAAGGCGGCGGGGCTGGTGCCGGTCGACGACGCCAAGCGGAACGAACTCGAACGCCGCGTCGACGCGTTCGTCGATGATCTGGTCGCGCAGGACGTCGACTCGCCTGAATTCGGCAAGCGCGTCGATGCCATCACCAGCATGGGGCAAAAGGAAATCCGCGAGGCGGCGTCGCAATCGAACCGCTTCCTCGACCGCCCGGTGCGCGCGATGGACAAGGATAGCGGCGTCGGCGCCGACCTGATCCAGCTGCGCCAGACGATCGAAAAGCTCGATCCCGGCAATAACGGCAAGCTGCTGAAGGGCGGCCGCGGCCTGATGGACAGGATTTTCGGCGGCGGGCTCAACACCTATTTCGACAAGTACAAATCGTCGCAGACGCACATCTCGTCGATCCTCAAGAGCCTCGGCTCGGGCAAGGACGAGTTGCTGATGGACAATGCCGCGATCGAGACCGAGCGCGCCAATCTGTGGGCGGCAATGGGCCGGCTCGAACAGATGATCCATCTCGCCAAGACGATGGATGCCAAGCTCGAGGACAAGGCCAACGACCTCGACGCGACCGATCCGGCCAAGGCCAAGGCGCTGCGCGAAAGCGCCTTGTTCTACGCGCGTCAGCGTACCCAGGACCTGCTCACCCAGATGGCGGTGACGGTGCAGGGCTATCTGGCGCTCGATCTGGTCAAGAAGAACAATGTCGAACTGATCAAGGGCGTCGACCGCGCGTCGACCACCACCGTCTCGGCGCTGCGCACCGCGGTGACCGTCGCGCAGGCGCTGACCAGCCAGAAACTGGTGCTCGAACAGATCACCCAGCTCAACACGACGACCGCCAACATCATCGATTCGACCGGCCAGCTGCTGAAGTCGCAGACCGCGGCGATCCACGAACAGGCCGCCGCTTCGACCATTCCCGTCGAAACGCTGCAGCGCGCGTTCCAGAATATCTACGACACGATGGACGCGATCGATGCCTTCAAGATGAAGGCGCTCGATTCGATGAAGACGACGGTCAACACGCTATCGACCGAGGTTGAGAAGTCGAAAGGCTATATCGCGCGGGCCGAGGGCCAGTCGCGCGCCGCGCTCGAAGGCCCGCAGACCGACAGTTTCAAGCTTGAGGCGGTGTAAATGTCCTCCACCGACGATGTGATCGCGCGGGCGCGTGAGACGCTCGACCGGACGTCCGAACGTTATCGTGCCGGACCCGGGCGGAGCGTGCGCGTCAGCGACGTCGGCCAGCGGTTGACGCGGGCGGCGATCGTCGACGCGGCGATCGTCGGACTGGCGGTTGTGTTCGGCCTCGTGGTTGGACCGATCGGCATGTTCGGCTTCCTGCTGATGGTCATCGCCATGGTGGTGGCGACGATGGTGCTGCTCGCGACCCCGGCGCAGCGCGCGCCGACGTTCGAGAAATTGCGCCAGGTCGATTTGAAGGCGCTGCCCGCGCAGACCGGGCGCTGGCTCGATTCGCAACGGCCCGCGCTGCCGGCGCCGGCGATCAACCTGGTCGATCAGATCGGGCTCAAGCTCGACGCGCTGACGCCGCAATTGGCCACGCTCGACGAGAACG
>DASVNU010000075.1:0-22403 GCA_036383655.1 Sphingomonas sp. | reverse complement strand
CGGGCGCCGTGATGGTCGGCAAGACCAACCTCGACGAGTTCGCCATGGGCTCGTCGAATATGACGAGCTACTTCGGCGGCGTCGAGAATCCATGGAAGCGGCGCGGCGACAACCGCAAGCTGGTGCCGGACGGCTCGTCCGGCGACTCGGCGGCGGCGGTCGCGGCCTACATGGTGCCGGGGAGCACCGGCACCGACACCGGCGGCTCGATCCGCCAGCCCGCCGCCTTCACCGGCATCGCCGGCATCAAGCCGACATATGGCCGGTGTTCGCGCTGGGTAATCATCGCTTTCGCCTCGAGCCTCGACCAGGCCGGGCCGATGGCGCGCGACGTGCGCGATTGCGCGATCATGCTTGAGACGATGAGCGGGTTCGACGCCAAGGATTCGACCAGTCTCCAGCTCGACGTGCCCAAATGGGAGGCCGGCCTCAACGCCAGCCTGGCGGGCAAGCGCATCGGCATCCCCAAGGAATATCGCGTCGATGGCATGCCCGCCGAGATCGAGGCGCTCTGGCAGCAGGGCATAGACTGGGTGAAGGACGCCGGCGTGGAAGTGGTCGAAGTGTCGCTGCCGCACACCAAATATGCGCTACCGGCTTATTACATCATCGCGCCCGCCGAGGCGTCGTCCAACCTCGCGCGCTATGACGGCGTGCGTTACGGCCTGCGTGAATTGCCCGAGGGGGCGAACCTCCAGGAAATGTACGCCGCGACCCGCGCCGCGGGCTTTGGGGCGGAGGTCAAGCGCCGCATCCTGATCGGCACCTATGTGCTCTCCGCGGGCTTCTACGACGCTTATTACACCCAGGCGCAGAAGGTCCGCACGCTGATCGCGCGCGACTTCGACCAGGCCTGGGAGACGTGCGACCTGCTGCTCACCCCGACCGCGCCCTCGGCGGCGTTCGCGCTGGGCGAGAAGTCGGCCGATCCGATCGCGATGTATCTGAACGACGTCTTCACCGTGCCGTCGAGCCTGGCGGGCCTGCCGGCGATGTCGGTGCCCGGCGGTCTCGACAAGGCCGGGCTGCCGCTCGGCCTCCAGGTGATCGGCAAGGCGCTCGATGAACAAGGCGTGCTCGACGCCTGCCTTGCAATCGAGGAACGCGCCGGGTTCAAGGCGCGGCCGGAGGCATGGTGGTAGGGTAACCAGCCGTCATGCCGGGCTTGTCCCGGCATCGACCGCGCAAAGAATCCTGGCGTTGCGAAAGACCGTAACTGTGGCGGGTCGGCCTCTCAGCTCCGCTCGACCGAATCCAAGATCCGCGCGCCCGCCATGAACACCGCGATCGGGCAGACCGAGAACAGCATCCAGCCGCCGAAGCCGGGATATTGGTGGATGTAGTGAACGCCGCGCTCGACCGCGCCCAAGCCCAGGCCATAGATCACCATGAAGGCCTCGAACTTGGTCTTGATGACGAACAGGCGGGCGATCTTCGTGAACATGCGCGTCTTTACGCATGACCCGTGCCAATGGCGGAAATGCGTCGTTTCGGATTAACGAAGATGGTTACCTGTCAATTAATTCGACAGTGCCAAGGGCGAGGCCCGCATTCCAGGCAGCATATGGGGAAACTGGTCCATGATGGGTCTAGTTCGGCTTGAGGGCGCAGGCGCCGCCCCTTACTCCATCTACGCCAACGGTCGCGCAAGCGAGGTGATGTCGAGCGAAACAAGGAGAAGGCGGTGGTGCGGATTGGGATGTGCGTCGGGTTGGCGGCGATGTTGGCGGGATGCGGTCCTGTGACAAGTGCGCCGGGGAATAGTCAAAGCCAGGCGACTGCCGAGGTCTCGCCGTCCGAGCCGGGCTCGAACGCCAAGCCGGCGAACAAATGGTCGCAGAAGCTATACGACATGGACGGCCCAGCCAGGCTGGCGGCGCTCAAGGGCATGATCGAATCCTCGGGCAGCCAATGCGACAGCGTGACGACCGCCGTGCTGAAGGGGCACGAGGACAAGATGGATATGTGGCACGCGACCTGCGGCAACGGCGACTGGATGGTGTCGATCGACGAGGATGCGTCGACCAAAACGCTCTCTTGCGAGACGCTGGCCAAGATCGGCAGCGACTGCAACAAGGTTTGGAAAAACTAGAGAACGGCCGCGCTCGGCTTACCGGTCGATCAATTCGACCAGGCCGAGCGCACCGAGCAATTCGCGGCGCGCTATACGAATGCGGCCGATCAACGCGCTATCGCCAATCTCCGCGATATCGATCTCTTCCGGCCAGTGTGCTTCGATCACTCCCGCGAGGCGATCGAGTTTCGCCTCGTCGACCAGGAAGCGCGGATCGACCGTGGCAGGGTCGCACACCACACGCAGCCTGAGGCAGGCGGGACCGCCGCCGTTGCGCATCGACTGGCGGACGTCGACCACTTCGAGCCGCCGGATCGGGCCGTTGCCCGCGATCATTTCGCCGAGCCAGGACCAGACGGCGGTATTGCCGCGCGCTTCGCCGGGCAGGATCAGCGCCATCGCACCATCGGGCAGCGTCACCAATTGCGCGTTGAACAGATAGGATTGGATGGCGTCGGAAAGCTTTACACGGTCGGCCGGTACCTCGACGATCTCGGCCCAAGGCGCCTTCGCCGCGATCTCGGCATAGAGGCCGGCTTTATCTTCGAAGGCGAGTTCGTGCGTGAACAGCACGCGTTCGTTGGCGACCGCGACGACGTCGTTGTGGAATGCGCCGGCAGCGATCGCCTCGACCGATTGCTGAGCGAAGATCGTCCGCGCCGGATCGAGCCGGTGCGCGCGCGCCACTGCTTCCGAAGCCTCGCGGCGTTGGCGGGCGGGGAAGGGGCCGCCGCTTTCGCCGTAAACGAAGATTTCGACGCCGGGCGTGCCATGCTGCTCACATAGCCGCATATGGTTGGCCGCGCCCTCGTCGCCGAACGGGGCGGGGACGGGGGAATGCACCACGAACGCCGTATTGGCGAAGGCGAGGCGCAACTGTGCCAGCGTTTCGGGCCATTCGTGGCTGCGATGCGCCATCGTCACCAGATTGGCGACGGTCAGATGGCAATTGCCATCGGCGGCGTCCGGGGCAGGGGAAACGGTCGCCGCATTAGCCGCCCACATCGACGAGGCCGACAGCGCCTGTGCCTTGAGATGCGGCTCGGCCGCCGCATAGCTCGTCGCCAGCGCGTCCAGCCAGCGATCGTCGGGACGGTCGTGCGGCGGCAACAGGCCCTGGGTCAGGCCGAGCCGCAGATTGGCGCGCATCTTGGCAATGCCTTCGAGCGCCGCCTCGCGCGGCCGCGACGCGGTGCCGGCATTGTGGGTGGCAGCGAGGTTGCCCGGGCTGAGGCCGGCATAATTGTGGCTGGGACCGACGATGCCGTCGAAATTGATCTCGACCAGCGCCATCAGAAGCGGCCGATATGGGTGACGTCGTCGCCTTCGCCGACGCCGAGCGCCACGGCGCCGACCCGGTCGATCACGATTCCATCCCCGGCTTTGCGCAGTTGGGCGAAGGCGCACCGGAAATTGGACAAATGCCCGGCCGCCGCGAGTACGCGCTCACCGCCATCGTCATCGACCGCGACCACCTTGCTGGTCACTGCTTCGGCAATGCTTCGTACCTTGTCGGTACGCGCGGTCATGGTTGGGCCGCCGTCGAAGATGTCGATGTAATTCTCGAACGCAAAGCCTTCATTCTCCAGCATTCTCATCGCAGCGCGGCCCGAAGGATGGGGCAGGCCGATGACGCTTCGCGCGCTCTCGGTCAGCATGGCGACATAGATCGGATGCTTGGGGAACAAATCGGCGATGAACTGGTGGCCATGGGTCGCGTTGAAGCGATCGGCGTCCTGGAAATTCATCCCGAAGAAACGGCCGGCGAGCCCGTCCCAGAAGGGCGATCCGCCAGCCTCGTCGATGATCCCGCGCAATTCGGCCAGGATACGGTCGGCGAAGCGCGGCCGGTGCATCGCGATGAACAGGTAACGGCTGCGCGCGAGCAGCATGCCCAGGCCCCCGGCGCGTTCGCCGGGATGGAGAAATAGCCCGCCGACTTCACTGGCGCCTTCCAGATCGGTGGACAGGGTCAGCATCTCGGCGCGAAAGGTGCGGCCGAGTTCCTCGCTCTTCTGCGACAGCGTGCCGATGCGATAGCTGTAGAAAGGATGGTTCTGCCCCACCTGGCTGAACATCTGGCAGGTACCGCGCACGTCGCTTGTCTCGACATTCTCGAGCATCAGCACGAACACGTCGTCGCCCAGGCTATCGTCGGCGCGGGCGAACGCCGCGCTGCTTTGCCCCAGCCGCCGGCGCAACGCACGGCGATCGGCGGGCAGGTTGGTGAAACCGCCGCCGGTCAGTTTTGCCATCTCGTAGAGATGGTCGAGATCCTCGTCGTTCGCGGCCCGGATACGAAAGCTCACAATCCCCCCTTTTCGGCAATGCGCATGATGGTGAGCGCGGACAGGGCCGCGCGTTCGGCCAGGCTGTCGACCAGCAGGAACTCGTCCGCCGAATGGATCGCGCCACCGCGTGCGCCCATCGTGTCGACCACGGGCACCCCGGCGGCGGCGATGTTGTTGCCGTCGCACACGCCGCCGGTCGCTTTCCAGCCGATCGTCAGGCCAAGACCGGCGCCGACCTGCCTGACCAGCTCGAACAATTTGGCGGCGCCGTCGTCGATCGGCTTGGGCGGGCGGTTGAAGCTGCCATGCGCTTCGATCCGCACGTCGCGCGTGGCGGCGATGTCGGCGACTGCGTCGTCGATCGCGGCCTGCGCGCGGGCGATGGCTTCAGGCGACGACGGCCGGAAATTGATCCGCAGGATGGCGAGGTCGGGAACGACATTGTTGGGGCCGCCGCCCTCGATCCGGGCCGGGTTGACCGCCAGCCCTTCCTCCTTCGCGGCGAAGAGGCGCACGGCGAGGTCGCTCGCCGCGACGATCGCGTTGCGGCCATCGTCGGGATTGCGTCCGGCATGTGCGCTCTTGCCATGGACGACGAGCGAGAAATTGCCGGTGCCGCCGCGCGCACCCGCCAGCGTACCGTCGGCCAGCGCGGGCTCATAGGTCAAGGCGGCGACCTTGCCATGGGCCAGTTCGGCGATCAGCGCCGATGACGAGAACGATCCGGTCTCCTCGTCCGAGTTGATCATCACGTCATAGCCGATGCGGTTCGCGAGTGGCGATGCTTCGACCGCCTTCAGCGCCGCGAGGAGCAGTGCCAGCCCGCCCTTCATGTCGGCGACGCCGGGACCGTTGAGCGTATTCGGATCGAGGAAAATCTGGTCCTGGAACGGATGATCGACCGGATAGACCGTATCCATGTGGCCGGTGAACAGCATGCGCACCGCGGCCTGTGGGCGCACCCGGACGACGAGATGCTGCCCATGGTCGAGCGCGCTCACCTTGCCGTCCGCCGCCACGCTGGTTGCCGGCGCCGGGTCGATCAGCGACACCTCGCCGGGCAACGCGGCAAAGGCATCGCCGAGCGCGTCGGCCATCGTCTTCAGCCCGGCGAGATTGCGCGTCCCGCTGTTGATCGCCGCCCAGGCGCGTGTGTGGTTGAGCATCGGCTCGTCGCGCACGCGCTCCAAGATCGCGGTTTCTGACATCTCGATCATGCCACCGCTCTAGGCGGTCGCGATCGATTGGTGAAGCCGCGACCCGGCGGCTGCCGGGAATGCATCAGAATGCGTAGACGAGCCCGGCCCGGCTGATCTGGTCGGTCGTCACGCGGCCCTCTGGCGGCATGCTTTCATATTGGACGTTATAGGAAAGCTGTGCGGACAGCGGGCCGAGCACCTTGGCGTTGAGCGCGGTCGTGCCGGTCACGGTCGAATTGTAGCGCTCGACATAGGCCGACGCGTTCTGCGTCACCTGGATGCCTTTGGAGAGCTTCCAGGCGAAATCCACGCTGCCGCGCGCGGCGATGCTGCGTTCGGTGTCGCCATCGGTGAAGCTGGTCGCGCGATAGGCTGGCCCGAGTTCGAGGTCGAGCTTCAGCCGGTTGCCCTTGAGCGCGCTGTAACCGGCGCCGCTCGAAACCGAATAGCGCGTGGTGTAGCCCAGGAAGCGATCGCTCTCGAACTGCGCCGATCCATAGACGTAGGATCGGTCGTCGACCTTCCAATTGGGCTCCCACGCCGCCAGATAATGTTCGCGCGAGGTGACGCCCTGGCTGCGCTGATAATCCAGCTGAGCCTTGAATTTCTGACGCCAGTTGAGCCCGTCGCGTGTCAGCGCGAGCGCCGCGGAAACGCCTTCGCTCTCGCTGTTGCCGGTCGAGATGTAGCCGCCGAGCTCTGCGCGTCCGGACCACAAATCGAAGAAGCCCGCATTCTGTATTTTGGCGGCCTTTTCGTCGCTGCGCTTCTTTTTCCAGTCATTGGCGAGCTTGGCGATCGCGTCCTTGCTGTCGGGAGCGGCGGTGCCGGCATATTTGACGATCGTCGCGACCTCGCCCTCGTTCCCCGAGGCGATTGCGGCGTCGAGCATCGTCTTGATCTGCGGCGGAATCGACGCGGGATCGGCGTTGGCGAGCAGCATCGGCGCTGCTGTGGCGAGAAGCAGGGGGAGGCGCATGGCGCCGGACATAATACAGCTTTCCTGCCATTAGAACCGGGTACGCGACGATCGGTTTGTGCAATCGTATGCGGAATGATCCCTGTCCTCCGGATGGGACGAAAATGCGGCGGTTCAGTGTCGAGTTGGTCGATTTTCCCCATCGTCGCCCCGGCCTTGTGCCAAGGTCTGCCAAGCAACAGGCCTCATACATCGCGATGGCGGGAAGCAGGATGGCGAACCAGGTCGTCTCAACTGGCGACATGACTCGCGGCGCGGCAGACCCCGGCACAAGGCCGGGGTGACGGAATCGAGTGTGGCGGACTATCGATTCAGATACGCCGAAAACGCTGCGATCACATCCTCGTAGAGCTTGCGCTTGAAGGGGACGATCAGCGTCGGCAACTCGCTCGGCTCGACCCAGCGCCAGGTGCTGAATTCGGGGTGTTCGGTGGCAAGGTTGATGTCCGGATCCTCACCCAGGAAGCGATAGAGGAACCAGGTCTGGCGTTGGCCGCGCCATTTGCCTTTCCACACTTTGCCGACCAGATCGTCGGGCAGGTCGTAATAGAATTCGCCCGGTGCCTGCGCGATCAGTTCGACCTTGTCGTGCCCGACGCCGATTTCCTCGCCGAGTTCGCGAATCGCGGCCTGGCCGGCAGTCTCGCCGGGGTCGATCCCGCCTTGCGGCATTTGCCAGGCTTCCATGGTGGTATCGATGCGCTGTCCCGCGAAGGCCAGTCCGTCGCGGTTGAGCAGCATGATGCCCGCACAGGGACGGTAGGGAAGGTCGGTCTTGCCGGTCACCAAAAATTCCTCCCCGGCACGGGGAGGGGGCCCGCTCGCGAAGCGAGTGGTGGAGGGGGCCCGCGATGTGGCTGCCTCTTTGCTTGCAGCTGGTTGGTCGTGGGGCCCCTCCACCATGCTGCGCATGGTCCCCTTCCCCGTGCCGGGGAGGAATTGCTCATCGCTTGGCTTCGTCCATTCATTCCGCCGCCTGCGCCATCACGCGGTCGCCTTCGGCTTCGACGATGATGTCCTTCAGTGCCGCGAACGCGCCCATCACGTCGCCGACGCTCGACGGGATCGCCTTTCTGAGCGTGATGAAGCCGTGGATATTGCCCTTGGCTTCGCGAAACACCACCGGCACGCCGGCCAGCGCCAATGCCGCGGCATAAGCGCGGCCCTGATCGCGGATCGGGTCGAGGCTGGCGGTGACGACAACCGCGGGCGGCAGGCCGGCGAGGTCGCCGAGCAGCGGCGAACTGCGGATATGGTCAACCTCCCCCTGATAGGCGGCCATGAACCATTCCATGCTGTCCTTGGTCAGCAGATAGCCGTCGGCGAACGCCGTATAGGACGGATATTCCTTGCTGGCGTCGGTCGCCGGATAGAAAGGCAGTTGCGCGATCACCGGCACGTCGGCGGGCATGTCGCGCAACGCCGCGGCGGTGACGATGGCGAGGTTGCCGCCCGCGCTGTCGCCGCACACTACCAGCGACGTGATCCGCCGCCCCAATTCGGCGGGATTGCCGGCGACCCAGCGCACGGCCGCTTCGCAATCGTCGGGCGCGGCGGGCCAGGGAAATTCGGGCGCGAGGCGATAGTCGACCGCGATCACCGGCAGGTCGAGCACGCGCGCCATTTCGGCGGTGAAGCTGCCATGGGTTTCGAGATCGCCGATCACGAATCCGCCGCCGTGGAAGAACACCACCGCCGGGCCGGGCTCGCGACTGGCGCGCGGATCGTAGAGGCGTGCCGGAATGTCGCCCGCCGGGCCGGGGATCGCGAGGTCGAGCAGCGTCCCCAACTCGCCCACCGGCGGATCGCCGACCTCCTTCATCGCCAAATATACCTGGCGCGCCATTGGCGCGTCGAGCTCGTGCATCTTCGGCCCGGGCAGGTCGTTGAGGAAATCGAGGAATCCGCGGACGTCGGGACGAACGAAGGGCTCGGTCATTCGGGTGTTCCTCTCTTCTCTCATGCCATTTGGGTCTCTAACTAAAACCGATGATCGCGGTCGTCCATCATCCCGACTATGTCGCGCCGGGGCAGCCCAAATCGGGCTATCAATGGAACAAGAACGGCGCGATCCGCGACTTGCTCCGCGCCGAGGGCGAGCGGGTCGAGTGGTTCGAGCCCGAGGCGATGCCGCGGGACTGGATCGAGGCCGCGCATGATCCCGATTATGTCGCCGAGGTGATCGAGGTGCGGGTGCCGCGCGAGAAGGAGCGGCGGATTGGTTTTCCGGTCAACGCGACCGTTGCGCGCCGCGCCCAGATTGTGCCCGGCGGTACCTATCTGGCCGCCCGACTTGCACTCGATCGGGGGTTTGCGGCCAACAGCGCGGGCGGCAGCCACCATGCGCTCGCCGATACCGGTGCGGGCTATTGCGTGTTCAACGACCTCGCCATCGCCGCGATCCGGCTGGCCGAGGAGGGGCGTCGCGTGCTGATCGTCGATTGCGATGTGCACCAGGGCGATGGCACCGCCGCGTTGACCGCCGGGCATCCGGACATCGCCACCTATTCGATCCACGCCGACAAGAATTTCCCGGTCCGCAAGGCGCGCTCGACGCTCGACGTGCCGCTCGCCGACGGGCTGGGCGACGCCGCCTATCTCGCGGCGCTCGAGACGACGCTCGCGCCGATGCTCGATGCCGAGCGTCCCGACCTCATCCTCTATCAGGCGGGAGTCGATCCGTTCGGGGGCGATCGGCTCGGCAGGCTAGACCTGACCGACGACGGTCTCGTGCGCCGCGAGCAATTGGTCGCGCGACTGGCGATCGAGCGCGGCCTGCCGCTCGCGAGCACCGTGGGCGGCGGCTATGGCGACGATGTCCTGAAGATCGCGCGGCGCCACGTCGCCGCGATCCTGACTCTAGGTGAGGCTTTC
Organism: Sphingomonas sp.; assembly: GCA_036383655.1. GTDB lineage: Bacteria > Pseudomonadota > Alphaproteobacteria > Sphingomonadales > Sphingomonadaceae > Sphingomonas. The sequence continues at coordinate 12,986 of DASVNU010000075.1, read as the reverse complement.
GGGCAACGCTGAGCGGCTTTTCGACGCGCGCCCGGCCTCCGCGACGGTCCGGGGGGTGCTTTCGTCACAAAGGCGAAATAATGGGCCCGTACCGGCGCGGGGTCGGACATGCAGCCCGCACCCATAATCATCGCCACGGCACGACCTGCTTCGCTCGTGCCGGGCGTTGCCGTGTGTCCGACGGGGAGGACTTTCCAGTTTTTTGCATGGGGATATGCTCGTGAATCGATTGACCAAGAATAAGATGTTGCTGGCCGGCGTGGCGCTGGGCGCGATGTGGAGCGGTGCCGCCGCGGCACAGGAAACGCCTGTCGCGCCGACAGCGGCGAGCAGCGCCCAGAGCGATGATGGCCTCGGCGAGATCGTCGTCACCGCCAACCGCCGCCAGGAAAACCAGCTCAAGGTGCCGGTCTCGGTCGCGGTGGTCGATGGCGATGCGTTCCGTTCGATCCAGGCCGGCGGCGACGACATCCTGTCGATCTCGGGTCGCGTCCCCGGCGTCTATGCCGAAACCACCACCGGCCGCATCTTCCCGCGCTTCTACATCCGCGGTCTCGGCAATATCGACTTCTACCTCGGCGCGTCGCAGCCGGTGTCGATCATCCAGGACGACATCGTGCTCGAACATGTCGTGATGAAGTCCAACCCGGTGTTCGACAACGCACAGATCGAAGTCCTTCGTGGACCGCAGGGCACGCTGTTCGGCCGTAATACCCCGGCCGGCATCATCAAGTTCGATTCGATCAAGCCGTCGTTCGACCTCAACGGCCGCGCTTCGGCATCGTACGGCAGCTACAACACGGTCACGTTCGACGGTGGCGTCGGCGGCCCGCTGATCGGTGACAAGGTCGCGTTCCGCTTGTCGGCGCTGTATCAGCACCGCGACGACTGGGTCGACAACACCTTCACCGGCGCCAGCGACGACGGCACGGTCTCGCCGAAGAAGAAGGCGATGGGCGGCTTCAACGAGCGCGACGTCCGCCTGCAGGTCCTGGTCAAGCCCGACGACAATTTCTCGCTGCTGCTGTCGGGCCATTATCGCGACTATGACGGCACCGCGACCCTGTTCCGCCGTGCCGGGCTGGTGAAGGGCTCGAACCAGATCATCGACAGCGTCAAGCGGACCCAGGTCGCCTATGACGAAGGTCAGGACAATCCGCAGGCCTACAAGACCTATGGCGGGTCGGCGAACCTGAGCTACGATTTCGGCGGCGTCACGCTGACCTCGATCAGCGCCTATGAGGGGCTGAACGGTTATAGCCGTGGCGACACCGATGGCGGGTATCGTGTGCTACCCCTGAACAGTGCCGGCCTGTGCGTCGATTGCGGCGAGTCGATGGGCCAGGTTCGCGGCCTCGACCAATTTACCGAGGAGCTTCGTCTCGCCAGCAACGGTAACGGCGCGTTCAAGTGGCAGGTTGGCGGCCTCTATTTCAACTCCGCCGACACTACCGACTTCTACCAGCGTGCTTTCTTCCTCAATCCCGGCACGGCTGGGGCCAACCCGAACAATTGGGTTCGCTTGCGCAACCTCAACCATTCGTGGGGCGCGTTCGGTCAGGTCAGCTACAAGGTCGCGCAGAAGCTGACGTTCACGCTCGGCGGCCGTCTGACCAACGACACCAAGGAAACGCGCCTGATCAAGCTGCCCGCCAATGCGGCCGGCGCGAGCACCTTCCCGGCCACCGCCGCCCGCCGCGTGCGGTTGTCGGACACGCAGCCCAGCTTCGACTTGTCGGCACTGTACGAGGCGAGCAACGACGTCAGTTTCTACGCGCGCGTCGCCACCGGCTTCCGTGGGCCGACGATCCAGGGTCGCTCGGCGGTGTTCGGTTCGGCCTTCACCACCGCCAACTCGGAAAAGATCCTGTCGGGCGAAGTCGGTTTCAAGACCAGCCTGTTCAACGACACGCTGCGCTTCAACGGCTCGGTGTTCGCCTGGCGGATGCATGACATCCAGCTCAACGGCAACGACTCGAACGGCAACGGCGTGCTGTTCAACGCCGATAAGGCGGTCGCCTATGGCGCGGAGTTCGAGGCCGACTGGCGCCCGGTGCGCAACCTGACGCTCTCGGCGGGCCTCAGCCTGTTGCACAGCGAAATCAAGGACAAGCGTGTCTATGCTCAGGTTTGCGCGCTCAACCGTGTCGTGGTGTGCACCGTCGAAGACCCGACGATCACGAAGCCGTTGTTCGGTACTCCGACGGTGTTCGCCCAGATCAACGGCGAGCCGCTGCCCAACGCGCCACAATACAACGTCAACCTAACGGCGCGCTACGATCAGCCAGTCGGCGACGGCAAGGTGTTCCTGGCAGGCGATTTCAACATCCAGGGCTACACGCAATTCGTGCTCTATCGGACCAAGGAGTTCACCTCGAACGGCAATTTCGAGCTCGGCGCTAAGCTCGGCTACGCGGCGCCGGGCGACAAATGGGAGATCGCGGTGTTCGCCCGCAACCTGACCGACGAGCGCAACCTGAAGGGCGTGATCGAGAATTATATGGCGGCCGTGTTCAACGAACCACGCATCGTCGGCGTCCAGCTGTCGGGCAAGTTCCGCTAAATCGGATCTCGATCCGGTACGTTACGGCCCGGCTGCCCCATGGCATGCCGGGCCGTTTCGCATACCCGAACCAATAAAGAACGGTTTTCACGGAAGCGTAACCGATCTACGTTGGTTCCAAGGGGTCCCGCGCCTAGAGAGACCTCCGAACACGACCGCAGGATTTAGTGCTGACATGGCGACCGCCGTCCACGAAGTGACGCCCACCGAGGCGTCGGCCAACCCACCCGCAGAATCGATCGTTGTCCGTTTCGCTGGAGATTCCGGCGACGGCATGCAGCTGACGGGGGGACAGTTCACGTTGTCGACCGCGCTGGCCGGCAACGATCTGTCGACTTTCCCCGATTTCCCCGCCGAAATCCGCGCGCCGCTCGGCACGCTGTTCGGCGTGTCGGCGTTCCAGATCAATTTCGGCTCGACCTCGATCGAAACCGCGGGTGATGCGCTCGACGTGCTGGTCGCGATGAACCCGGCGGCGCTCAAGACCAATGTCGATGAGCTCAAGGCCGGCGGGCTGATCATCGCCGACACCGGCGAGTTCACCGAGCGCAACCTCGCCAAGGCGAAATACGAGTCCAATCCGATCGACGATGGCAGCCTGGCCAAATGGCAAGTGCTGGCGTTCGACATCTCGGCGCTGACGGTCGCGGCGGTGAAGCCGTTCGGCCTCGGCAACAAGGAAGCGTTGCGCTGCAAGAACATGTGGACATTGGGGCTCGCGCTCTGGATGTTCGACCGCGATCGCCAGCCGCTGATCGACTGGCTCAAGGCCAAGTTCGCCAAGGCGCCGGCGCTGGCGGAGGCCAATATCGCCGCGCTCAACGCCGGGCATGCTTATGGCGAGACCGCGGAGATTTCCGGGCCGCTCAAGCAGCACCACGTAGCCGCCGCTCCCGCCGAGCCGGGGCTGTACCGCACCGTCACGGGTGCCGAGGCGATCTCGATGGGGCTGGTCGCGGGGGCGCAACTGGCCAATATCCCGATGTTCTTCGGCGGCTATCCGATCACGCCGGCATCGGCGATCCTGCACCATTTGAGCCGGCTCAAGGAGTTCGGCATCACTACCTTCCAGGCAGAGGACGAGATCGCCGCGATCGCCAGCGCGATCGGTGCGTCTTATGCCGGCCAGCTTGGCGTCACCTCGTCGTCGGGGCCGGGCATCGCGCTCAAGGGCGAGGCGATGGGGCTCGCGATCATGACCGAGCTGCCGCTGGTGATCATCAACTCGCAGCGCGGTGGGCCGTCGACCGGCCTGCCGACCAAAACCGAGCAATCGGATCTCTATCAGGCGGTCTATGGCCGCAACGGCGACGCGCCGATGCCGGTGATCGCCGCGCGCAGCCCGTCCGACGCGTTCGAGGTCGCGATCGAGGCGGTGCGGATCGCCACGCAATATATGACCCCCGTCATGGTGCTGACCGACGGTTATATCGCCAATGCCGCCGAGCCGTGGAAAGTGCCCGAGGTCAGCGATTACGCACCATTCCCGGTCGACTATCTCGATACGGTGCCGGAGGGCGGGTTCAAGGCCTATGCGCGCGACGAGAAGCTCGCGCGTCCCTGGGTCAAACCGGGCACGCCCGGCCTGCTGCACCGCATCGGCGGGATCGAGAAGCAGCAGGGCACCGGCAATATCGATTATGGGCCCGCCAACCACCAGGCGATGACCGACATCCGTAAGGCCAAGGTGGACGGGATCAAGATCCCCGACCAGGAAATCGAGCTGGGCAATCCGGGCGGCAAGCTGGTCGTCGTGGGCTGGGGTTCGACCTTCGGCCCGATCCACCAGGCAGTGCGCCGCGCGCGCCGCCGCGGCCTCGACGTCAGCCACATCCATCTGCGTCACATCTGGCCGATGCCCGGCAATCTGGGCGCATTGCTCAAGGGTTACGAGAAGATCCTCGTACCCGAGATGAATACCGGCCAGCTCAAGACGGTGCTGCGCGACCAATATCTGGTCGACGCCAGGCCGCTCAACAAAGTGTCGGGCCAGCCCTTCCGCATCGCGGAGATCGAGGCGGCGATCGAAGGAGTTCTCGCATGAACGACATGACGCCTCCAGTGGCGAAGAGCCTGCCCAAGGATTGGGAAACCGACCAGGAAGTGCGCTGGTGCCCGGGGTGCGGCGACTATGCGATCCTGAAGGCGGTGCAGCGGACCATGCCCGAAATCGGCGCGCGGCCTGAAAACACCGTGTTCGTCAGCGGCATCGGCTGTTCGTCGCGCTTTCCCTATTACATGGAAACCTATGGCTTCCACACGATCCACGGTCGCGCGCCGGCCGTGGCGACGGGGGTCAAGCTGGCCAATCCCGAGCTCGACGTGTGGATCATCACCGGCGATGGCGACGCGCTGTCGATCGGCGGCAACCACACGATGCACTTGCTGCGCCGTAACCTCAATTGCCAGGTGCTGCTGTTCAACAACGAGATCTATGGCCTGACCAAGGGGCAATATTCGCCGACCAGCCGGGTCGGGACACGCAGCCCTTCGACTCCGTTCGGCTCGGTCGACCGGCCGGCGCAGCCCTGCGCCTTCGCGCTAGGGTCGGGCGCGCGGTTCGTCGCGCGCGGCATCGACGTGCACAAGAACCTGCCGTCGGTGTTCAAGGCGGCGTATGCGCATCAGGGTGCGGCGTTCGTCGAGATTTTCCAGAACTGCATCGTCTACAATGACGATGTGTTCGCCTCGTTCACCGAAAAGGCCAATGCCTCGGGCAACCAGCTTTGGGTCGAGCACGGTCAGCCGTTGCTGTTCGCGGGTGGGACCAAGGGCCTGACGATGGATATCGATCGGCTGGTGCTCAAGGTGGTCGATGTCGTCGATGGCGACTGGCAGGCGGCACATGTTGCGGTCCACGACCAGACCAATCGCGGGCTCGCGCACATGCTGGTCGAAATGCCGTTCGGGCCGTTCCCGATGGCGCTCGGCGTCCTCTACGACGATCCCGCCCCGACCTTCGACAGCGCGGTGATCGCGCAGAACAAGCAGGCGAGCGAGGGCAAGAAGCCCGATCTGCAGAAGCTGCTGAGCCAGGGCCAGACCTGGCAGGTCGAGAAAGAACCGCGACCGGAGTGACTTTTGATTCACGCGAAGGCGCGGAGGCACGAAGAGGTTTACGGGTCGCGCACTCCTGTCTCGCCGCTCCGGTACAAGACTGGAGAGACAGCGTGGTAGGATCGTGGCGCGCCGGAGAATTCACTTCGCGCCTCCGCGCCTTCGCGTGAACAACCATGTCATGACTTGGCCGGAATGACTGCACCAACGATCCTCTGGCTTCGCCAAGACCCCAGGCTCGCGGATTAGAACCGCCAACGGATGCCCGAACTCGCGAGCATCCCCGATCCCGCGATCCACGACCCCGAGGCGGCCGGCTGCCGCCCGAACGACTATCCGCCTAAGCTGATCGGACATCGCGAGGCGCGTGAGCGAGCGCTGACGGCGGGCAAAAAGGTCCGCTGAACGGACCGAATCGCTTGGCGAACCGAGTTTGTCGTGCTTTGAGGTGAGTTATGGATGCGCCGACGACGAACCGGGGGCAGCGCAGCCGCGGGGCACTGCTCGCTTTGATCGGGCGGCCGCTGCTTGCGCGCATCGACAAAGGCCTTTCCAGCGGGGCGATCACGGTTTCGCTGCCGGAAGGCGGTGCGCCCGAGCGGCTCGGTGGCCGCGCCGCCGGACCTGAAGCGATCGTCATCCTGCATAGCTGGCGGGCCCTGTGGCGATTGGCGACTGCCGGCTCGGTCGGCTGGTACGAAGCCTGGGCGGCCGGCGAATGGGAGAGTCCCGATCCGGTAGCTTTGTTCGAGCTATTCTCGCTCAATCGCCACGGTCTGGGCGGTGCCGGACGCGCGCATGGCATTTCGCGGCTCCTTCGCCGCCTCTGGCACAAGGCGCGCCGCAACGATCGTCAGGGCGCACGGCGCAACATCCATGAGCATTACGATCTGGGCAACGAATTCTACCAATTGTGGCTCGATCCGGCGATGACCTATTCGAGCGCGATATTCGATGCGCCGGGCCAGAGCCTCGAGGACGCGCAGCACAATAAGCTCAAGGCGATCCTCGATCGCACCGCGACCGATCCCGGCGACCGCATCCTGGAAATCGGCTGCGGCTGGGGCTCGTTCGCCGAGACGGCGGCCAAGGCCGGCATCGGCGTCCATGGCATCACCCTGTCGACCGAACAGAAGGCCTATGCCGAGGCGCGCATGGCGCGGCAGGGCCTTGATGGCGTCGATATCGAACTGATCGATTATCGCGATGTCGGCGGCACGTTCGACGGCGTCGCCAGTATCGAAATGGTCGAGGCGGTCGGCGAGGAATATTGGCCCGATTATCTCGCCGCGATCGCGCGCGCGTTGAAAGCCGGCGGGCGGGCAGCGATCCAATATATCGCGATCGATGACGCGATGTACGAAGGCTATGCCCGCAACGTCGACTTCATCCAGCGCTATGTCTTCCCTGGCGGCATGCTGCTGTCCGAAAGCCGGTTCCGCGCTTTGGCGGAGAAACTCGGGCTGGCGTGGCGTGACCGCCATGCGTTTGGGCTGGATTATGCCGAAACCCTGAAGCGTTGGCGCGAAGCGTTCGATGCGGTGGTCGCAGCCGGCAACTTGCCGGACAGGTTCGACAAGCATTTCATAGGCTTGTGGCGTTTTTATCTGATGTATTGCGAAGGCGGGTTCCGCGGCGGCGGGATTGATGTCGCGCAGGTGACATTGGTCAAGGAGGGGTGAGGAAAAGGTCTCGCGTCCTCGCGTCCGCCATTGAGAGCTGAGGTTGGGGTGAAGACAGCCACCACTACACCGTCACCCCGGCCTTGTGCCGGGGTCTGCCGGGCAGCACCTCATGGCGCCAGAGGTGGAAGGCCGAGCCCAACCGCAAGGTCATTCCAGGTCGGATTGAGCTCTTCGATTAGATTATATTTATATTCGCGTCGCCACCGTTTGATTTGTTTCTCGCGCTTGATGACAGCCTCCATCGTATCGTCAGTCAGATACCAGACCAGTCGATAGATGCCGTAACGTTTGGTGAAGCCGTCGAACGCGCCTTCGCGATGTTGTATAATCCGCCCGACGAGGTTTGAGGTCACGCCGGTGTAGAGCGTGCTGTGATAAGCCTTCGCCAGAAGCTAGACGCAGGGTGTTCGCTCGATCTGCACCGGCATAGATTGCCGCTCGGCGGCCCCCGGCACAAGGCCGGGGTGACGGTGTTGGAAGGGGTATTTTGTCCGAATTTTAAAGGCGGTGGTTACTCGACCCGCTCGACATGCCCCGACGCGAAGTCGCTCGCGACGAGGTCCACGATTGTCCCCGCCACCACTTCCGGCGGTTTGACGCTGGCCGGATCCTCGCCCGGATAGGCGCGCGCGCGCATCTCGGTGCGGGTAGCGCCCGGATCGAGCAAAGCGACGCGGACGTTGCTGATTCCTTCGACTTCCTCGCCATAGGCCTGGACCAATGTCTCGAACGCCGCCTTGGACGCGCCGTACGCCCCCCAGAACGCGCGCGGCTGGCGACCGACCTTGGACGTGATCGCGATCACGCGGGCGCGCGCCGATTTGCGCAGCGACGCGTCGAACGCTGCGATCAGTGCCTGTTGCGCGCTGACGTTGAGCGTCAGCACCTTGGCGAATTCCTTGGCATTGATCGCTTGCACCGCCGACAGCGAGCCCAGCGTCGCGGCGTTGAGGACAAGGATGTCGAGCGTCCCCCAGCGTTCGGCAACCGCGCTCGCGAGCCGCGCGATGCTGTCGGTCTCGATCAGGTCGAGCGGCGCGATCGTCGCGGTCCCGCCGGCGGCGTGGATCGCTTCCTCAACTTGCTCGAGCGCGCCGGCGGTCCGCGCGGTCAAGATGACATGCGCGCCTTCCGCCGCGAGCGCCTTGGCGGCGGCGGCGCCGATCCCACGGCTCGCGCCCGTCACCAGCGCGAGCTGGCCGTCAAATCTCTTGGTCATCTGAGAGCCTTATTCCGCGGCTTCGGGGTGGAGAGCGAGTTGCTCGTCCATATGCGCGTCGCCGTAATCGGTCAGCACGGTGGGATAATCGCCGGTGAAACAGGCGTCGCAATATTTGGGCGCGGGGCCGTTGCGTCCAGCCTCGCCGAGCGCCTTGTACAGCCCGTCGATCGACACGAACGCCAGGCTGTCGGCATGGATGAAGTCGGTCATGCCGGGAACCGAATAACGCGAGGCGAGCAGCTTCTCGCGCTCGGGCGTGTCGACGCCGTAGAAGCACGAATGCGTGGTCGGCGGTGACGCGATGCGCATATGGACCTCGCGCGCCCCGGCCTCGCGCATCATCTCGACGATCTTGAGGCTGGTGGTGCCGCGTACGATCGAATCATCGACCAGGATGACCGACTTGTCCTTGATCAGCGCGCGGTTGGCATTGTGCTTGAGCTTCACGCCCAATCGGCGGACCTCGGCGCCCGGCTGGATGAAGGTGCGGCCGACATAATGCGAGCGGATGATGCCGAGCTCGAACGGGATGCCCGATTGCTGGGCATAGCCGATCGCCGCGGGGACGCCCGAATCGGGCACCGGGATGACCAGATCGGCCTCGACCGGCGATTCGATCGCGAGCTGCGCGCCGATCGCTTTCCTGACCGAATAGACCGACTGATCGCCGGCGATCGAATCGGGGCGCGAGAAATAGACCCATTCGAAAATGCACGGGCGCGGCGCGATCTGGCCGAACGGACGCAGCGAGCGCAGCTTGCCATCCTCGATGAGGATCAGCTCACCGGGCTCGACCGAGCGGACGAATTCGGCGCCGACCACGTCGAGCGCGACGGTCTCCGACGCGAAGATGATCGATTCGCCCAATTTGCCCATCACCAGTGGACGGATGCCGAGCGGATCGCGGCACGCCATCATGCCGGTCGGGGTCAGCACGATCAGCGAATAGGCGCCCTCCACCCGGCGCAGCGCATCGACGAACTTGTCGAGCGGATCGCGGTACGAACTGGTCGCGACGAGGTGGATGATGACTTCGGTATCGCTGGTCGACTGGAAGATCGCGCCGCGCTGGACGAGGTCGTTGCGCAGGCGGAAGGCGTTCGAGATGTTGCCGTTATGCGCGACCGCGAACCCGCCGCTGGCGAGCTCGGCATAAAGCGGCTGGACGTTGCGCAGCGAGGTTTCGCCGGTGGTCGAATAACGGACATGGCCGCACGCGGTTCGCCCGCGCAGCCCGCCCATGATCTCGTCCTTGTCGAAATTGCCCGCAACATGGCCCATCGCGCGATGGCTATGGAAATGCTTGCCGTCCCAGCTGGTGATGCCGGCGGCTTCCTGCCCGCGATGCTGGAGTGCGTGGAGACCCAGTGCGACGAGCGCGGCTGCGCCGTCCGCATCGGACACACCGAAAATGCCGCACTCCTCGCGGAGCTTGTCGTCGTCGAAGGGATTCGTGGTCAGCATGGCATCCGGGGGCTGCGGTGTCGCTCGGCCATATAGTAACGCCCGCCCGGTTTGTCGCGCTTTTGTCATACGCCCTGTGCCGATTTTGTCGGATCGCGGCGCCGCGCTAGGGGAGGGGGATGGCCGACTCGCGCGAAACCGGGCTGACGCTCGATCCGAAATGGGGTGCCGACGGGCTGATCACGGCAGTGGTCACCGACGGCGATTCGGGCGAGGTGCTGATGCTCGCGCATATGAATGCGGAGGCGCTGGCGGCGACGACCGACAGCGGCGAGGCGGTGTTCTGGTCGCGCAGCCGCGGCGAATTGTGGCGCAAGGGCGCGACGTCGGGGAATGTGATGCGCATCCGCGACATCCGGATCGACTGCGACCAGGACGCGGTGTGGCTGATCGTCGATCCGGCGGGGCCGGCGTGTCATACGGGGGAGCCGTCGTGTTTCTACCGGCGGGTGACGAAGGATGGGCTGGAGCGATTGGGGTGAGGGGATGGCAAATCTCCCTTTCCTTCCGACGGCCCCACCCCGGCGAAGGCCGGGGCCCAGTTTCGTGACGCTGGCAGTGACGCGCATCATTTTCCAACGACGCTGGTCGATCCTGGGCCCCGGCCTGCGCCGGAGTGGGAACCTGATGAGCGCGCTTGTTCTGACGCTTCTCTCTGCCTGCCACAGCAGCCAGCCCATTCCCCAGGCGACCTCGACCCCCACCAGCCTCGAATCCGCCGCGATCGAAGCCGGGATCGTTGCCGATCCGGCCAACACCGATCCCACCGGGCTCTACACGCGCGATCGCGACCGCATCTGCGTGGTGCCGAGCGCGACCGCGTTCCGCATCGGCATCTATGTCGATTATGGCGACACTTATTATTGCAGCGGACAGGGAGAGGCGACGCGCGCGGGCGAGACGCTGCATGTCGAGCTGGCCAGCGCCCCGGGCTGCAATTTCGACGCGCAATTCGAGGGCGATCGCATCGTCGTCCCCGGCCGTTTGCCCGATGCTTGCCAGAAAGCATGCTCCTCCCGCGGGTCGCTGGCGGGGCTCAGCGTCGAGCGGATGAGCGATTCGCCGTCGGAGGCGGGCGCGTTGCGCGACGGCAGAGGCAGGATGCTCTGCGCGGCGGGCAAATGACCGCACGACCCCTTTGACGTTAACGTCAAGCGCGGCTAAAATAGGGTTATGCCCTGGGTTCCGTCCTATGCCCCGATCGAGCCGCTCCACGACCGGCACAGCTTCACGATTTCCGACCTGTCCGCCGAATTCGGCGTGACCGCCCGTGCGCTGCGGTTCTATGAGGATGAAGGGCTGATTTCGCCCGAGCGGCGCGGCACCCAGCGCGTCTATTCGCACCGCGACCGCGCGCGGCTCGCCTGGATCCTGCGCGGCAAGCGGGTCGGTTTTTCGCTGACCGAGATTCGCGAGCTGATCGACTTGTACGACGTCGGCGACGGCCGTCGTACCCAGCGCGAGCGCACGATCGACCGCTGCAAGGATCGGGTCGATCTGCTCCACCAGCAAAAGCGCGACATCGACGCCGCCATCGCCGAACTCAACGATTTCCTCGCGCTGCTCGAACAAGGTGCGCGCGCCGATCACCAGAAGGACTGACCATGCCGCAATATACGCCCCCGGTGCGCGACACGCGCTTCGTGCTCGATCACGTGCTCGGGATCGAGCGCTACGCCAATCTGCCGGGGTTCGAGAATGCGACGCCGGAGACGGTCGATGCGGTGCTCGAAGAAGGTGGTCGGTTCGTCGCGGAGGTGCTGTTCCCGCTCAACCAGTCGGGTGATCTGGAAGGCTGCACGCGCCACGACGACGGCAGCGTGACGACGCCCAAGGGGTTCAAGGAAGCGTACAACCAGTTCGTCGAATCGGGCTGGGGCACGCTCAGCGCGCCGGCGGCGTTCGGCGGGCAGGAAATGCCGCACGTCGTGTCGACCGCATTCCAGGAGTTCATGATCTCGTCGAACATGGCCTTCGCCATGTATCCAGGCCTCACGCACGGCGCGATCGCCGCGTTGCTGGTCAAGGGAAGCCCCGAACAGCAGCAATTGTACGTGCCCAGGATGGTGTCGGGCGAATGGGGCGGGACGATGAACCTGACCGAGCCGCAATGCGGCACCGATCTCGGGCTCATTCGCACCAAGGCCGAGCCGCAGGCCGATGGCTCCTATGCGATCACCGGTACCAAGATCTTCATCTCGGCGGGCGAGCACGACCTCACCAGCAACATCATCCACCTGGTGCTGGCCAAGACGCCGGGTGCCCCCGACAGCTCGAAGGGGATCTCGCTGTTCGTGGTGCCCAAGATCATGGTCAATGCCGATGGATCGCTGGGTGAACGCAATGCGGTCAGTTGCGGGTCGATCGAGCACAAGATGGGCATCCACGGCAATTCGACCTGTGTGATGAACTATGACGGCGCCAAGGGCTGGCTGGTCGGCGACGAGATGAAGGGGCTGGCCGCGATGTTCATCATGATGAACGCGGCGCGGCTGGGTGTTGGCCTGCAAGGCCTCGCCGTCGCCGAGACCGCATACCAGAACGCTGTCCAATATGCGCATGACCGGCGCCAGGGCCGCGCGTTGACCGGGCCGGCAGAGCCCGGCGAAAAGGCCGACCCGCTGTTCGTCCACCCTGACGTTCGCCGCATGCTGATGGACGCCAAGGCACTGACCGAGGGATTGCGCGCTCTCTGCTTGTGGGGCGCGCTCCAGGTCGACCTCGAACATGCCGCGGCGAGCGAGGAGGAGAAGCTGCTCGCGGCCGATCTGGTCGGGCTGCTGACCCCGGTGATCAAGGGCTATGGCACCGACAAGGGCTATGACATCGCGACCAACGCGCAGCAGGTCTATGGCGGGCATGGCTACATCCGCGAATGGGGGATGGAGCAATATGTCCGCGATGCCCGCATCTCGATGATCTACGAAGGCACCAACGGCGTGCAGGCGATGGACCTGGTCGGCCGCAAGCTCGCCGCCAACGGCGGCCGCGCGGT
>DASVNU010000074.1:0-2067 GCA_036383655.1 Sphingomonas sp. | reverse complement strand
GCCGGATCGAGCGTGCTGGGGTCGCTGTGCGGGATCGCCTGGACGCACGCCGGATGGCCGGGCGTTGCGTGGTTCTGCGCGGCGCTCGGCGCGATCGCGTTGATCCTGGGGCTGGTGCTCAGGACGATTCCACCGTTGCCGCAGAACGTGGCGACGCCGCCCAAGCCGCTCGGCACCGACTGAAATAATTTTGTCATGCGCGGGAACCCGGCACGGCGCGGGGCGTTATTATCCAGCTTGAACGAAAGAGAGAGCATATAGACGATTCCACGCTTCGGCGTAGGATCGTCCTAGGGAGCCCCGCCGTACTCTGTGCGACGGGGCTTACTCTTTTTGGGGCTCGCCACCCGCGATCGCCCGGACCGGCAAGGGCAACGAAAAAGGCGGCGCCTTTCGGCACCGCCCCTTCATTTTCGGATAAAGATCGGGTCAGAGCTTCTCGGTCAGTTCCGGCACGATCTTGAACAGGTCGCCGACCAGGCCGATGTCCGCGACCTGGAAGATCGGCGCGTCCTCGTCCTTGTTGATCGCGATGATCGTCTTTGAATCCTTCATCCCCGCGAGATGCTGGATCGCGCCCGAAATGCCGATCGCGACATAGACTTCGGGGGCGACGATCTTGCCGGTCTGGCCGACCTGATAGTCGTTGGGGACATAGCCCGCATCGACCGCGGCGCGGCTGGCACCGACCGCGGCGCCGAGCTTGTCGGCGAGCGGCTCGATCACCGCGTGGAAATTCTCGCTCGAGGCGAGCGCCCGGCCGCCCGAGACGATGATCTTGGCGCTGGTCAATTCGGGGCGCTCGAGCTTGGCGATCTCCGATCCGACATAGGTCGACACGCCGGTGTCGCCGGTCGCCGCGACCTTTTCGATCGTGCCCGAACCACCGCTGGTCGCCGCCTTCTCGAACGCGGTGCCGCGCACGGTGATGACCTTCTTGGCGTCGCTGGTCTGGACGGTGGCGATCGCGTTGCCGGCGTAGATCGGACGCGTGAACGTGTCCGCGCTTTCGACCGACAGGATGTCCGAAATCTGCATCACGTCGAGCAACGCGGCGACGCGCGGTGCGATGTTCTTGCCGTTCGACGTGGCCGGCGCGAGGAATGCGTCGTGGCTGTTCATCAGCGAGACGACGAGCGGCGCGACATTCTCGGCCAGCGCGTGCGCATAGACGGCGTCATCGGCGACATGGACCTTGCCCACGCCGGCGATCTTGGCGGCTTCGGCGGCGACGCCGTCGACGCCCTGGCCCGCGACCAGCAGGTGGACTTCACCGAGCTGCGATGCGGCGGTGACCACGGCGAGCGTGGCGTCCTTGACGGCCTGACCGTCATGTTCGACCCAGACGAGCGTCTTCATTTCGCGACTCCCATCGCCTTGAGTTTGGCCACCAGCTCATCGACATCGGCGACCTTGACGCCGGCGGTGCGCTTGGGCGGTTCGACGACCTTGAGTGTCGTCAGCCGCGGGGTGACGTCGACGCCGTAATCGGCGGGCGTCTTCTGATCGAGCGGCTTCGACTTGGCCTTCATGATGTTGGGCAAAGAGGCGTAGCGCGGCTCGTTGAGGCGGAGATCGGTGGTGATGATCGCCGGGAGCGACAGCTTCTCGGTCTCCGACCCGCCATCGACTTCGCGCGTCACGGTGACGCTGTCGGCGGTCAGTTCGACCTTCGACGCGAACGTCGCCTGGCCGACGCCGAGCAGGCCCGCCAGCATCTGGCCGGTCTGGTTGTTGTCGTCGTCGATCGCCTGCTTGCCCAGGATCACCAGGTCGGGCTTCTCGGCATCGACGATCGCCTTCAACAGCTTGGCCACGCCCAGCGGCTCGACCTTCTCGTCGCTGACCACCAGGATCGCGCGGTCGGCGCCCATTGCCAGCGCAGTGCGCAGCGTTTCCTGCGACTTCTGTTCGCCGATCGACACCGCGACGATCTCGGTCACGCCGCCCCCATTCTTACCTTCCTTCAGGCGGATCGCTTCCTCGACCGCGATCTCGTCGAACGGATTCATCGACATCTTGACGTTGGCCAAATCGACCCCCGTCCCGTCCGCCTTCACGCGGGGC
>DASVNU010000073.1:0-3799 GCA_036383655.1 Sphingomonas sp. | reverse complement strand
AGGTCCAGCCGCTCGGTCAGGCTGTCGGGGACCGCCATGTGCTTGAGATACTGCCAATAAGGCGTCTGTTCGCGATCGGTCACCTTGTAGTGCGCCACGATGAAATCGCGCACATCGGTGAATTCGAAATCGTGCTGGCGGTTATATTCGGCGATATCGGCGGCGGCGAACCCTTGGTGCGGAAACAGGCCCAGCAGCTTGATGATCCCCGTCTGGATGAGATGGATGCTGGTCGATTCGAGCGGTTCGAGGAACCCGGCCGACAGGCCGATCGCGACGACATTCTTCTCCCACGCCTTGCGCCGTTTGCCCGGGCGAAACCGCACCGGACGCGGATCGGCCAGCGGCTTGCCGTCGAGATTGGCGAGCAGCACCGCCGCCGCTTCGTCGTCCGAGATGTGGTTGCTCGAATAGACATGCCCGTTGCCGGTGCGATGCTGGAGCGGGATCCGCCATTGCCAGCCATGATCGCGCGCCGTCACCCGGGTATAAGGCGTGAGCGGTGACACACGCTCGCACGGCACCGCCAGCGCGCGGTCGTTGAGCAGCCAGTGGTTCCAGTCCTCATAGTCGATGCCGAGCGCCTGGCCGATCAGCAGCGCGCGCATCCCCGAGCAATCGACGAACAGGTCGCCGCCGACCGTTCGCCCGTCCTCCATCACGAGGTGATCGACATGGCCGGTCTGACCATCGAGCTTGACGTCGACGATCTTGCCCTCGATCCGCTCGACCCCCGCCGCTTCGGACCGCACGCGCAGATAGCGCGCCAGCAACGACGCATCGAACTGATAGGCGAAGTCCAGCCCGGCCATCGGCGACGCCGGGTTGCGCGCATCGGGAAAGGCGAATTTGTTCGCCATCCCGGCGGCGCAATTGAGCGCATAGTCATCGAAATGCCGCGCTTTGCCCGCCGCGCGATCGAGCAGCCACAATTGGTGCGTGTGCAGCCACATGAAGTCCTGCCCGATCCGCCCGAAGCCGTGGAAGTAGCGATCGTCGCCGTTCTTCCAGCCGACGAAATCGATCCCCAGCTTGAACGTCGCCTGGGTCGCGCGGATCATCTCGACCTGGTCGATCTCCGCGATCGTCATATAGTCGCGGATCGCCGGGATGGTCGCTTCGCCGACCCCGATAATGCCGATCTCGTCGGACTCGATCAGCCGGATCTCGTAGCTCTTGAACAGATGCGAGAGCAGCCCGGCGGTCATCCACCCGGCGGTGCCGCCGCCGACGATGGTGATGGTCTTGAGCGGCGCGTCGGGCGCGGTCATGCGGTGATCCTCCGGGGCGGCGCTCGGGTGCGGCCGCCTTGGGTCGAGCCTTAGCGCAGCCTCCGGCGCGGGGAAACGGTTACAGCGCTCCCTCTCCCCTTGTGGGAGAAGGAGGGAGCCGACGTAGTCGGCGGAAGGGTGAGGGGGACTCACGGCTTTCACCGACTCCCCCTCATCCTTCCGGCACTTCGCGCCTCCCTGCTTCTCCCACAAGGGGAGAAGGAGTTAGAGCCTCGCCGCACCAATCCACGTCTACTCGATAACCGCTTGCCCCCGCGCGCCGCACTTCCCATCTCAGCCCTGTCGCGAGGCGCTTGCCTGACGCGAACAAATCTGGAACAAATACCTACATGCTGACTCACATTCAGGTGCGCGGCGCGCGCGAGCACAATCTCAAGGGCGTCGATATCGACATCCCGCGCGACACGCTGACGGTGATCACCGGGCTGTCGGGATCGGGCAAGTCGAGCCTCGCCTTCGACACCATCTATGCCGAGGGGCAGCGGCGCTATGTCGAGAGCCTGTCGGCCTATGCGCGCCAGTTCCTCGAACTGATGCAGAAGCCCGATGTCGATCATATCGAGGGCCTGAGCCCGGCGATCTCGATCGAGCAGAAGACCACCAGCCGCAATCCGCGCTCGACCGTCGCCACGGTGACCGAGATTTACGATTACATGCGCCTGTTATGGGCGCGCGTCGGCGTGCCTTATTCGCCCGCCACCGGCCTGCCGATCGCCGCGCAGACGGTCAGCCAGATGGTCGACCGCGTCATGGCGCTGCCCGAGGGCACGCGGCTCTACCTGCTCGCACCGGTCGTGCGCGGGCGCAAGGGCGAGTATCGCAAGGAACTCGCCGAATGGCAGAAGGCCGGCTTCACCCGCGTCCGCATCGACGGCGAATTGTACGAGATCGACGAAGCGCCGGCACTCGACAAGAAATACAAGCACGACGTGGAAGTGGTGGTCGACCGGCTGGTGGTCGGTCCCGACATGGCGACGCGGCTGGCCGACAGTTTCGAGACCGCGCTCAAGCTGGCCGAGGGGCTGGCTTATGTGGATCTGGTCGATGGCCCACTCCCTCTCCCCTCCGGGGAGAGGGCTGGGGAGAGGGGCAGTGCGGCAAGCGAATCGCCTGTGACTCCCCCTCTCCCCGATGGGGAGAGGGAGAAGGGCGCGAACAGCGTCCGGGAAATGCGGCAAGAGTTCCAGGCTGACACCTCCGGCACCGCCACTCTCGGCGGCAACATGAAGGGCGCCGGTGTCCCCGCCAACCGCATCGTGTTCAGCGAAAAGTTCGCCTGCCCCGTCTCCGGCTTCACCATCGCCGAGATCGAACCGCGGCTATTCTCGTTCAACGCCCCGCAGGGCGCCTGCCCGGCCTGCGACGGGCTCGGCGAGAAACTGATCTTCGACGAGGACCTCGTCGTCCCCAATCACGACCTCAGCCTGAAGAAGGGCGCGGTCGTGCCCTGGGCCAAGTCCAACCCGCCCTCACCTTATTACATGCAGGTGCTCGGTAGTCTGGCGCGCGAATTCGGGTTCAGCCTGGAAACGCCGTGGAAGGACCTGCCGGGCGAGGTCCGATTGGTCATCCTCTACGGCACCGCGGGCAAGCCGGTCACCCTCACCTTCGTCGACGGCAAGAAATCGTACGACGTGAAGAAGCCGTTCGAGGGCGTGATCGGCAACCTCAACCGCCGCATGCTGCAGACCGAGAGCGCGTGGATGCGCGAGGAGCTGAGCAAATACCAGTCGTCGCAACCGTGCGAGACCTGCCACGGCGCGCGGCTCAAGCCCGAGGCGCTGGCGGTCAAGATCGCGATGCAGGACATCAGCCACGCGACGCATCTGTCGGTGGTCGACGCGCTCGCCTGGTTCCAGGACCTGCCCAACCACCTCAATGGCCAGCAGAAGGAAATCGCCGAGCGCATCCTCAAGGAGATCGTCGAGCGGCTCGGCTTCCTCAACAATGTCGGGCTCGATTACCTCAATCTGGACCGCACCAGCGGCACGCTGTCGGGCGGCGAGAGCCAGCGCATCCGCCTCGCCAGCCAGATCGGCAGCGGGCTGTCGGGCGTGCTCTACGTGCTCGACGAGCCGTCGATCGGGCTGCACCAGCGCGACAACGAGATGCTGCTCGTCACGCTCCGCCGCCTGCGCGATCTCGGCAACACCGTGCTGGTGGTCGAGCATGACGAGGACGCGATCCGCTCGGCCGATTATATCGTCGACATGGGCCCGGGCGCGGGCGTGCATGGCGGCGAGATCGTCGCCAGGGGCACGCTGCCCGAAGTGCTCGCGCACACCGACTCGATCACCGCCGATTACCTCAACGGCACGCGCGCGGTGCCGGTGCCGCTGATCCGCCGCTCGGGCACCGGCAAGCAGCTGACCGTGCACAACGCCACCGCCAACAATCTGCGCGGGGTGACCGCGTCGATCCCGATCGGCACCTTCACCTGCATCACCGGCGTGTCGGGATCGGGCAAGTCGAGCTTCACGATCGACACGCTCTATGCCGCCGCCGCG
>DASVNU010000072.1:0-3650 GCA_036383655.1 Sphingomonas sp. | reverse complement strand
GCGAAGTTCGGCGAGGATCAGGGGCCGCTCGATCCCGAGTGCGGCTGCCCGGTCTGCGCGACCTGGGAACGCGCCTATCTCCATCATCTCGTGCGTGCCGGCGAGATTCTTGGCGCTATGTTGATGACCGAGCACAACATCTGGTTCTATCAGGCGTTGATGGCGGACTTGCGCGTGGCGATCGCCGATGGAACGCTCAACGCATTTGCGAGCGGATTCCGGGCACGCTACGGACAGGGACGAGGAGAGTGAGCGTGACCGACAAGCGTGAAGACAAGCCTGAAGAAGAGAATGAGATCATGGCCGCGGCGCGGATCGCCAAGGAGCGCCAGAAGGGCGCCGAGGGCACGCCCGAGCCGGCCAAGCTGAGCAAATGGGGCATGGCCGCGCTGGGCGCGGGGATTGGATCGGCGGCGGTCGCCGCGGCGTTGCTCTACGCCAATCGCAACAAGAAGCGCGGCTGACAATCTCGCCCGATCGCCGATGCCCATCACCGGCAGCGGCGGCAGGTGAAGCGGGTGTCGGCGGGCGATTGACTCGCGCCGTTTTAGCGCGACACATCACCGCCATCCTCACCTCCTTTGCGGAGACTTGAATGCGTCTGACTCGTGCCGCCCTGCTGATGGGCGCCGCCCTGATTCCCCTTGCCGCCACCGCCGCGCCGCCGGCCAGGAAGCCCGCGCCAAGGGCCACGGCATCGAGCGCAACCGCCGTCAAGCCGATCGCCTATACCGTCCGCACGCTCGCCAATGGCCTGCGCGTCTATGCGATCCACGACACCAAGACCGCCAACGTCTCGGTCCAGGTCTGGTACGATGTCGGCTCGAAGGACGATCCCAGGGGCAAGTCGGGCTTCGCGCACATGTTCGAACATCTGATGTTCAAGGCGACGAAGAATTTGAAGTCGGAGAATTTCGACCGCCTGACCGAGGATGTCGGCGGCTATAACAACGCCTCGACCAACGACGATTACACCAATTATTACGAGGTGGTCCCGGCCAACCATCTCGAACGCCTGCTGTTCGCCGAGGCCGATCGCATGGCGAGCCTGGTGGTCGAGCCGGTCAGCTACGCGTCCGAGCGCGACGTGGTGAAGGAGGAACTGCGCCTGCGCACGCTGGCGACGCCCTATGGCAAGCTCTATTCGATCTATTATCCCGAGATCAGCTACCGCGTGCATCCCTATGCGCGACCCGGGATCGGCAGCCTGGAGAATCTCGAAGCCGCGACGATCGATGATGTCCGCGCGTTCCATGCGACTTATTACCGACCCGACAATGCGGTGCTGGTGGTCGCCGGCAATTTCGATCCGGCGCAGTTCGACCAATGGGTCGACAAATATTTCGCCGGCATCAAGCGGCCCGACCGCCCGATCCCGCGCGTGACCGTCGCCGAGCCGCCGCGCACCAGTGCGACCCGCTATACGGTCTATGAGCCCAACACGCCGCTGCCCGCGGTGCTGATCAGCTATCAGGTGCCGTCCGACAACAATGCCGACATTCCGGCGCTGACCCTGCTCGATGCGATCTTGTCGCGCGGCGACAGCTCGCGGCTGTATCAGGATCTGGTCTATCGCGATCAGCTCGCGCAATCGGCCAATAGCTTCCTCGACACCAAGCAGGGCACCGGCTCGTTCGTCGTCACCGCGACGATGGGCGACGGCAAGAGCGTCGCCGACGGCGAGAAGGCGTTGCGCGCCGAAGTCGCCCGCGCCCGCGATACATTGGTCACCCCGGCCGAACTCACGCGCGCCAAGAACCAGCTGATCACCGCGACGATCGAAAGCCGCGAGACCGCCGACGGCAAAGCATCGACGATCGCGCGATCGGTGATCATCGACGGCGATCCCGCCGCCGCCGACAAGCAGCTCGCCGCGATCGGCAAGGTGACCGCCGCCGACATCCAGCGTGTCGCGCGCAAATATCTGACCGACAATGGCTCGGCGCTGATCAATTACATGCCCGCCGAAATGGCGCCCAAGGACGGACCGAAGGGCGACAAGATCGCAGTCGCGGACTCGGTCGAGGTTGCCGAGCTCAAAACGCCGGGCAATGTCGAGGTGATCAAGCCGGCCAGCGATGCCGAGCGCGTCGCCGTGCCCGCGCCGGGCAAGCCGGTGGTCGCGGCGCTGCCCGCGCCGGTGACGATGACGCTGGCCAACGGCCTGAAGCTGATCGTGGTCGAGAAGCACGACCTGCCGCTGATCACCACGCAGATCCTCGCCAATGGCGGTGGCGCCGCCGACCCGGCGGACCGCGCAGGGCTCAACAGCCTGACCGCCGATCTGATGACCAAGGGCACCAGGACGCGATCGGCGACGCAGATCGCCAACGAGGTCGAGAAGCTCGGCGGATCGATCAGTTCGGCCGTGGCTTGGGACGCCGCGGCGGTGACGCTGGAGGTCAAGTCGGACCAGATCGCCCCGGCGATGACGGTGCTCGCCGACGTCGCGCGCAACCCGGTGTTCGCGCCCGAGGAAATCGAGCGTGATCGCGCGCAGACGATCGACGGCGTCCAGGTCCAGCTCAAGAATCCGGGCCGTCTCGCCTCGCTGGTCGCGGCGCGCACGGTGATGGGCGGCGGGCCTTATGGCCATCCGATTACCGGCACGCCGACATCGCTCAAGGCGATCACACGAAGCGACGTTCAGTCCGCTTATGCCCGCACCTGGGCGCCGGGCCGCGCGACGCTGGTCATGGTCGGCGACATAACGCCCGCCGCCGCCAAGGCGCTCGCCGAGACCAATTTCGGTAGCTGGCAGGCGAAGGCCACGGGCGCGGCAGCACCCAAGGCGGATCTCGCCAATGCGACGCCGCGGATCATCGTCGTCGACATGCCCAATGCCGGCCAGGCAGGGGTTGTCGTGGCGCGGCCGGGCATCGCGCGCAGCGACCCCGATTTCTACGCGGCCAGCGTCGCCAACGCGACCCTGGGCGTCGGCTTCTCGTCGCGGCTCAACCAGGAAATCCGCATCAAGCGCGGGCTCGCTTATGGCGCTGGCAGCGGCATCGCGGCGCGGCGCCAGCCGGGCTATGTCGCCGCCAATACCCAGACCAAGAACCCCTCGGCGCCCGAAGTGGTGGGGCTGATCATCGATACGATGAAGGGCATGGGGTCGGCGCCGGTGCCGAACGACGAACTCGCCTCGCGCAAGGCGGTGCTGATCGGCGATTTCGGCCGCGATACCGAGACGACCGGCGGCATCGCCGGCGTGCTGGGCGATTATGTCGTCGAGAATGTGCCTTTGTCCGAACTCAAGGCGTTCACCCCCAAGATCGAGGGCGTCGACGCGGCGGCGGTGCAGCGGGTCGCGCAGCGGCTGCTCGATCCGACCAATGCCAGCATCATTGTCGTCGGCGACGCGAAGCTGTTCCTCGACGACCTCAGGAAGAAATATCCGAACGTCGAGGTGATCCCGGCGGACAAGGTCAATCTCGACAGCACGACGTTGCAGTAGCGTTCGGACCAATTTGCAGGTCGCGGATTCCAATTCTCCCCCGCCAGGGGGAGGTGGCAGCCGTAGGCTGACGGAGGGGGCGGACGGCCTCAGCTATCGTTGGGCTTCCTCCCCCTCCGACGCGCGTCGCGCGCCACCACCCCCGGGCGGGGGAGGATTTATTAGTTCCTGCAGCGCGGGGGTTGGCAATCGC
>DASVNU010000071.1:0-19393 GCA_036383655.1 Sphingomonas sp. | reverse complement strand
GCGCGAAATGCTCGCCGCGGGTGAGATCGATTATGCCGGTTTCATCAAGCTCGTCGCCTCGTCGGCGCCCTCGACCGGCTTTTGCAATACGATGGGTACCGCGACGACGATGAATTCGCTGACCGAGGCGCTCGGTATGTCACTGCCGGGGTCGGCGGCGATCCCGGCGCCGTATCGCGACCGCCAGGAATGCGCCTGGGAAACCGGACGCCAGATCGTCGAGATGGTGAAGGCCGATCGCAAGCCCTCGGACATATTGACGCGCCAGGCGTTCCTCAACGCGATCCGGGTCAATTCCGCGATCGGCGGATCGACCAACGCGCCGATCCATCTGAACGCGATCGCGCGGCATATCGGGGTCGAACTGACCCTGGCCGACTGGGAGGAAATGGGCGCGGACATCCCGCTGCTAGTTAACCTTCAGCCCGCCGGCGAGTATCTGGGCGAGGATTATTACCGTGCCGGCGGCGTGCCGGCGGTGATGGGCGAACTCTATCGCGCCGGCCTGCTCGACGGCGGCGCACTGTCGGCCAATGGTCGTGCCGTCGCGGAAAATGTCGGCGACGCGTGGATCGCCGACGAGGACGTGATCCGCCCGTTCGATCGGCCCCTCCAGTCCGAGGCGGGGCTGATCCTGCTCAAGGGCAATCTGTTCGAGGGCGCGGTCATGAAGCTGTCAGTCGTGTCCGACGAATATCGCGCACGCTATCTGTCCAACCCCGACGATCCCAACGCCTTCGAAGGGCCAGTGGTCGTGTTCGACGGGCCCGAAGACTATCACCATCGGATCGACGATCCGGCGCTCGGCGTCGGCGACCGCACCATCCTGGTGATGCGCGGCGCGGGGCCGGTCGGCTATCCCGGCGGGGCGGAAGTGGTGAACATGCGTCCGCCCGCCGCGCTGATCCGCGACGGTATCCACGCGCTGCCGTGCATCGGCGACGGCCGGCAATCGGGCACCAGCGCCAGCCCATCGATCCTCAATGCGTCGCCCGAGGCCGCGATCGGTGGCGGTCTGGCGCTGCTCCGGACCGGCGATATCGTCAGGATCGACCTGGAACAGCGCACCGCCAACATGCTGGTCGACGATCAGGAACTCGATCGCCGCCGCGCCGAGCTCGCCCAGGTCGAGCGCGACATCACGCCGGTTTCGCAGACGCCATGGCAGGAGATTCAGCGCGGTTTGACGGGGCAGTTCGACACCGGCGCGCTGCTCGAACCCGCGGTAAAATATCAGCGCATCGCGCAACGCGGGCTTCCCCGGGACAGCCACTGATGGCCGACATCCGCGTGATCAACCGCGACCGTCGCGACCGGCTGGGGGAGGGGCTGTTGTGGTCGGCCCGCGACGCCGCGCTCTATTGGGTCGATATTCTCGGCGCCCGCGTCAATCGCCTCGATCTCGCCAGCGACGCGGTTGCCAGCTGGGCGATGCCCGACACGATCGGCTGGCTGGTCGAGCGCGAGCGGGGCGGGTTCGTCGCCGGCCTGGGTCGCGCGTTCGTCGCGCTGTCGCTCGATCCGCTGGTAATCGAGCCGATCGCCGCGCCCGAGCCCGAGCGCGACGGCAATCGTTTCAACGATGCCAAGGCCGACGCCGCCGGGCGCATCTGGGCGGGATCGATGCCGTTGAGCTGCGATCGGCCGAGCGGCGCCTTCTATCGGCTAGATCCCGACGGCCGGGTCGCGCGGATCGAGGATGGCTATACGATTCCCAACGGCCCCGCGATCGGCGACGGGTTCCTGTTCCACACCGATACCGCGCTCGACACCATTTTCCGTTATGCGATCGATGACGATGGCGCCCTCGGTCCGCGCCAACCGCATATCGTGTTCGAACCCGGCTGGGGGCATCCTGACGGCATGACGATCGATGCCGACGGCCATTTATGGGTGGCTTGCTGGGGCGCGTCGTGCGTGGCGCGGTTCGATCCGGCGGGCCGGCGCGAGCGGACCGTCGCGCTGCCCGCCTCGCAGATCACCAATGTGACGTTCGCCGGCGACGCGCTCGACCGAATGTTCGTGACTTCCGCCGCCGATGGCGTCGATGAGCCGCAGGCGGGATGCCTGTTCGAAGTCGATCCCGGTTGTCGCGGAACTGCCCCCTATCGCTACCCCGGATGAAGGAGACTGACATGGCGCTGCGTTCGCTAGCCCTTGCCGCACTGCTGATCGGCGTCGCCACGCCCGCGATGGCGGCGGAGGCGCGGCAATCGAACTTCGGCCGGTTGCCCGATGGACGGTCGGTGCCCGCGGTGACGTTGACCAACAACGCCGGCGTTTCAGCGACGGTGATCGCTTATGGCGCGGCGTTGCAATCGCTGGTCATGCCCGATCGCGGCGGCAAGCTGACCCCGATGGAAAAGCTGCAGCTCGGCGATTCCGACGTTGTCACCTTTCACGACTATAATTGGCCGGAGACGTTCGAGCACCGCGTCAAGCAATTGGCCGCCTGGGGCCGCCCCGTGTGTGCACCGAATATATGGCGCGCGGCAACGGATCGACGTTCGACGGATCGCTGCCGATCGGCAAGAAATACAATGTCGCGATGATCAATTGGGGATTTGTCGACGGCAAGACGCAGACGCGGTTGCCGTGGGACAGCTGGCAGATGCTCAGCGAGCCGACCATCTGGTTCCACGAAGTGTTCCGCAGCGACGGCACGCCGTATCGCCAGCGCGAGACCGACCTGATCCGCGCCAATGCCCGCGCGCCCAAGGGCGTGGTCGCCACGCTTCCGCCGGCCGGATAAGGCTCAGGTCTGTGGGGGTTTGGTGATCAGCGCCATCACTTCTTCGATGATCTTGGCCATCGCCTTGCGCGCCACCTCGGGCTTGCGCGCCTCGATCGCGACCAGCACCGCGCGGTGCGCCTCGAGATCGGCGGTGCGGCCCTGGATGCGGTTGGTGAAGCGGATCGATGTCCTGAGCGCGGTGGCGACCACGTCGCGGAACTGCGCGAAGAACGGGTTGGCCGACGCGCGCAGGATCGCCAGGTGAAAGGCGATATCGGCCTCCAGCGTGTCGTCGTCGCCCGCCTCGGCGGCTTTCATCCGCTCATAGCCCGCGCGGATCAGGGTGAGCCCGGCCTGGTCGGCGGCCACTGCCGCCAGCGCGGCCGCAGCGGGTTCGATCGCGCTGCGCAACTCGCTGAAATTGCGCAGCAGTTCGATCGAGAATTTGCGGTCGAGCAGCCAGCGCAGCACATCGGGGTCGAACAGGTTCCAGGCGCTTGCCGGCTCGATGATCGTCCCCTGGCGCGGGCGCGCGCTGAGCAATCCCTTGGCGGTCAGCATCTTGACCGCTTCGCGCGTCACCGAACGGCTGACGCCATGCTGCTTCGACAGCTCCGCCTCGGTCGGGAACGGCTTGGCGTCATAACCGCCGGTGACGATCGATTTGCCCAGCGAGTCGAGCAGTCCATAGGTCAGGTTGCGCCCCAGGGAGGTGCGGACATGATCGGGATCGGTCGACATTGCTTGCATACTCCCCGAAAGCGCTGTTAGATACCATAGATCATATAATTGGCCGAGCGCTTAATTCGACATAGCGAGCGAGGGGCCGGAGGGGAAGGGAAAGCGCATGCAGCTCGCCACCATCGATATTGCGGTCGTCGTGATCTACTTCGTCTGCATCTTCGGGCTCGCGCAATGGGTCAGTCGCGAGAAGGCGGGGCATGCCAAGGATTCGTCGGATTATTTCCTCGCCTCCAAGAATCTTCCCTGGTGGGCGATCGGCGCCTCGCTGATCGCGGCCAACATCTCGGCCGAACAGATCGTCGGCATGTCGGGGTCGGGCTATGCCATCGGGCTCGCCATCGCATCGTACGAATGGATGGCGGCGGCGACGTTGCTGATCGTCGGCAAATGGTTCCTGCCGATCTTCCTCGCCAACCAGATCTACACGATGCCACAATTCCTCGAACAGCGGTTCGGGCCGACCATCCGCACCGTGATGGCGGTGTTCTGGCTGATCCTCTACGTGTTCGTGAACCTGACCTCGATCATCTGGCTCGGGTCGATCGCGGTGACGCAGGTGACCGGGGTCAACCAGGACGTGGCGCTGATCGGGCTCGGTGCCTTTGCCTTGCTCTATCAGCTGCGCGGCGGGCTCAAGGCGGTGGCGCTGACCGATATCGTCCAGGTTACGTTGCTCGTGCTCGGCGGGCTCGTCATCGCCTGGCTGACGCTCAGCAAGATCGGTGGCGATGCCGGCATCATCGCCGGCTTCACCGAGCTGACGCGGCGCGTGCCCGACCATTTCGACATGATCCTGTCGCCCGACAATCCGCATTACAAGGATCTGCCGGGCGTCGCGGTATTGGTCGGCGGGATGTGGATCGCCAACCTCAGCTATTGGGGGTTCAACCAATATATCATCCAGCGCGCGCTGGCGGCCAAGAGCCTGTCGGAGGCGCAGCGCGGCGTGGTGTTCGCCGGCTTCCTCAAATTGCTGATGCCGGTGATCATCGT
This sequence comes from Sphingomonas sp., assembly GCA_036383655.1. Taxonomy (GTDB): domain Bacteria; phylum Pseudomonadota; class Alphaproteobacteria; order Sphingomonadales; family Sphingomonadaceae; genus Sphingomonas. Next base: position 14,922 of record DASVNU010000071.1, on the reverse strand, counting down.
GCTGCCGGGCATCGCCGCGGTGGTGCTGGCGCCGGGATTGACCAAGCCCGACCAGGCCTATCCGACGATGATGCGGCTGTTGCCGACCGGGTTGCTCGGCCTGGTCTTCGCGGCGCTGGTCGCGGCGATCATCGCGTCGACCGCGTCCAAGATCAATTCGATCGCGACGATCTTCACGCTCGACATCTACGCCAAGTTCAAGCGAGTCCGGACCCGCGCCGAGGACGCGGGCGGATCGGTTGAGCATGAAAAGCATCTGGTGCTGATCGGCCGCATCACGGCGGCGGCGGCGATCGTCATCGCGATGCTGACGGCGCGGCCGTTGCTCGGCAGCCTCGATCAGGCCTTTCAGTATATCCAGGAATTTTCGGGCTTCGTGACCCCGGGGATCACGGTGATCTTCCTGCTCGGGCTGTTCTGGCCGCGCGCGACCGAGATGGGCGCGCTGGTCGGTGCGATCGCGTCGGTGGTGGTCAGCTTCGTCTTCTGGTTTCCCTCGGCCTGGGGCGGCTCGGCGGCGCTCAACACCATCCCGTTCATCAACCGCATGTCGATCGTCTTCGCGATCGCGCTGGCGCTGGCGGTGATCGTCTCGCTGCTCCGTCCCGCGCGCGCCGAGAGCAATCTGATCACCATGCGGGGGGTCTCGTTCCGTACGACCATGGGGTTCAACGTCGCCGCGGGCCTGATCGTCGCGATCCTGATCGCGCTCTATGCGATCTGGTGGTGACGGCATGACCGCCGGACCGCTACTCGCGATCGACTGGGGCACGACCAACCGGCGTGTCTATCGGATCGAGGACGGCAAGGTCGCCGCGACCGAGCGCGATGCTTTGGGGGTGACCGCGGTCAGCGATTTCGCCGGCGAGCTGGCCGCGATCCGCACGCGGTTCGGCGACCTGCCGGTGTTGATGGCGGGGATGGTCGGATCGACGATCGGCTGGCGCGAGGCGCCCTATGTGGCGGCGCCGGCGGGCTGGGCCGACCTTGGCGATCACTTGCTGCGGATCGACGACCGTACCGCGATCGTTCCCGGCGTCTCGTTCAAGGACGGAACGCGCGGTGACGTGATGCGCGGCGAGGAAGTGCAATTGCTGGGTGCGGTCGCGGCCGGGCTGGCACCGCCCGACGCGCTGCTCGTCCAACCCGGCACGCATTGCAAATGGGCCGATATGGCGGGTGGGCGGATCGCGCATTTCACCACCGCGATGACCGGCGAGCTGTTCGCCCTGGTCCGGGCGCACGGCATCCTCTCGGCGCAACTCGGCGCCGACGTCGTGCTCGGGGATGCGTTTCTCGACGGCGTGCGCGAAGGAGCGAAGCGCGATTTGACCGCGTCGCTGTTCGGCATCCGCGCGGCAAAGCTGCTGGGTCTGCGCGACGATGCCGACGCCGCCTCGTTCGCCAGCGGATTGATCATCGGCGCCGACGTCGCCGCGCGCATCGCGACAAAGTCGTTCGACACGGCCTATATCCTGGCCGACCCGATCCTCGGCGGTCTCTACGCCGCCGCGGTCGAGACCAATGGCCGCGCCGCGACGATCATCGACAGCCATGCCGCGTTCGTCGCCGGCATTTCCCGGATAGGAGCATTCCTCTCGTGACCTCGCTTGCCGCTTTCGACACCGCCTTCGCCGCCTGTCCGTTGATCGCCATCCTGCGCGGCGTACGACCCGATGAGGTCGTCGCGATCGGTGAGGAACTGGTCGCGGCCGGCTTCACCCTGATCGAAGTGCCGATGAATTCGCCCGATCCGCTCGACAGCGTTGCCCGGCTGGCGGCGGCGCTGGGGGATCGCGCGATGATCGGCGTGGGTACCGTGCTGACCGTCGATCAGGTCGCGGCGATGCGTGATGCCGGTGGGCGGATGGTGATCTCGCCCAACACCAATATCGACGTGATCCGCGCGACCGCCACGGCCGGGCTGGTGTCGCTGCCCGGCATCGCCACGCCCAGCGAAGCGCTCGCCGCGATCGACGCCGGGGCCACCGCGCTCAAGCTGTTCCCCGCCGAAGCCGCCAGCCCGACGGTGCTCAAGGCGATGCGCGCGATTCTGCCCGCCAATTTGCGCGTGCTCCCGGTCGGTGGCATCGTCCCCGAAGGCATGGCATCGTGGCGCGAGGCCGGCGCCGCCGGATTCGGACTCGGCTCGGCGCTCTACAAACCGGGCATGCCGGCGAGCGAGGTCGGGGCCCGCGCCCGCGCGTTCGTCGCCGCGCTGGGCTGAAGCTCATGGTTACCGACAGCCGGATGCTCGACCGCCGTACCTTACTGGCGCTGGCGGGAGGCGCGACCGTGTCGTTCGCCACGTCCTGCGCCGCGACCACCGCGCCGCTCGGCGGCGTACTGGTCCGCCTGTGGCCCGGCCGCGCGCCGGGCTGGACCGCGCCGCTCGCGCTGCAGGTCAAGGATGACGGCACGGCGGCCCGGCCCGATCGCGGCATTACCGGCGTGGGCGATCCGATGTTGATCGTGTGCCGAGCCGCGCGGCCGAACGGCACCGGCGTGCTGGTGATCCCGGGCGGTGGCTATGTGTGGGAATCGTTCGACAATGAAGGCATGCGCCAGGCCGCCTGGCTCAACGCGCGCGGCATTACAGCCTTTGTTCTGGTCTATCGCCTCCCGGCCGAAGGTTGGACAAGGCAAGCCGACGTTCCCCTGCAGGATGCGCAGCGGGCGATGCGGCTGATCCGCGCGGGGGCGGCGCACTTCGATGTCGCCCGCGACCGATTGGCCGTGCTCGGCTTTTCGGCGGGCGGTCATCTCGCCGGCTCGCTGGCGACGCGCTTTGCCGAGCGGGTCTATGATCCGATCGATGCGGCCGATCGCGAGACTGCGCGGCCCGACATTGCCGCCATGCTCTATCCCGTCGTGACGATGCGTCCCGGCCTGACGCATACCGGCTCGCGCGACGCCCTGATCGGCAAGGCGGCGGACGCTGCGACGACCGACCGTTATTCGGTCGAGCATCGGGTCGGGGCGGAGACGCCCCCGGTCTTCCTGGCACAAAGCGCCGACGACAGGACCGTGCCGATCCAGAATAGCCTGTTGATGTACCAGGCGATGCTCGCTGCGCGGCGCAGTGTCGCGATGCATTTGTTCGAAACCGGCGGCCATGGTTTCGGGGTCGGTTTGCCCGCGACCGAACCGGCGCATGACTGGCCCGAATTGTTCCTGCGCTTTGCCGCGGGGCACGGTCTCGGGCGCTAACCGCCGTCAGCCGGTGATCGTCACGGGGATGACGATGCTCGCGGTGATCGACGAATCGACCGTGTCGGTCGCCGTCACCGTCGCGTTGTAGGTCGTGACCGGCGGCGGGGTCGTGCCGGTGCCCGATCCGCCACCAATGCTCCCGCCCGTGCCGCCACCGCCGCACGATCCGAGCACGAGGGCGGCGCCGAGCAGCGGAAGCATCCTGCGGTCGCGACGGAACGCTAGTCCGGCCCCACCCAGCATCATGATCGGCAGCATCGCGGCAGCGGCCGTGGCCCCCGGCACCGTCAGCGCTGCGCTATGCGATGCGCCATCGGCGAAGCTGAGCGTGGAGGGGCTGATCGATCCGCTGTAGCTGGGGACCGAGACACTCAGCTTGACGGTGTCGCGATAGCCGCCGCCGGGCTCGATGGTGATGACGCTGGTGGCGGCCTGACCGCGCGCGGCGTTGATCGCGCCGCCGGTCAGCGTCGAGGCAACGGTCGTCGCGGCCGCGGCGAAGAAGGTCTTGCAGCTGCGGACGCCGGCCACGACGTCATAGTCGGTCGCCAGGCCGAGCAAGGTCAGGCCATCCCCCGACGGCAGCAGCGGGGATGAATAATTCTGGCAGACGTTGCTGGTCCTCGGTGGCGCGTTGATCTGTACTGGCGCCGGCAATGTCCGCCATGGCCCCGACCCGTCAGCCGATGTCTTGTAGAAGACGGTGCACGCGGCGGGGCCGCACAATTCGAACGTCATGAAAAAGCGGCCCGATGGCAGGCGTCGCACGATCGCCATGCCGGGCCGGTCGGCAGCGACTCCGCTCGACACGACATCGGTCGGGGCGCTCCAATTGTGGCCGTCGGTCGAGCGCGTCAGGCGCAGCACTTGCGAATGCCCAGCCTGGGTCTCGTCGGAATAGAGGCACACCAGCGAGCCATCCGCGGCGATGGCGAATTCGGGTTCCCACAATCCACCCACGCTGCGGTTCGCCGTGGCGGTCAGGCAGTTCGACAGATAGGTCCAGGTCGCGCCGCGATCGGCGCTGTGAAAGATCTTGATCTGCATCGGCGCGCCCGGTGTGTCGCCGCCGACCGACCCCGCCCATAACAATGTCCCGGCGTCGAGCGCACCGACTGATTGCGGCAATTCGTACAGCGTGCCACAGCACAGCCCCGTGGCGAAATCGGCGTCGTTGATCGTGCCCACTCTCGAGAAGGTATGGCCGCTATCGTTCGCTGGCGAAAATCTGCTCCTCGCCATGGCCCGACGGAAAGCTGGTCACGCTGGCGACGAGCCGTCCCTTGCCGGCGCTGCTGCGCGACAGGCGAACCAGACGGGGGTAGAGGGTTTCGTTAGTCGACAGCGCAGTCCGCTGTGCCAGCGCCGGAGCCCCCTGAAACGCGCACGCGCCCAACAAGCAGATCCACAACAGCCTTACCGCCCACATAGCCATCCCCTCGACGTTCTGATTATTCTAGTATTATTGATAAGATAAATTAGACGTGACGGTTTGGCAATGTGCGATAGCTTGCGCATCGCATTTCGCGTCTCGCTGGGTGGATACGGACGGGCAGACCTTCTAGCTGGCCGTAGGGCTGAGGTAGTCGGTCGCCGTCATGCCACTGCCGATCCTGAGCCAATATTGCGGGCTTTGCGGGGCGACGCATACCAGTCGCCTCCCTCGACCTGCCGTGAACCGGAACAGCATCGACGGCTGAAGCAGTTTCCGCTGGGACTCGGTTTGCCGGCCGGTGCCACTTCGCCCCGCAAAAACGGCAGCTTGTCTACGGCAGAGATTTGGTATCTTTAATTCCTACTGAATTGATGGAGTATTGAGGGCGAAGGAGAATCGCCATGTCGTTGAAGCTCGGAGATCAGGTTCCCGATTTTTCCCAGGATTCGACCATCGGGCCGTTCGACTTCCACGACTGGGCGGGCGACAGCTGGGTTGTCCTGTTCTCGCATCCCAAGGATTTCACCCCCGTCTGCACGACTGAGCTGGGAGCGGTCGCGGCGCTGAAACCGGAATTCGAACGGCGAGGGGTGAAGGTCGTCGGCCTGTCGGTCGATCCGGTCGACAGTCACCAGCGCTGGGCCAGCGATATCGCCGAAACCCAGGGGCACGCGCTCAATTTCCCGTTGATCGCCGATCATGATCGCAAGGTCTCGGAGCTGCTCGACCTGATCCATCCGGGGGCATCGGATACGACGACGGTGCGGACCGTGCTGGTGATCGATCCAAGCAAGAAACTGCGGCTGACCTTGACCTATCCGGCCTCGACCGGGCGCAATTTCGACGAAATCCTGCGGACCATCGACAGCCTGCAGCTGACCGACCGGCATAAGGTTGCCACGCCCGCCAATTGGCGGCACGGCGAGGACGTGATCATCGTCCCGTCGGTGGGTGACGAAGCCGCACGCGCGCTATTTCCCGACGGCTGGCATGCCGCGCGACCCTATCTTCGCACCGTCAAGCAGCCGGCCTGATGCGTAGCGCTTCCCGACAGCGCCGCCGCTCAAGGCGCAATGAGAGGCGATCGGTCGAATGGCCTACGGTCTGGCTGGCGGGAGCGATCTATGCCGGCTGGCTGGCGCTCACCTGGTGGCACGCGATGCTGCCGATGCCGCTCATCGCGCTTGCGGGCGCCTGGTTAGTCGCCTGGCAAAGCTCGCTCCAGCATGAAACCATCCATGGCCATCCGACCCGCTGGCGCTGGGTCAACGATGCGATCGGTTTCGCGCCGCTCTCGCTCTATTTACCCTACGCGCTTTATCGGCGCAGCCATCTCGCACACCATGCCAGCGAGTGGATCACGCATCCGCGGCACGACCCCGAATCCCGCTATCTGAAGGCGGAAGGGACGGCATGGCGATGGCTGGCAAAGCTCCAGGCGACGCTGGCTGGCCGCCTGCTGATCGGCCCGCTCGTTGCCGTCCTGGAGCTCGCCCATGACGAGGCTCGGCGGTTGCGGACAAGTCCCCGCGAGGTTGCCGGTGACTGGCTGCCGCATTTGGCCGCCGCCGGCCTGCTCATCGTCTGGCTCGAATGGACCGGTTTCGGGCTCGGCCGCTATCTGCTCTTCATCGTCTATCCCGGCGTGGCGCTGACCCTGTTACGCTCGTTTGTCGAGCACCGCGCCGATCTGCCCGGTCGGGCTCGCGCGGCGACGGTCGAGCGTGGCGGCCTGCTCGGCCTGCTATTCCTCAACAACCATTTCCACGCCGCGCATCACGAGCGTCCCGACCTCGCCTGGTACCGACTGCCGGCCTATCAGCGCCACCACGCCAAACGCCTGACCGCCGCACCGGCGCAGGCCTATCGGTCCTATGGCGAGATCCTGCGCCGCTTCGCTTTCCGCTTGCACGACACGCTCACTCATCCCCATCAGGAGGCTATCGGATGACCCGGCTGATCGCATCGCTCGGGATGTATGACCATCCCCGCCAATATGACGCCAACGACGCGATCTGGGCGGCTTTGTCTGCTGCACTTCGAGCGTGCGGTATCGACGCGCCGCTCGCGCTCGACCGCTCGCGCCCGATCGACCAGGTCTGGCGCGACCCCAATTTGCTGTTCGGTCAGGCGTGCGGCTATCCGCTGGTCAGCGAGCCCGATTTGGCGCTGCGCGTGATCGGCATCCCGGTCTATGACGTTCCCGATTGCGATGTCGGTCAGCATCTGAGCTATATCGTCACGCGTCGCGACGACAGCGCGCCGGCGTTGATCAACTATCTCGGCCGTCGCGCGGCGATCAACTCGCGCCGGTCGAACACCGGGTTCAACCTCTTTCGCGCGACCGTCGCCGGGCTCGCCCAGGGGCGTCCCTTCTTCGGCGAGGTCGTCGAGACCGGATCGCATCGCGCGAGCGTGAGTGCGCTGATCTGGGGCGATGCCGATGTCGCCGCGATCGATGCCGTCACTTTCGCCGCGCTCCGGCGGTACGAGCCCGAGGTCATGGTGGGGCTTCGCGTGCTTGCCAGGACGCCATCTTCCCCCGCGCCGCCATTCGTCACCTCACTCGCCACCGATCGCGCAACGGTCGCCGCCTTGCGCGCTGCGCTCGCCGACGTCGTCGCCGACCCGTCGCTAGCCCAGGCACGCGATGCGCTGTTCCTGGCCGATATCCGGCCCGCTTCGGTCCACCGCTTCGGCGTCCTGCGTCATCTCGAACGCGATGCCGTCGCGGCCGGCTATCCGCAACTGCAATGAGGATCAAAGCGATGCGCAGACTCCCTCTGTTCGCCGGACTGCTGGTCCTTGCGGCACCGCTCGAGGCGCAGACGCTGACGATCGATCCGCATCTCGATCTTCCCAAGTCGGCGACCGAGTCCGGCTGGACCGGCCTGTCGGACCCCAGCTCGCAATTCGACCTCGACCGCGCACGGAAGGGCGGGCTGAGCGCCGCGGCGATCGCTTTGTTCGTGCCGCAGGGGCCACGCGACCCTGCATCGCTGGCACGAGCCCAGGCCGACCTGCGCCAACGCGATGCCGCGATCCACGCCATCGTCGACCGCAATCCCGGCCGCGCCGAGCTCGCGCGCTCGCCGGCCGATGTCCGCCGCATCGCGGCAAGCGGGCGGTTCGCGCTGATCGAGAGCCTGCTCAATGCCTGGCCGCTGGGCGATGATCTCAACCAGATCGACCATTGGTACGGTCGCGGCGTCCGCATCTTCGGCTTCGTCCATGCCGGCCACAACCAGTTCGCCGATTCGTCGCGTCCGGCGCTGCAATTCGGCGATCGGCCGACGGAGAATGGCGGGCTGTCACCGCTTGGTCGATCGGCGGTCAAGCGCCTCAACGATCTCGGCATTCTGATCGACGTCTCGCAATTGTCCGATGCCGCGTTCGACCAGGTCCTCGCCCTGAGCCGCGCGCCGGTCATCGCGACGCATTCTGACGTCCGGTCGCTGGTCGATACCAGCCGCAACCTGACCGATGCGCAGCTCGATAGGTTGAAAGACAAAGGCGGGGTGATCGCGATCAACGCGTTCAGCGCCTATCTGCGCGCGCGCTCGTCCGAAACGCTCAAGGCGGTCGCCGATTTGCAGCGCGACTTCGGCCTTTCGCCCGCGGGCGGGACGGTGCTGCCGCCGGACAAGCAGGCCGACTACGACCGCCGCTTCCACGACATCGTCGGCAAGGAACCGAAGGCCAGTGTCGCCGATCTCGTCAACGCGGTCGATTATGCGGTGAAACGGATCGGCATCGACCATGTCGCGCTGTCGTCCGATTTCAATCATGGCGGCGGCGTTGTCGGTTGGTCGGACGAAGGCGAATTGCCCAACGTCACCGCGGAGTTCCGGCGGCGCGGGTATGGCGCTGCCGATATCGACAAATTGTGGAGCGGGAACGTGCTGCGCGTCTGGCAGGCGGCGATCGACGCGCGCGACCCGACATACCGGCCCGCCCGATCGTGAGGCGTGCCGACGGATCAAACAAGCAGAGGGAGAATGATATGAAAAAAATCATCGCACATGGAGGCGTGCTGATGCTGATGGCGCTGGTCGCCGCCTGCAGCAAGCAGGACACCACCAACATCACCGCGGACAACACGTTCGTCAGCGACGAGACGAGCGATGACAATAATGCGGCGTTCGACAATTCGTTGGATGGCGGCAATTTCGCCGTGCCCGCCGACAACGCGCAGTGAGAAGAAGATGCAGCCGGTCTGTGCGCGGCAGGGCCAGGAAGACGCAATGCGCCGTAACTGGTTGACCTCCAACAGCTGACGGCGGTTCGCCCCGAAATGACCGCGCCATCTGTTTTGGCGGCGGACGCTGGCAAGATTTGGCCAACGTCTCTAGGAACGGGCCGGTGAGCGCGATCCTGGAAATATGCGTGGATGACGCCGCTGGGGTCGATGCGGCCGTCGCCGGCGGGGCGGATCGGATCGAATTGTGCTCGGCGCTCGAACTCGGCGGTTTGACGCCGTCCGCTGCCTTGCTCGACCATGCGCTGCGGACAAGCTGTCCGATCCATATGATGGTCCGCCCGCGCGCGGGCGGCTTCGTTTACGGCGAGAGCGACCTGGCGTTGATGATCGAGGAGATCGGCTGGGCCATCGCGCGCGGCGCCGCCGGCGTGGTGGTTGGCGCGCTGAGGCCCGATAGTGGGCTCGACCGCGAGGCTTTGGCGCGATTTCGAGACGCCGCGCGCGACACGACGATCGTGCTGCACCGGGCGATCGATCTCGTTCCCGATCCCGTCGCCGCGGTACGCGAGGCGGCGGCACTCGGGTACGACAAGATATTGAGTTCGGGCGGTGCGCCGACCGCGATCGACGGCATGGCGACGCTCGCGGCGATGGTTGCCGCGGCGGGAGAGCGTCTGTCGATCATCGCCGGGTCGGGTGTGAAGCCGGACAATGTCACGCGTATCATCGCAACCACTGGCGTGCGAGAGGTCCATGGATCTGCCAGCATGATCGGCGCCGAACCCGATGCCGCCACGCTGCGGCTCGGCTTTGCGACGGGGCCGCGGCGCGTCACCGACCAGGCCACCGTGCGCCAGCTGCGCAGCGCGATCATGAACATGGGGAGCGAAGGATGACCGGCATTTCACGGCGCGGAGCATTGGGCGTGGGTGCGGCGGCCGTGCTCGCGGCCGGCGCGGCCAGAGCAGCGGAGGCCGATCCGGCCGCCGTCCTCTCCACTTGGGATTTCGGCAAGGCCGCCAACGAGGCCGCGCTGGCGCGCTTCAAGGCCGGCGGCACGGCGCTCGACGCGGTCGAGGCCGGGGCAAAGGTGCCCGAGGCCGACCCGACCAATCATTCGGTCGGTTATGGCGGCTATCCCGACCGCGATGGGCATGTGACGCTCGACGCGATCATCATGGACGAGAGCGGTGGCGTCGGCGCGGTCGCCGCGCTGGAAGATATCGTCCACGCCATTTCGGTCGCGCGCCTCGTCATGGAGAAGACGCCGCACACGCTGCTGGTGGGAGAGGGGGCTACCCGCTTCGCGCTCGACCAGGGCATGAAACGCACCAACCTCCTCACGCCCGAGGCCGAGAAGGCGTGGCGCGAGTGGCTCAAGACCGCGAACTACCGGCCGGTCGCGAATATCGAGAACCAGCTTCCCGGACCGCCGGGCTCGAAGCTCAACCACGACACGATCGGGATCATGGCCCGCGGCCGCGATGGCGCGATGGCGGCGGCCTGCACGACGTCGGGCATGGCGTTCAAGATGCGCGGTCGCGTCGGCGATTCGCCCCAGGCAGGATGCGGCCTGTTCCTCGAAAAGGGGGTGGGCGCCGCGGCTTCCACAGGGGTCGGCGAGGAAGTGACGCGGATCGCCGGCACCGCGCGGGTCGTCGCCTCGATGCGCGCCGGCCTGTCGCCCCAGGCGGCGTGCGAGGAAGCGGTCAGGCATATCGCCCAGCTGCGCGGCGACGCGATCAAGGGGCTTCAGGTCGGTTTTCTTGCGCTCGGCCAGGACGGCCGGGTTGGCGCCTATGCGCTGCTTCCGGGTTTCACTTACGCGGTGACGCGCCATTCGGGCGCCAGCGAGGTGCTGCCCTCGGCGAGTCTGTTCAGCCAGGCCATGTAACAAACGCTCGGCGGACCGAAGGGGCTGGATAAGCGGCGTCGCAGGCCGTACTGGCATCGCCTCCCTCCCGGTTCACATGCCTTTTCGCCGCCCATGGACGACGCTCCTCCCTCCGGCCTTCAGGCCGTCATCCTCGCGAACAGGGAGAAGCTGTTGCGATTCCTGATCGCGCACGGTGCGGGCGATGCGGCTGAGGACGTGCTGCAGGACCTTTACGTGCGCGTTGCCACCACCGATGCCGGGCCGGTCGCGCAGCCTTTGTCCTACCTCTACCGCGCGGCGAACAATTTGATGGTCGATCGCTTCCGCTCGCGGCGTCAGACCGAGCGGCGCGAACAGGATTGGAGCGAGGCCGCCGGCCCGACCCAGCCCGACCGGTCCGACGCGCCGTCGCCCGACCGCAGCCTGGTCGCGCGTGAAACGCTGGCCGGCGTGGAGGCGGTGCTGGCCGGATTGGGCGCGCGCGCCGCGACGATCTTTCGCCGTCACCGTATCGACGGCGTCCAGCAACGCGACATCGCGCGCGACTTGGGGGTGAGCCTCAGCACGGTGGAAGCCGATCTCAGGCGCGCCTATCGCGCGCTGCTCGACTATCGGAGGTCGATCGATGAGGTTTGACCCCACCGATTCCGTCTTCGCTATCAGGAGGCGGCAATGAACGACTGGACGCGCGAGATGGAGGAGGAAGCCATCGCCTGGCTGATCCGCCAGCGCGATCCCTCTTTCGATGGCTGGGATTCGTTCGAGGCATGGCTTGCCGCGGACGCCGCACACGCGCGCGCTTATGCCGAAATCGCCGCCGCCGATCGCGATTTCGATGACCTGCTGACCGGCGCAACCTGGCCGGTCGAGGCCGAGGCCGAGCCCGAGTTTCACCACCCGATCGCACCGACGCGCCGCCGCTGGCTGGGCGGCGCGATGGCGGCGTCGGTCGCGTTGGCGGTCGCCGCGGGGTCGTGGCTCGCCTGGCCGTCGCGCGATCTCTATTCGGTGCAGACCGCAGCCGGCGAGCGCCGCACCCTAACGCTCGCCGACACCCGGCTGGAACTCAATGGCGAGACCAGGATCCAGCTCGATCGCAAGGATCAGCGGTTCGCGCGGATGGAACACGGCCAGGCGCTGTTCACGGTCAGGCACGATCCCGCGCACCCGTTCCGGCTGGAAACCGCCGACGCGACCTTGGTCGATGCCGGTACGACGTTCGAGGTGACCACCGGCGGCGGCGCGCTCGATCTCGCGGTGAGCGAGGGCATGGTCGTGGTCGATCCGGGCAGTGCGGGTATCGACGTGCCCGCCGGCCAGCGCTTCGTCCTTGCCAAGGGACAGCGGACCGGTCGCCTGAGCATGGTCAAGCCATCGGATGTCGGCACCTGGCGCAGCGGCCAGCTTTTCTATGACGGCGCACCGCTGTCGCGCGTCGCCGCCGATTTGCAGCGCAATCTCGGCGTGCCGGTAAGCGTGAACGACAGCGCCGCGGGGCGGCCGTTCCGCGGCGTGGTGCGGCTCGACGGTGGCGTCGAACCGACCATGGCGCGCCTTGGCATCCTGCTCGGCGCGAATGTGCGTCGTTCGGGCAAAGGGTGGGTGATCGCCGGACCATGAGGGGTTTCGCCGGCCCCGCGGCGTTGGCGGGGCTCTGCCTGATCGCATCGCCGGCCGAGGCGAAGGATCAGGCGATCGACATTCCCGCCGGGACGCTCGGCCAGGCGATCGCGGCACTCGGTGCGCAGGCGCGCATCAGCATCGTCGTCGCGGTGAGCGATCCCGGCTTGCTTAGCCGCCCGGTGCCCGCGGTGCGCGGCACGATGGGTGCCGGCCGCGCGCTGTCGCTGTTGCTGAAGGGCACGTCGGCACGCGCGGTATCGCCGATGCCGGGCGTTTGGCGGATCGTCCCGGCGCCGCTGCCCAAGGCCAAGCCGATAGCGCGCGCGATCGCCGCCAGGCGTCCGGCGTCGCCCGCGCCCGCGCCGTCGCCGCAATCGGCGGACGACATCGTCGTGACGGCGAGCAAGCGCGATACGCGGCTGCAAAGCTTTCCTGGCGCGGTCACCGTGATCGGCGGCGCGGACCTGAGCCGTGATGCCGACAATGGCACCGCCGCCATCGTCTCACGCGTCGCCACCGTCTCGTCGACCTATCTCGGCGCCGGCCGCAACAAGCTGTTCATCCGCGGCATCGCCGATTCGAGCTTCACCGGGCCCACCCAGGCCACCGTCGGCCAGTATTTCGGCGACGTGCGCCTGACCTATAACGCGCCCGATCCCGATCTCAGGCTTTACGACGTCGGCGCGGTCGAAGTGCTCGAAGGTCCGCAGGGGACGCTCTATGGCGCCGGATCGCTGGGCGGGATCATCCGGATCGTGCGCAACACACCCGATCTCACGGCGGTGGGCGGGTCGCTGACCGGCGGCGTGTCGGCAACCTGGCATGGCGCGCCGGGCGCCGATCTCGCCGGCGTGCTCAACCTGCCGATCGCCGACGACGCGCTGGGCATTCGTGTGCTCGGCTATGGCATTACCGAGGGCGGCTATATCGACAACCCGCTGCTCGGCAAGAAAGACATCAACCGCTCCAACATCTTCGGCGGACGCGCGACAGTGCGCGGCAAGGTTGGCGGCTGGACGATCGATCTGGGCGGCACCTTTCAGAAGACGCGCAATCTCGACAGCCAATATGCCGATGCCGACGCACCGCCGCTCACCCGCAACAGCCGGTTGCCGCAGGGTAGCGACGCGACCTATGCACTGGGCGAATTGGTCGCCAGCCGTCGGTTCGACAGCGGCCTGTTGTTCGTCTCCTCGCTCGGCATCGCGCGCCAGCGGCTGGAGGAGCGTTATGACGCGACCGAGCCCAATGGCCCCGAGCGTCTGTTCAAACAGAACAACCATACCGACCTCTTCTCGTTCGAAAACCGCCTGTCGCGGCCGATGACCGATGGCCTGGGATGGGTGTTCGGGGTCAGCGTCGTGCGCAACACGACCAAGCTCAGCCGCGCGATGGGCGACCCCGACATGCCGCTGCCGGCGACCGGCGTGGTCAATCGCATCACCGAGGCGACCGGCTATGGCGAAGTCTCGGTCGAGTTGATGCCCAAGCTCACGCTCACCGCGGGCGGGCGCTATAGCCATGTCTGGCTGACGGGAGAGGGCGCCGACGTCCTGCCGCTGATCGCGCGGCTCAATGCCGACGTGACCGCCGAGCGCGAGGAAAGCGCGTTCCTGCCGTCGTTCGCGCTGTCGGCGACGCCGCTCGGCCGGCTGACGCTCTACGCCCGATACCAGGAGAGCTTCCGGCCGGGCGGACTGGCGATCGAAGGCGATTTCGTGCGGCGTTTCCGCAACGATCGCGCCGCGACCTTCGAATTCGGCATGCGGCGCGGCGTACCGGGCGTCGATCCGATCGGTGTTTCGCTCAGTCTGTCGCGGACCCTTTGGCACAACATTCAGGCGGATTTCATCGATGGCCGCGGGTTGCCGAGCACGGCCAATATCGGCGACGGGCGAATCTGGACGGTATCGGCATCGGCCGATTGGCGGCTGGCGCCCGGGCTGAGTCTGGAAGGGGGCATCGCGCTCAACGATAGCAAGGTGGTCAATCCCAGCCCGTTCTTCCTCAGCTTCGTCCTTCCCGGTCCGGACAACCGGCCGCAGACCTCGCACATCGTCAACGCGGTCGCGGCCGACGCGGTAACCTATGGACGCGTGCCCAACATCGCCAATGTCGTCGCGCGCGGGGCGATCAAATACGAATTCGCATTGTCCGATAGGGCGCAGCTCTCGCTCGCGGCGTCGGCGCGATACACCGGGCGCTCGCGATTGGGCGTTGGGCCGATCCTGGGGGCGGAGCAAGGCGATTATCTCGACACGCGGGTGTCAGCGCGATTGTCGTTCGAACGTTTCGCGCTGACCGCCAGCGTCACCAACCTGACCGACGAAGTGGGCAATCGTTTCGCGCTGGGCACGCCGTTCGCGGTGCTCAGCGAGCAGCAGATCACGCCGCTGCGTCCGCGCACCGTGCGGATCGGCTTCGACGCCGCGTTCTAGGCTGTAGTGACATTTTAATCACTTGAGCCAGAGCATGATGCTGGCGAGTTTGATGAAGCCGAGGAAGTTTGCTGCGAGTTTGTCGTAGCGGGTGGCAATGCGGCGCCATTGCTTGAGCTTGGCAAAGAAGCCCTCG
>DASVNU010000070.1:0-13755 GCA_036383655.1 Sphingomonas sp. | reverse complement strand
CCCCTCCCGCTTGCGGGAGGGGAATGTGACGACCCTCCTCCCCGACCCATCGACTCCGCTCTCCCGCGAATCGGCGGCGCAGGCCTTTACCGACATCCTCGACGCCAGGACGTCCGAAGAGGCGATCGCCGACTTCCTGATCGGCCTGACCGATCGCGGCGAGACCAGCGTCGAGATCGCGGAGGCGGCGCGGGCGTTGCGCGCGCGACTGATCCCGATCGACGCGCCCGCTAGCGCGATCGACGTCTGCGGTACCGGCGGCGACGGCCATCATACGCTCAACGTCTCGACCGCGGTCAGCCTGGTGGTCGCGGCGAGCGGCGTGCCCGTCGCCAAGCACGGCAATCGCGCCGCCAGCTCGAAGGCCGGCGCGGCCGACACGCTGGAGGCCCTGGGGCTCGACATGGAACGCGCCGGCGCGTTGGCGCAGGCGACGCTCAACGACCTCGGCATCTGTTTCCTGTTCGCCGCCAACCACCATCCGGCGATGAAGCGCATCACCCCGATCCGCCGCCGGATCGGCCGCCGCACGATCTTCAACCTGATGGGTCCGCTCGCCAACCCGGCGCACGTCTCGCGCCAGCTGATCGGCATCGCGCGGCCCGATTATACCAATACCTATGCCGAAGCGCTCGAGCAGCTCGGCACCGAGGCCGCGCTGGTCGTCTCGGGCGAGGAAGGGCTGGATGAGGTATCCGGCGCCGGTCCGACCGTCGCGGTCAGCGTCGGCCGGCTGGCGCTGCCCGACCATATCACGCCCGAGGACGCCGGCCTGCCGCGCCATCCGATCGCGGCGATCCATGGCGGCGACCCCGTTTATAACGCCGCGGCGCTGCGCCGGCTGCTGCAAGGCGAGCATGGAGCGTATCGCGATGCGGTGCTGATCAACGCCGCCGCCGCGCTGGTCGTCGCAGGCGCCGCCGACACGCTCAGGGAAGGTGCCGAGGAAGCCGCGGAAACGATCGACAAGGGTCTTGCCAACGCGCTGCTCGACTGCTGGATCGCCTATAAATGACCAATATCCTCGACCGTATCCTCGAAACCAAGCGCGCCGAAGTCGCTGCGAAGAAGGCGACCACCTCGCTCGCCAGCCTCGAAGCGATGATCAGCCGCCGCGACACGCCGCGCGGGTTCAGAAAGGCGCTCGACAAGAAGGCCAGGAGCGGCCCCGCGCTGATCGCGGAGGTCAAGAAGGCCAGTCCGTCCAAGGGCGTGATTCGCGAGGATTTCGATCCGCCGGCGCACGCGCTCGCCTATCTCAAGGGCGGTGCGGCATGCCTGTCGGTGCTCACTGATGAAGAGTATTTCCAGGGCGACGACGCCTATCTCGCGCTGATCCACGACACCGTGGCGCTTCCGCTGCTGCGCAAGGATTTCATGATCGATCCGTGGCAGGCGCATGAGAGCCGCGCGCTCGGTGCCGACGCGATCCTGATCATCGTCGCCGCGCTCGACGATACGCGCATGGCCGAGATCGAAGCGGCAGCGATCGATTGCGGGCTCGACGTGCTGGTCGAGGTGCATGACGAGAAGGAGCTCGACCGCGCGCTCAAGCTCAAGTCGCGGTTGATCGGGGTCAACAATCGCGACCTGCGCGATTTCTCGGTCAGCTTCGACCGCACCTACGAACTGGTCGGCAAGGCGCCGAAGGACTGCACTTTCGTCGCCGAAAGCGGACTGGCCAGCCGAGCCGATCTCGACGCGATGCGCGCGCATGGGGTCAATTGCTTCCTGGTCGGCGAAAGCCTGATGCGCGCGGAGAATATCGCGGCGGCGACCAGGGAGTTGCTGGGCGCCTGATCTGCCCTCCCGCTTGCGGGAGGGGTCGGGGGAGGGCATGTCTCCTCTCATGCCCGAGGCCGACACCCCCTCCCCTAACCCCTCCCGCAAGCGGGAGGGGAATTTGACGCACCTCGACGAGAGCGGCGCAGCGCGGATGGTCGACGTTTCCGCCAAGCTCGAAACCGAGCGCCGCGCGATCGCCACCGGGCGCATATCCATGTCCCCCGACGCGGCAGCCGCGATCGGCGCGGGCGATATGCCCAAAGGCGATGTCCTCGCCGCCGCCCGCATCGCCGGCATCATGGCCGCCAAGCGCACCGGCGAACTGATCCCGCTCTGCCATCCGCTCCCGATCACCAGCGCCGCGATCGATCTTTCGGTCGATAGCGATGGCGTGACCGCGACCGCGACGATCACCACCACCGGCCGCACCGGCGTCGAGATGGAGGCGATGACCGCGGTGTCGGTCGCGCTGCTGACGATCTACGACATGGCGAAGGCGATCGACAAAGCGATGACGATCGGCGGTGTGCGGCTATTGTCGAAGACCGGCGGCAAATCGGGCGACTGGCGGGCGCCCTAGCCACGATCGCCGGATGATCGACGTGCTGGCCCCGACGCCGTGCAATGTGGCATGGCGGGGCATGGACCCTCTCCTTCCCGTCGCCGAAGCGCAGGCACGGCTGTTCGCGCTGGCGCCGCGCGTGGCGGCTGAACGCCTGCCCCTGGCGCAGGCGGCGGGACGCTGGACGGCCGAGCCGGTGATCGCGCGCCGCGCGCAGCCTGGGGCCGATCTGTCGTCGATGGATGGCTATGCGATCCGCTTCGCCGACTTGCCGGGGCCCTGGCGCGTGATCGGCGAAAGCGCGGCGGGGCGTGGCTTTGGCGGCGTGATCGAGCGCGGCGAGGCGGTGCGAATATTCACCGGCGCGGCGATGCCCGCGGGTGCCGACAGCGTGCTCGTCCAGGAAGAAGCGAAGCGCGACGGCGACGCGCTGGTCCTCGCCGGCGAAGGCCCCCCGCGTCGCGGGATGAGCGTGCGCCGCAAGGGACTCGATTTCGATCGCGGCGCGGTGCTGACCGGCGCCGGTACACGCCTGACCCCCGCCGCCATCGCGCTGGCGGCGACCGGCGGACATGGTGCGCTCAGCGTCAATCGCCGCTTGCGCATCGCCATCCTGGCGACAGGGGATGAACTGATCGCGCCCGGCACCGCCAGCGACGATCCGCTGGCGCTTCCGGAGGGTAACAGCGCGATGCTGGCGGCGATGCTCGCCGATCTGCCGGTCGACCTGACCGTGATGGGGATCGCCCCCGATCGGCTCGACGCGCTTGTCGCGGCGTTCGGCGGCGTGCAGGCCGATATCGTCGTCACGACGGGCGGTGCGTCGGTCGGCGACCACGATCTCGTCCGTCCCGCGATAGAGGCAGCGGGCGGCACGATCAATTTCTGGCGGATCGCGATCCGGCCGGGCAAGCCGATGCTCGCGGGCAGACTGGGCGACGCGTTGGTGTTGGGCCTGCCCGGCAATCCGGTATCAGCGTTCGTTACAGCCACCTTGTTCCTGCGACCGCTGATCGCCGCGATGGCCGGCGCGAGCGATCCGCTGCCGCGCACGCTCCGCGCCACGCTCGCGGATCCGCTTCCCGCCAACGACCACCGCCAGGACTATCTGCGCGCGACGATCACCGATGGCCGCGTATCGGCCGCCCCGCTGCAGGACAGTTCGATGCTCGTGGCGCTTGCGCGCGCGGCCTGCCTGATCGTCCGTCCGCCACATGCGCCGCCCGCCGCCGCCGGCGATCCGGTCGACATCCTGCCGCTCGCTTGACTTGATCCGCAACGTTCCGTAAAAGTTCCACGTCTGTTCTGGACGGAGGGAACGTCGATGCTCACCAAGAAGCAGCACGAGCTGATCTGCTTCATCAACGATCGCTTGAACGAAACCGGCGTGTCGCCGTCGTTCGAGGAGATGAAGGAGGCACTCGACCTCAAGTCGAAATCGGGCGTGCATCGCCTGATCTCGGCGCTAGAGGAGCGGCAGTTCCTGCGGCGCCTGCCCAATCGCGCGCGCGCGCTCGAGGTGCTCAAGATGCCGGAGCGCGCCGACAACAAGCGTGCCGTGGCCGCGCCGCCCAAGAGCAACAATTTCCGCTCCGTCCCCGAACCCGCCAATGACGTGATCGAGATCCCGCTGCACGGCCGGATCGCCGCCGGCGTGCCGATCGAGGCGTTCGAGGGATCGTCGATGCTCCCGGTCCCCGCCGCCTTGCTTGGCAGCGGCGAGCATTATGCGCTGGAAGTCGCTGGCGACTCGATGGTCGAGGCCGGCATTCTCGACGGCGATTACGCGCTGATCCGCCGCACCGATGTCGCGCGCGATGGTGAAATCGTCGTGGCGTTGATCGAGGAAAGCGAGGCGACGCTCAAATATTTCCGCCGCGAAGGCGCTATGGTCCGGCTCGATCCGGCCAATCGGGCCTATGACCCGCAGCGTTACGCCCCCCAGCAGGTGCGGATCCAGGGCCGGCTCGCCGGTCTGTTGCGCCGCTACGACTGATAACCCAGGGATGGCGGTCGCCGGGCTGGCGGACGGTGACGATCCGGCCGCTCGCCAGGCTGATCGCCATCCCGCCGGTGCGGCGCAGGAAGGGTGCATCGAGCTTGAGCCAGATCGGGCGGCAGGACGACGGCAGTCGCCGGTCGCTGACGACGATGTCCGCGGCGCGGCACGCCGCGATCAACTGATCCGACGGCAATTGGTACAGGCTTCGCGTCGCCAGCACGCGGAAGGTACGCCCGCCCGATTGCACCAGCGCCAGGCAAGCGTCGGCTGTGCAGGTCGCGAAAGGCTGGTCTGACAGCAGCACCGCCTCTCCGTCCACCCCGGCATTCTGGGTCATCGTATCGCGTGTATAGTCCCCCGCCTTGTCGCGCAGGATCGCGACACCGCCGTCGGGCGTCCGCACCGCTAGATGCTGGCCGTCGCCCGAGATCAGCAGATCGGGCGCGGGAATGGCCAGCGCCCAGGCTGCGCCCATCGCCATCGGCACGACTCCGGCGAAGCGCATCCGCGAGTGCCACAGCATCAGCCATAGCAATCCCAGGATCATCAACCCGAAGGCGCCCGCGGGCATACCGGGCAGCATTGCCACCGATCCCGGTGCTTTGGCCGCGACATGCGCGATCCACAGCAACAACTTGAGCGCCTGCGCGGTCGCCCACCAGAACGGCCTACCCAGCCCGATCGTGTCGGCCGCCAGCGCCAGTGCCTCCGCCGGCATGATGACGAAGGTCGTCAGCGGGATCGCAATGATGTTCGCGACGACGCCGTACATCCCCTCTTTGTGAAAGTGATAAAGCGCGATCGGCGCCAGCGCGACTTCGACGACCAGCCCGGTGAGGAGCAATGACCCCACTTCACGCGCGACGCGGCGCCACCAGGCCTCATCGCGTTTCTCGAACAGCCGCTTGATGCGCGGCTGTTCGTGGAAGGCGATGAGCGACCCGACCGCGGCGAAGCTGAGCTGGAAGCTCGGTCCGGCCAGCGCCTCGGGCCAGATCAGCATGACGATGAAAGCACCGGCCGCAACCAGCCGCAAGGTGATCGCCTCACGTCCCATGGCGAGCGCCGCCAACACCAGCAACGCCGCAATGCACGACCGCGCCGTCGGTACCTGGCTGCCGGTGAGCAACGTATAGCCGATCGCGGCCACCGCGCCGGCGCCCGCCGCGACCACCGGAATCCGCACCCGGAGCGCCAGCCATGGCCATAGCGCGAGCAGCCGCGTGATCGCCCAGATCGTCGCGACGACCACGGCGGTGATGTGGAGGCCGCTCACCGACAACAGATGGGCAAGCCCGGACCGCCGCATCGCGTCCGAATCCTCCAGCGAAATCGCGCCCTCGTCGCCCGCCGCCAGGGCGGCGGCGATTCCGCCAGCGCTGCCGTCGATCCGGCTTTCGATATGCGCCGCCAGCGCCGCGCGGAGACCGTTCGACCCCTTGCCCGGCGTGATCACCTTGACCGGCGCATTTCCCTTGCCGGTCGCGCCGAGCCCATCGAACCATGCCACCTGTCGAAAATCGTAAGCACCAGGCACCGTCGCCTCATTGGGTGGCATCAATCGGGTCTGCAGCTTGATGACGGCGCCGGGTCCAAGCCCGACCGGCACATCGGTATCGGCGATATTCACTCGCACGTGGGGCGGCAGCGCGAGCGGCGGCCTGGGACGATCATCGCATTGCCTACCGCCGCGCCGATAGGACGAACCGCGCTCGCGACCGCAAGTCGCTCGATGCGGGCTGGCGACGGCCTCGGCGGCAATCGGCGTCAGCCTCACCCGCACCAATTCGCGCGCCGGCAGCGTCTCGACGCCCTCGACCCGCGCGGTCAGCATGACGATGGCCGGCCGCGTCAGTACCGGCTCCGCGACATAGGAAGCGCGCCACCATGCGAGCCCCAGTCCCAACGCCGCCAGGCTCGTGGCCAGCGCGATGGCGCGGCTGGCGCGTCCGCCCTGCCCGATCGCGATCGCCGCCAATGCGATCCCGGCCAGCGCGAGCATCGCCGCTATCCATTGCGCCGGATCGCGCAGCACGAACCAACTTGCGATTCCCGCGCCCAGCGCGACCGGCAACCAAAGCGGGAGTTGATCGCGCTCCACCTCCAACCCATGTTCGAGTGCGTGGCGTGCACGCGTACATCGTGCCGCCAGCGTTTGAAGCGGTCGGAACCGCGTGCTAGGGCGCGCAGCGGCGACGGTCGCCATCAGTCATCCAGCCTGGGAGCATGCGCGGTTGAGCGCCAGTTCTGACTCCGGGGCGCCCACAGCCGGCGCACCCGTCACCAATGTCGTTACCCGGTTCGCGCCTTCGCCGACCGGCTTTCTGCATATCGGCGGCGCGCGCACCGCGTTGTTCAATCTGCTGTTCGCGCGACACCACGGGGGCAAGTTCCTCCTGAGAATCGAGGATACCGATCGCGCGCGATCGACGCAGCCCGCGATTGACGCCATTTTGGCGGGGATGCGCTGGCTCGACCTAGAATGGGACGGGCCCGAAATCTATCAATTCTCCCGCGCCGCCCGCCATGCCGAGGTCGCGCTCGAGATGGTCGCGAAGGGCGCGGCGTACCGCTGCTACCTCACCCAGGACGAGCTGGCCCAGATGCGCGCCGAGGCCGAAGCGGCGAAGAAGCCGCTCCGGATCCGCTCGCCGTGGCGCGACCGCGTGCCCAACGATCCCGACGCGCCGCACGTCATCCGCCTGAGAGCGCCGACCGAAGGCGCGACGACGATCCACGACCGCGTGCAGGGCGAAGTCACTGTCCAGAACAGCGAGATCGACGATCTCGTCCTGCTGCGATCGGACGGCACGCCGACCTATATGCTCGCGGTGGTGGTCGACGACAACGACATGGGCGTGACTCACGTCATCCGCGGCGACGATCATCTCAACAACGCTTTCCGCCAGTTGCCGATCTATCGCGCGATGGGCTGGGCCGAGCCGGTCTATGCGCACATCCCGCTGATCCATGGAGCGGATGGTGCGAAACTGTCCAAGCGCCATGGCGCGCTCGCGGTCGATGCCTATCGCGACGACATGGGTCTGCTGCCGGAAGCCGTCGACAATTATTTGCTGCGGCTCGGTTGGGGGCATGGCGATGACGAGATCATCAGCCGCGATCAGGCGATCGAATGGTTCGATCTCGACGGGGTCGGAAAATCACCAAGTCGGTTCGATTTGAAGAAGCTGGAGAACCTGAACGGCCATTATATCCGCGAGGCCGACGATGCCCGCCTCACCGATCTGGTGGTGCAGCGAATCCCGCTTGAGCTCACCCCACCGCAGCATGAACTGTTGCGCCGCACCATGCCGTTCCTCAAGCCTCGCGCTGCGAATCTGATCGAACTCGCGGAGGGCAGCATGTTCCTTTTTCATGCCCGGCCGTTGCCGATGGACGCAGATGCAGCATCGCTGCTGGAGGGCGACGCCCCCGCACTCCTCGCGCATCTTCACACGGCGCTTGACGCCGTCGCGGACTGGGATACGGAGGCGCTCGAAAACGCGGTTCGGCAGGTCGCCGAAGACGCCGGGGTAAAGCTCGGCCAGGTCGCGCAGCCGCTTCGCGCGGCGCTGACCGGCAAGCGCACCTCCCCCGGCATTTTCGACGTGCTTGCCGTGCTGGGCCGCGCGGAAAGCCTGGGCCGCATATCCGACCGGATGGCAGCCTGAATTCGAAGGAATGTTATATGGCCGACACGAACACCCTCAAGTTCGGGAACCACGACTATCCGCTGATGTCCGGCTCGGTCGGCCCCCAGGTCGTCGACATCCGCAAGCTCTACAACGACACGGGTATGTTCACTTATGACCCGGGCTTCACCTCGACCGCGAGCTGCGAATCCGCGCTGACCTATATCGACGGTGACGAGGGCATCCTGCTCCACCGCGGCTATCCGATCGGCCAGCTCGCCGAACAATCGAGTTTCATGGAAGTGAGCTATCTGCTCCTCAACGGCGAGCTGCCGTCGAAGGACGAGCTCAACGAATTCACCCACACGATTACGCGCCACACCATGCTGCACGAGCAGCTCGCGACTTTCTATCGCGGGTTCCGTCGCGACGCACATCCGATGGCGATCATGTGCGGTGTGGTCGGCGCGCTGTCGGCTTTCTATCACGATTCGACCGACATCAACGATCCGCGCCAGCGGATGATCGCATCGCACCGGCTGATCGCCAAGATGCCCACGATCGCGGCGATGGCGTACAAATACAGCGTCGGCCAGCCGTTCCTCTATCCGGACAATTCGCTGAGCTATACCGGCAATTTCCTGCGCATGACGTTCGGCGTGCCGGCCGAGCCCTATCATGTGAACCCGGTGGTCGAGCGCGCGCTCGACCGTATCTTCATCCTGCACGCCGATCACGAGCAGAATGCGTCGACCTCGACCGTTCGCCTCGCCGGCTCGTCGGGCGCCAATCCGTTCGCCTGCATCGCGGCCGGTATCGCCTGCCTGTGGGGTCCGGCGCATGGCGGCGCCAACGAAGCCGCGCTCAACATGTTGCGTGAGATCGGCACGCCCGACCGCATCCCCGAATTCATCGCCCGCGCCAAGGACAAGAACGACCCGTTCCGGCTGATGGGCTTCGGCCACCGCGTGTACAAGAATTACGATCCGCGCGCGACGGTGATGCAGCAGACCGTGCGCGAGGTATTCGACGCGCTCAAGGTCAGTGATCCGGTATTCGAGGTCGCGCTGCAGCTCGAACATATGGCGCTCAACGATCCGTATTTCATCGACAAGAAGCTGTTCCCGAACGTCGATTTCTATTCGGGCGTGATCCTGTCGGCGATCGGTTTCCCGACGACGATGTTCACCGCATTGTTCGCGCTCGCCCGCACCGTCGGCTGGGTCGCGCCGTGGAACGAGATGATCAGTGATCCCGCGCAGAAGATCGGCCGCCCGCGCCAGCTCTACACGGGCCCGACGCAGCGCGATTATACCGATATCGGCAAGCGCTGATGCGCTTGCTGCTCCAGATCGTCGGTGCGCTGTGCATCGCGATGGGGCTGCTATGGGTGGGTCAAGGCACCGGCCTGATCCACTGGCCGGCGTCGAGCTTCATGCTCGACCAGCGCATCTGGTCGCTCTGGGGCGCGTTGCTCGCGGCGGGCGGCATCGTGCTGGTGTGGATCGGGCGGCGCTAAGGCCGCGACTGCACCGCTCTCGGAACTCGGAGCATCAATGGCGCCGCCGCGGGCGCCGGTTGATATCCGTTTCTCACGCAAAGGCGCGAAGGCGCAAAGATTTAATTCGCGCAGAGGTGCAGAGGTAGTGCGCGCGAAAGCGCCCGTTCGTTCTCATATCCGGAGATGAAAGGCTGCTCGCGCAGCCGAGCGAAACACCTCAGCGCTCTCTGCGCCTCTGCGCGAAATCACCTTATTCTTTGCGCCTTCGCGCCTTTGCGTGAATCAAAATCGCCGTGAATAAGCTTCCGGCCTCATCGCTCTCCCGGCAGGCTCAGCATGAAGCGTGCGCCCTGCCCTAACGCCGAATCGACCGTAAGATCGCCGCCCATCGCGCGTGCCAACCGCCGAGCGATGTAGAGACCGAGGCCACTGCCGCCCGGCTCGCTGGGATCGACGCGTTCGAATTTGTCGAAGATTCGCGCCTGATCCTCGGGCGCGATGCCCTTGCCCTGGTCGGCGACGATGATCACCGCGGTACCGCGATCGCGATGCGTGCGGATCCAGACCATCCCGCCATCGGGCGAATAGCGTACCGCGTTGCCGATCAAATTGACCAGGATCTGCAGCACGCGCTTGAACTCGCCGGTTGCCGGCGCGCTGTCGATTTCCTGTGGCGCGTCGATCCTGACACCTCGCTCCCCGGCGCGAACGCTGAGCAATCCGGCCGCGCGACGCCCGATATCGGCGAGGTCGACCGTCTCCGCCGCTGGGGCGAAATCGGACCGTTCGACCGCCTGAAGATCGACCAGATCATCGACCAGCCCGAGCAGATGACGCCCCGCGCTGGCGATGTCCGACGCATAATCGGCATAATCGTGCCGGATCGGGCCTTCCGTCTGGGCATGAATGCTGTCGGCATTGGCGATGATGCGCCCGAGCGGCGTCCGCAACGCGCGATCGAGCCGGGCGCTGAACGCGTCGAGCGGGTCGCTGGCGCGGTCGTCCACCGGTTGCGGTAGCTCGCGCATTTCCGCCCTGACCGCGCCGACATAGCCCGCGAACAGGCCTTCGGCGTTGAGTGTCGGATGCGCCGACAAGGTCACCGTCTGGCCGGTCGCGCGCACCGTCGCCGCCTGCCCCTCGAATGGCTGATGGACCGTCAAGACGCCAAGCATCGGCATCGCGCCTTCCGCGTCCGTCTCGAGCGCGAACAACGAGGCGAGCGGCTTGCCGAGCGCGGCTTCGGGAGTCACGCCGAACCGTGATGCCCCCGCGGCGACCGCGGTCATCCGCAACGTCGCGTCCGTTTCCCACCACCAATCCGCGCCCTGCAACAACAGATCGCGGTCGCGTCGTGCGAGATCCATGGGGGGCGTCCAGGGCGCGCGCAGCTTCCAGCCGCTCAGCGCCAGGCGCACACCGTCATCGACCGGGTCGGCACGCACCCACAATTCGAGCTCATCGGGCCCGTCGGCGACCAGGACGTGGCGCGCGACGGTAATCCCCAGCCGCTGCGCCAGCCGCGTGAGCACGGCGACTTGCGGCACCGCGAAGGGCTGGCCGATCGCGCCGCCCGCCCGCGTGTTGATGTCGTCGAGGCGCGGCCCGGCATCGATCAGGCGGCCATCGCGATCGACGAAGCCGTGAACGGGCGGCAGTCCCGCGTCGACCACGCTCATCGCCGCTTCTCCAGTTCGGCCATCGCCGCGCGGAAATCGGGATGGAGCCGGAGCGGTGAGAGTGCCCCGCGCGCCTCGTCCGGCGTGATCGCGGCGATCGCTTCGAGCTGATCGGCAAAGGCGTCGACGTCGCGCCGCGGGTCGGCTTCGCACAAGCTGAGGCCGATCCGCGCGACCGTCGCCCGGTCGAGCCCGGCGCCGCGCAGCACCAGCCACAATTGCTCGCCGCCGTCGAGGACGATCTGCCGCATCGTCGCGAAATCGATGCCCAGCGCGTGCCCCAGCAAGGCGATGACCAACGCGATCCGGCGGTCGCCCAGCGCATGTGTCAGCACCGTCGCCAATTCCGCCGGCTGTGGATCGATGATCGCGGCCAGCCGCGTCGCCGCGCTTTCCAGGCGGTCGCCCTCGTCATGATCGGCGAGCACGCGCAACGCCGATTCGACGATCACGCGATCGGCGCCGGTCGGCCCCAATTGCTCGCGGATCGCGGCGGCGACCCACCAGACCAGCCGATGATGCAATTCGGCCGGGAGTTCGGTCCGATCGGGCCGGTTGCCGTCGACCAGCCCGCGACGCCGGCTTTCCGCCGCCATCAGCGCGAGCGCCGCGTCCGCCACCCAAGCATCCGCGCTGTCGGCCAGTCGCGCGAGCAGGCTTGCCGAACCGATCTCATCGGGCGGAAGCGCAGGCAGCAGGTCGACGAGCAGGTCCTGTCGGGTCCGCGCGATCAGTTCGCGCATCAAATCGGGGTCGCGCAGCAATCCGGTGGCGACCAGGCGGTCGAGCACGGACGCGCCGCCTTCGATCCGCCGGATCAACGCGGGATCGCCGCCCACCAATTGCGCCACCGCGCGCCGGCGGACGTCGTGTTCCACCACCGCGACCATCGCGGTCAATGTGCCCGCGAGCGTCGCGCGCATGCGATCGTCGAGCCGCGAATCGTCGGCAAGGAAGAAGTCGTCGATCGCATCGGCCAGACGACGGTCGGCACGACGCGACGCCGCCGCCGCGCGCGCGAGCAGCGTGCTGGCGCTCATACGGGCGCCATCGTCCCAATCGCCTTGGTCGATCGACATGGTGCTGGTGTACGATTGTGTCGTTAAAGCGAGGTTAGCCAGAACGTCACCAATTTATCAGCACGATAATCGCGCGCGCTTAACCACCGATGCGCGTTCGCAGCGCTTCCACGGCGAAGCCCAGCGTGACCGTGGCGTAGCTAGCCGCCGCCGCCAATCCCCAGACCGGATATCCGGCCAGCGTCGCGGGCAACAGGATCAGCGGATAGGCCGCCGGAACGGCCCACCACCACGGCCTGGTGACCACGCCAGCCGCGCGTTCCGCCAGCGCTCCGGCCAGGACCGTCGCCAACGCCAACAGCGGCGGCGTCGCGCTGGCGGCGAGAAACCCGACCCGCTGGCCCAACAGCAATGTCGCCAGCGCGACCGCGGCCGGCGTGCTCCAGCGCAATATCTTGCCGAGCGCGCGCTCATCGCGCAGCCACGCCAGCACATCGGCCAGCGCGAGGAGAGCGAGCGACAGCACGATCGCCGCCATACCCGACGCCGGCCAGCCGATCGCGATCGCGGCCAGCCCGCCCAGGCCGAACAATCCGCCGAGCCCGGCCAGCGCGACCGCGGGCACGCCGCGCGCGACCAATGGCGGCAACGCCAGCTTGGCGAGCGGTGCGACCAGGAAGCGATCGACCCAATTGGTCCGCGTGCCCAGCGCCGCGACCAGCGCGGCGCGACCCTTTGCCGCCAGCGCCCGCGAATCGCGCTGGACGCCATGGCCTTCGCGCACCGCGGTTTCCGGCAGCGGCAATTGTTCGGCGCCGCGCTGCGCGACCACCCGCAACAGCGAGGACGCAAAATCATAATCCGCCGGCAGCTTCACGACATCTGCGATGCGCTGGGGGTCGATCGTCGCGATCCCCGCCCACACCGCGCTGGGGCCGATCCGTTCGAGCTCGTCGCCACTCTGCGCGACCAGCAGCGTATCGTGATCGCGATCGCGCATCGCCTCGACCATCACGCTGGTCGTCATCAGTCCATCCGCCAGCCACATCACGCGGGCGAGCGGGTGCAGCTTGGCGAGCGCTTCGGCGGGGCCACGGACCGCGTCGACCGCGATGCCGCGCCGGCCGAGCCGATTGATCGCGCCGAGCAATTCGGGAGTCAGGCGTGAAACAACGACGATGATCTGCGATGCCCCCGCCGCGATCAGCAGCCGCGCCTGAAACTCGATCAGCGTCACGCCCCCGACCGGCAGCGTCGCCGCCAGTGTATCGTGGCGATCGGACGCGTCGGCTGTGGCGAACAGGAGCCCGGCAAGCATCCGGGGCTGTTAGGCCGCGCACTCGGCTATCGCAAGGATCGTGATTGCTCGCCGAAGCCGCCGGCGAGGCGCCAACTGTTGCGGCGCCGGCCCACTCCCCCACCCGACCTCCCAATCAGTTTATTCTATGGGAGGTCGGGTGGGGGAGTGGGCCGGCGCCGTCTCAGCGTAGCTGCAAACGACTCTAGAGCCGCGCCGCCGCGCGCCGCAACGTGCGCACCGCGTCGGCATTGCCGGGCGTGCTCGCCGCTTCGGAC
>DASVNU010000069.1:0-3510 GCA_036383655.1 Sphingomonas sp. | reverse complement strand
GTCATCGCATCCTCGGCCGCACGAATGCCGCGATATTGCGCTTCCTCGAACAGCGACAGGCCGCTCAGGTCGGAATGCGCGAAGAATAGGGGCGGGCGCGGCGCGACGGCGGCTTCGCGGCGGCCGTCCCAGAAATAGCCGGGCACCGGGCGGATCATGGCATGGCCCCAGCGCCAGACGTCGATCCGCCGGATCGCGCCCTTGAGATCGGGATTGGTGCGGAGCAGGTCGTCGCGCACCATATCCTGCCAATAGGTGAGCGGGCGTTCGAGCAGGTCGCGACGGGCATCGGCGGGCGCCATGTCGGACAGGGGCAGATACCAGCTCAACACCGTCGCGCGCGGCACGCGGTCGAGCGACTGGTGCGTGTCGACGACATAGCCGAGCGAGCGGCTGGTCCACGACACATTGTCCCAGGCGGTCTGGAACCCCGGCCCGGCGGGCATCCGGTCGACGGTGACCGCTGCGACCACCCAGGGGGCATAATCGAACCCGACGGCCGAGGGCGCATCGGCGGTGAGGCGCGCGGTGACGAAATGCGGGGTGGCGAGCACCACCGCCTCGGCCTCGACGCGGATGCCGCGCCCGCTGGCGACATCGAGCGCATCGACTGCCGCACCTTTTTCCGACCGCGTGACGCTATGGATGATCCGCCCGCAATCGAGGTGATCCTTCAACCGCGCGGCCATCCGACCGACCAGATGGCCATTGCCCTCGGGCCAGGTCAGCATCGTGTCGGGATCGGCATTGGCGGCGTGGCCGCGACGGCTGGCGAAATAATGTACCCCGGCCCAGGCCGAGACTTGGTCGGGCTCGGTGCCGTAATCGTCGCGGCAGGCATAGCGGATGTGCGCGCGCAGCACCGGTGATTTCCAGCCCTGCTGATCGAGCCATTGGGTGAAGCTCAGACGATCGAGCGCGAGCAGATCGGGATCGCGCGAACTCAGCTCCATCGGGATCGCGAAGGCGGGGCGGCCTTGCGCGTCGCGGCGCGTCTCATAGGTTTTCATCGCGGCGAAGAAGGCCTTCAGGTCATGGACGTCCGCCTCACTCAGCCCCTTTTGCGGGACCAGACCTTCCTGCCATTTGCCGAGATAGAGCAGCCGCTCCTCGGGATCGGAGACGAGCTGATAGGGGTCATAGACCGGCTTGCCGTCCTGCCAACCGGTGATGATGCCGAGCTGTTCGAGCAGGTGGATGACGCCTTTGGCCTCGGCATTGGGCAGCGGCAGATAATGCGCGCCGAGCGGGTAGGCGGACACGTTGTTGCGCCCGCTTCGCGCATTGCCGCCGGTGCGGTCCTCGAGCTCGAGCAGGCGAAAGTCCCGCACGCCGGCATCGGCCAGCGTCCACGCCGCCGCGAGCCCCGCGACGCCGCCGCCGACGATCGCGACCCTGGTCCGCACCGTCTCGCTCGGTTCGGGGAATTTGCCGCCGCGCAGGCGATGCCCGCGACGGAAATCGGCGCCGCTCAGCGTGCCGGGGATCGTCTCGTCATGTGGGGCAAGCGCGATCGCACCCGCACCGAGCGCCGCGGCACCGGCGATCGACCCGGCGATGACGGTGCGGCGCGTCGGCACCCTAACCCTCGAACACCGACCATTCGGCATCGAACTCGCGAACCAGCGCCTGGTTGTCGAGTCGGTTCACCGGGGTCGGACGTCGCGCCATGTCGGGCGGGAAGAAAAAGGCGAGCGTGTCGACTCGCGGGGTCAGGAACCGCAGCCCGGACGGCAATGCGCCGGCCGCGCCGATCGGCCCGTTCGAGGCGAGGACGAAGCCCCATTCGCCGAAGCTCGGCACATAGACGTGATAGCCGCGCGTGGTCAGCCCGGCCGCTTCCAGCGTGGTGGCGACGGTCCAATAGGCCTTGGGCGCGACCAAAGGCGAGGTGCTCTGAACGCTGATCATCGCGCCCGGATTGAGCGCCCGCGCCAGCTCGCGATAGAAACTGATCGTGTAGAGCTTGCCGATCGCGAAATTGGTGGGATCGGGAAAGTCGACCAGCACCGCGTCGAACTTGCGCCGGTTGGCACGCAGCCAGCTAAACGCATCGGCGGTGATGACGTGCACCTTGGGCGACAGCAGCGATCCATGGTTGAGCGCGACCAGCATCGAACTCTTGCGGAACAGCGCGGTCATCGCCGGGTCGAGATCGACCAGCGTGACCGACTCCACGCCGGGATATTTGAGGATCTCGCGCACCGCGAGCCCGTCGCCGCCGCCCAGCACCAGCACGTCGCGCGGATTGGTGACGCGGCTCAGCACCGGATGCACCAGCGCTTCGTGATAGCGATATTCGTCGCGCGACGAGAATTGCAGATTGCCGTTGAGGAACAGCCGCAGATCCTCGTTGCGCTTGGTGATGACGATCCGCTGATAGGGCGTCGCGTCGGCATAGATGATCGGGTCGCCATAGGCCGCGACCTCCGCGGTGCGTTCGATCTTCTCCGAGGCGACGAAGCCGGCGGCGAGGACGATCGCGACCAGGATCGCTACGGCCAATTCGATCGTCATCCGGCGCCGCTGCGGCAGCATCAGGATCACCGCGATCGCGACGCCGACGTTGAACAGCCCGAACAGGAAGCCGGTGCGGATCAGGCCGAGATGGGGGACGAGCAGCAACGGGAACAGCAACGAGGCGGCAAGCGCGCCGACATAGTCGAAGGTCAGCACCTTCGACACCAGATCGCTGAATTCGAGCCGGTCCTTGAGGATGCGCATCAACAGCGGGATTTCGAGCCCGACCAGAAAGCCGATCGCCAGCACCAGGCCATAAAGCGGCAGGCGGAAATCCTGGACGCGATCGAACAGCAGGAACAGCATTGCCGCCGAACAGCCGCCGATCGCGGCAATCAGCACCTCGACCCGCACGAACGTCACGAGCTCGTTCTTGCGGACGTAGCGCGAGCACCATGAGCCCATGCCCATCGCGAACAGATAGGTGCCGATGATGATCGAGAATTGGGTGACGCTGTCCCCGAGCAGATAGCTTGCAAGCGTGCCGGCGAGCAGTTCGTAGATCAGGCCGCAGGTCGCGACGACGAACGCGGAAGCCAGCAGCAAGGCGCCGGTACCGGAGGGAATAGTGCGGCCCAGTTGAGACTGGGGCCCGCCTTGCTGCTCAGTCATACAAGTTTGGCCGTGATGCCGGACTTGTTCCGGCATCCAACGCGCAACAACGGCTGACGTCCGTTGGGGAGGGTTGGACCCCGGAACAAGTCCGGGGTGACGAGGATTTCATCCGACTCAAAACCGGTCTTTCAACCGTGGATGGCGGCAGCGATGATCATCGCGATGGAAATCGCGATCGATCCGGTGAAGATCGCCAGCGCAACGTTCTTTTCGCGGCAGATCTCACCCCACATGTCGACGGGCGAAATCTTGTCCCACAGCCAGAAGCCGCCGATAAAGATGACCAGCCCGATGCCGGTATAGACCAGGGTGGTGACGAGAATGGGGATGGAGATCATCGTCCGATCCTTTCGTTATTTGTGGGTGGGACCGAAA
>DASVNU010000068.1:0-1737 GCA_036383655.1 Sphingomonas sp. | reverse complement strand
CTGGGATGGCAGCTTCGAGGTCCAGATCGGCGGCGAGAGACCCGATCCGGCCGTGTGCCCCAACTGGCTGTCGACCACGCCGGGCACGCGCAAGCTGTTCATCCGCCAGGGCTTCGACGACTGGTCCGAGCTGCCCGTGACCATGCGGATCGAACGGATCGGCATGACCGAACCGCGGCCGATGCCCGATCCCGCCGAAATGATCGCGGCGATCGCATGGGCGGGCGACTTCGTCACCGGCGTCGCCGGCGACTGGCCCGACTGGCCCTATACTTTCGCCGAGGATGTCGATCCGGGCGAGGTCAACCGCTTCCCCGACGGACGGCGCGCCTCGGGCGATCCGGTTTACAATCCGGAGCTCGACAAGAAGCGCGGCCGCGCGCCGGCGACGATGTGCTGGAAGCTCGCGCCCGATGAGGCGCTGATCATCGAATGGGACAAGAACGACCTGTTCTGGATGATGACCAACATGGGCATGAGCTTCAATTCGATGGACTATCTCTACCGCTCGGTCAGTCACTCGCCAGCGCGCGTGAAGGCAGACAGCGACGGCAAGATCCGCATGGTCCTCGCGCACAGCGACCCGGGCTTCCACAACTGGATCGACACCTGCGGCTTCGCGCAGGGCGAGATCTGCAACCGCAACATGCTGACCGACCAGGCGACCGATTTCCGCACGCAGGTGGTCAAGCACGATGCCCTGGCCGCGGCGATGCCCGCTAATGCCCCGCGCGTCACGCCCGAACAGCGCAGCCGGATGATGCAGGAGCGCTTCCACTCGATCATGCGGCGCTACAACTTCTGACGAAAACCTACCAACCGCTCGCTTGGGCTTGTGCCGCGCCCGATTGCCGTTAGGCTCGGCACAAAAGGGAGAGAAAGGTGAGCGGGCAATCGCAGCCAGGGCTCGGCATGCTGAGCGGCAAGGTGGCGGTGATCACCGGCGCGGGCCAGGGCATCGGCCGCGCCTGTGTCGACGTGTTCCTGCGCGAAGGCGCGCGGGTGATCGCGGTCGACTTCAGCGGCCAGCAGGAGCGCGTCGCCGCCGAGCTCGGCTCCGATGTCGTGCCGTTCCACGCCGATGTCAGCCGCGAAGACGAGATCAAGGCACTGTTCGCTTTCGCCCGCGAGCGCTTCGGCCGGGTCGACGCCTCGATCCACGCCGCCGGCACCCAGGGTGGCCGCGACGGCCGCACCGAGTTCACGCTCGACGAATACGAGCACATGACCGCCACCAACCTGCGGGGGATCATGTTCCTGATGCAGGAGGCCGCCAGGCTGATGGCCGAAACCGGCGGCGGCTCGATCGTCAACTACACCTCGGTCGCTGGGGTCAACGGCGAGACACTGGCCCCCCTGCCCTACACCGCGGCCAAGGCCGGGGTGCACATGGTGAGCAAGGTCTTCGCGGTCGACTGGGCGAAGAAAGGCGTGCGGGTGAACGTCATCGCGCCGGGTTTCACCCTAACCGAGATGATGGCCGACGCCTCGCCCGAGGTCTTGGCGCACATGGGCGCGAAATCGGCGCTGGGTCGGCCCGCGCTGGCACGCGAACAGGCCGAGGTCGCCGCCTTCCTCGCGTCCGACCGCGCCTCTTACGTGACCGGGACGGTGATCCCGGTCGATGGCGGCTGGACCGCGCGGGTAGCCTGAGGAGAATTGCAATGAGCCACCCCGTGCGTTCGATGGTCCCCGCCGGCCCGTTCCACACCGAAGCGATCGCCCCCGGCGTGACCT
>DASVNU010000067.1:0-5836 GCA_036383655.1 Sphingomonas sp. | reverse complement strand
CTGACCGCCAAGGCGCATGCGGCGGGCGCGATCACGGTGTGGGACCTCGCGCATTCGGCGGGTGCGGTGCCGGTCGATCTGACCGCCGCCGATGCCGATTTCGCGGTCGGGTGCACGTACAAATATCTCAATGGCGGCCCGGGCGCGCCCGCCTTCATCTATGTCGCGCCGCGCTTCGCCAACAGCGCGCGACCGATCCTGTCGGGCTGGATGGGGCATGAGGCGCCGTTTGCCTTCGACCTCGATTATCGCCCGCACGCGAGCGTCGAGCGGATGCGCGTCGGCACGCCGCCGGTGCTGGCGCTGGCGGTGCTCGACGCCGCGCTCGATGCCTGGGACGGGGTCGACATGGCCGACGTCCGTGCCGCCTCGATCCGGCTGAGCGAGCGCTTCATCGCCGAGGTAGAGGCGCGCTGTCCCGACCTCGTGCTCGCCTCGCCTCGAGACCCACAGGCGCGCGGCAGCCAGGTCTCGTTCCGCCACCCGCAAGGCTATGCGATCATGCAGGCGCTGATCGCCCATGAGGTGATCGGCGATTTCCGCGCGCCCGACCTGATCCGGTTCGGCTTCACCCCACTCTATCTGTCGGAGGAGGATGTGGTCGCGGCGGCCAAGGTGCTCGAACGGGTGATGACCGAGCGCTTGTGGGACGATCCCGCCTATGCCACGCGGTCCGCAGTAACATGACGGATACGCCCGAAACCGACTTCGCCGACAAGATGGCCTATGGCGATTATCTGCGCCTCGACCTGATCCTCGGCGCGCAGCAGCCGCGATCGGCCGCGCATGACGAATTGCTGTTCATCATCCAGCACCAGACGTCGGAGCTGTGGATGAAGCTCGCGGTGCACGAGCTCGAATCGGCGTGCGACGCGATCGCGAACGACAAATTGCCGCATGCGTTCAAGATGCTCGCGCGCGTCTCGCGGATCCTCGAACAGCTCAACAATGCGTGGGACGTGCTGCGCACGCTGACGCCGAGCGAATATACCGAGTTCCGTGGCGATCTCGGCCAGTCGTCGGGGTTCCAGTCGCATCAATATCGCGCGATCGAATTCCTCTGCGGCAACCGTAACGCCGCGATGCTCAAGCCGCATGCGCACCGGCCGGAGGTGCTGGCGGAGCTGGAGGGCATATTGTCGCGGCCGAGCCTGTACGACGAGGCGATCCGCTTGCTGGCGCGCTCGGGGTTCGGCGTGGGGGCGGAGCGCGGTAACCTCGGCGAACAGCGCGTCGAAAGCGAGAAACTTCGGGCGGCCTGGGCGGACATCTACCGCGATCCCGACACGCATTGGCCGCTCTACGAACTCGCCGAGAAACTGGTCGACCTTGAGGATTATTTCCGGCGTTGGCGGTTCAACCACGTCACCACGGTCGAGCGGGTGATCGGCCTCAAGCGCGGCACTGGTGGCACGCAGGGCGTGGCGTATCTGCGCCGCATGCTCGAGGTCGAGCTGTTCCCCGAGCTTTGGTACGTGCGGACCGAACTCTAGGCAATTAGGTTCCCGCGAACGCGGGAGCCCAGGGTTACAAGCGACATCCCTCCCTAATTCCCAACCGTCATGCCGGGCTTGTCCCGGCATCCACCGGGCCGCAAGCGCAGGACAAGAAGCTCAAGGACTGGGCTCAGTTGCTCAGTGGATGCCGGGACGAGCTCGGCATGACGAACTGGGCGGTTGGACATCGATCCGGCCCAGCCACTCTGGATTCCCGCTTTCGCAGGAATAGGGGATAAATTCGCCGCCACCCCCTTGACGCTCCATACCCGATCTTCCAATCGCATTCCCAGCAAGCCGTAACGTCGCCCAAGCGGCGCGCGGCAACTGGGAGAGTCGGATGCCTGCCTTCCGTACCAGAGGTTCCGAGCGTTGAGCGCCTGGGGCTATGCCAATGTCTGGGAATCGGTCGCAGCGGCGATCCCCGACGAGCCGGCGATCGTCCAGGGCGAGCGAATCGTCAGCTTCGCCGCGTTCGATGCCGCGGCCGACGCGCTCGCCGCGCATTTCCTTGCCGCCGGGCTGACGCATCAGTCGAAGGTCGCGGTCTACACGACCAACTGCCCCGAATATCTCATTGCCTATTTCGCCGCGTTCAAGGCGGGGCTGGCGCCGTTCAACGTCAATTACCGCTACGGGCCCGAGGAGGTCCGCTATTTGCTCGACAATGGCGATGCCGAGGCGGTGGTGTTCGAGGCAGGGTTCGCGCCCTTGCTCGATCAGGTGCGTCGCGAGATGCCCGGCGTGAAGTCGTGGATCGCGATCGCGCGGGACGAGGTGGTGTCCGACTGGGCGGAGGATTTCGCGACGCTCGCCGCGGAGGTCCCCGCCGACCGCCCGGTCGTCGCGCCCTGGGGCCGCCATGACGAGGATCTGCTGCTGATCTTTACCGGCGGCACCACCGGCATGCCCAAGGCGGTGATGTGGCAGCAAGGCGATCTGTTCGCCAAGGGCGGCTATGGCGCCAACCCGCTGCTCGGCATCCCGCCGCTCGACCGACCCGAGGATGCCGGGCCGCGCGCGCTCGCCACGCCGATCAAGCCGCGCGCGCTGATCGCCCCGCCGCTGATGCACGCGACCGGCCTGATCGCCGCGTTCGGCGCGCTCGGGTTCGGCGGGGCGGTGGTCCTGCTGCCGCATGGCAAGTTCGATCCCGAGGCGATGTGGGACGCGGTCGAGCAATGGCGCGCGACGCGGATCACCATCGTCGGCCAGCCCTTCGCGCAGCCGCTGCTCGAAGCGCTCGACGCCAACCCCGGTCGCTGGGACCTAAAGTCGGTGTTCGTGATCGGCTCGTCGGGCGCGATGTGGAACCGCGAGAACAAGCTCGGCCTGATCCGTCACATTCCCCAGGTCCAGTTGATGGACAGCTATTCCTCGTCCGAGGCGTTCGGCATGGGGCTCTCGACCACCAACGCCAGCGGGGAGATCGCCACCGCCAGCTTCGCGCTGGGCCCCGATTGCGCGATCTTCACCGAGGATGGCAGGCGGGTCGAGCCGGGGTCAGGCGAGAGCGGCCGGCTCGCGGTCGGCGGACCTATCCCGCTGGGTTATTACAAGGACCCGACCAAGTCGGCGACGACCTTCCCGACCTATGAAGGCAAGCGCTGGTCGATGCCCGGCGACTGGGCGACGGTCGATGCCGACGGCGTGGTGCGGATCCTCGGCCGCGGCTCGCAATGCATCAATACCGGGGGCGAGAAGGTGTTTCCCGAGGAAGTCGAGGAAGCGTTGAAACGCCACCCCGCGGTGCGCGACGCGGCGGTGACCGGCGTCCCCGATCCGCGTTTCGGCGAGCGCATCGTCGCCCTGGTCGAGCCGCATCCAGGCGCGACGGCCGACGAGACCGAATTGCGCGAGCATGTGAAGGGTCAGCTCGCGACCTACAAGGCGCCGCGCCACGTGCTGGTGGTCGCCAGCGTCGCGCGCGCGCCCAACGGCAAGCTCGATTACAAGGCGGTCAAGGACCGGGCGCTGGCGGCATTCGGGCCGGCATCCGGCGAGATACAGGGGGCGGCGTGAGCATCAGGAACAAGGCCTATATCGCGGGGGCGTTCGAACATCCGACCCGCCTCGCCCCCGACAAATCGACGCCGCAGCTCCACGCCGAATGCGCCGCCGGGGCGCTCGCCGATGCCGGGCTGAGCCTGAAGGACGTCGACGGCTATTTCTGCGCGGGTGACGCGCCGGGGTTCGGCGGCATGTCGATGGTCGATTATCTCGGGCTCAAGGTTCGCCATGTGGATTCGACCGAGACCGGCGGATCGTCCTACATCCTCCATGTCGGCCATGCTGCGCAGGCGATCGCGGCGGGGAAATGTTCGGTCGCGCTGATCACGCTCGCCGGCCGCCCGCGCTCCGAGCCGTTCGCGGGTCAGAGCGGCAATGCGCCCGAAGCGGCGTTCGAGGGCTGGGTCGGGCAATCGACGCACAACAGCTACGGCATGTGCGCCGCGCGGCACATGTACGAGTATGGCACGACCTCCGAACAACTCGCCTGGGTCAAGGTCGCCGCCTCGCACCATGCCCAACACAATCCGCACGCGATGCTGCGCGACGTCGTCACGGTCGGGGACGTGATCAATTCGCCGATGATTTCCGATCCGCTTCATCGGCTCGATTGCTGCGTGGTGTCGGACGGGGGTGGCGCATTGCTGGTGGTGGCGCCCGAGGTGGCGAAGTCGCTCAAGCGGCCGCTGGTCGCGGTGCGCGGCGCGGGCGAGCATGTAAAGGGGCCGCGCGGCGGCATGAACCTCGACATCACGACGTCGGCGGCGGCGGTGTCGGGCCCGGCGGCGTTCGCCGAAGCAGGCGTGACGCCGGCCGACATCCAATATGCCTCGATCTACGACAGCTTCACGATCACCGTGCTGATCCAACTCGAGGATCTCGGCTTCTGCAAGAAGGGCGAGGGTGGGCGTTTCGTCGCTGATGGCAATCTCATCTCGGGCACCGGGCGGCTGCCGTTCAACACCGATGGCGGCGGCCTGTGCAACAACCACCCGACCAATCGTGGCGGCATCACCAAGGTGATCGAGGCGGTGCGCCAATTGCGCGGCGAGGCGCATCCGGCGGTGCAGGTGCCCGATTGCGGTCTCGCGGTCGCGACCGGTATCGGCGGCGTGTTGGGTGCACGGCATGGCGCGGCTACCGTGATCCTGGAGCGGCAATGATGAGCGAGTCCCGCAACATTCCGGCGCCCAAGCCCAACGTCGAGAATCAGCCTTTCTTCGACGCCGCCGCCGAGGGGAAATTGCTGATCGGCCAGTGCGACGCCTGCGGCCAGCCGCATTATTATCCGCGCGCGCTCTGTCCGTTCTGCCTGACCGAGAGCCGGTGGGTGGAAAGTAAGGGGAAGGGCGCGATCTATTCGCTGTCGACGATGCGGCGGGGAGCCGGCGCGCCCTACACGTTGGCGTGGGTGACGCTCGACGAAGGGCCGGCGGTGCTGACCAATATCGCGACCGAGGATCATGACGCGCTGACGATCGGTCAGCGGGTGCGAGTGCAATTCACGCCGACCGAAGGTGGCCCGCCGGTCCCGATGTTTGCGCCCGAATGATGCCGGCGCTCCAAATTCCCCGTCACCCCGGCCTTGTGCCGGGGTCTGCCGCGCGGCACGCGATGGCTTCTCCCATTGAGGACATCGCCTGCCGCCCGGCGGATGCCGGCACAAGGCCGGCATGACGGCGGAGGCGAGAACTCTCGCCGAACGCGAGGCCGAATACGCCGCGTTCGTCGAGGCGAACCTCCGCCGCAACTACACCGCGCATTTCATCCACGGCATGCTCGGCATGACCGGCTTCCGGCTGATCTACGCGCCGACTTTCATCCCGACCTATATCCACCGCCTGACCGGCTCCGACGCCTTGGTCGGGCTCGGTACGTCGCTGCTCCAGCTTGGCGCGATCATCTCGCCGATCTTCGCCGCGTCGCGGTTCGAGACCAAGCAGCGCATCCTGCCCTATTCGATCCGCGCCGGCACGATGATGCGGGTGATGATCCTCGGCCTGGCGCTCGCCGGCTGGTTCCTGCGCGGCGAGGCATTGCTGCTCGTCACGCTCGGGCTGTTCTTCCTGTTGGGCGCGTTCAACGGGACACAGCGCGTCGCGTTCCAGATGCTGATGGCGAAGGTGATCCCGATCCATCGCCGCGGGCGGTTGCAGGCCTATCGCAACATCACCGGCGGGCTGATCGCGGCGGCACTGTCCTATGTCGCCGGTCGCTGGCTGATTCAGAACGATGTGTTCGGCAACGGCTATGCCACCACTTTCTTCCTCGCCTTCGTCCTCACCAGCATGGGGCTGACCGTGCTCCAACTGCGCATGGTCGAGCCGATC
>DASVNU010000066.1:0-13198 GCA_036383655.1 Sphingomonas sp. | reverse complement strand
CCGCCAGCGGCCCGCGCGCGGGTCCTCGCCCGGCAGCACTTTCGACGTGCACGGCTGGCAGCCGATCGACGGATAGCCCTCCGCCTCGAGCGGGTGGCGGGGCAGGTCGTATTCGGCGAAATAGGCGTCGAGATCGGCCTTTACCCAATCGCCGAGCGGATTGACCTTGAGCCGGCCGTCCTCGATCTCGAACCGCGCGATATTCTGGCGGGTCTGCGACTGGAACGCCTTGCGCCCCGAAATCCAGCTGTCGAGCCCGGCCTTGGCGCGCTTGAGCGGCTCGACCTTGCGGATCTCGCAGCAGCCATCGGGGTCGTAAGACCAGCGCAATTCCTGCGCGTCCTTAGCCGCCAGCACGACCGGGTCGGGCTTGACCGTGCGGCTGTCGGACAGCCCGAACGTCTCCATCAGGAGATCGCGATAGTCGAGGGTTTCGGGAAACATCCTGAGCGTGTCGACGAACACCACCGGCGTCGCCGGATTGGCCCGCGCGACGAGGTGGAGCAGCACCGCGCTCTCGGTGCCGAACGACGACACCACCGCGGTGTTGCCCAGTACGCCTTCCGCGAACAACGCCTTCAGCATATCGAGCGTGTCGACCCCCGCGAAGCGCGCATTGAGCGCGTCCGCCTCGGCCTGGGTAAAGGCCGGGGAGGTGTCGATCACGTCGATCTTGCGCAGCGCTTCACCCATGACGGAGTTTCCACACGGGCACCGCGCCATCGGCGGCGGTCTGGTAGCGATATTGATAGCGGTTGAGGCTTGCCTCGAGCACCGCCGGATCGATCGGCGCATAGGGCGCGAAACCGTCGAAGCCACAGCGGCGCATATGGTCGATCTGGTCGACCAGCACATCGCCGGTGGCGCGAAGCTCGCCCTTATAGCCCGCCTCGCGCAGGATCTGCGCGGACGAATAGCCGCGGCCGTCGCGGAAGCGCGGGAAGTCGATCTCGATCAGCGAGATATGGTCGAGATGCGGGATGAGCGCGCGCGCATCCTCGCCCGCCTCGAGCCGCACCGCCGAGGAATTCGACTGGTCGAGGAACGCGTCGAGCGTGACCGCGGGCTCTTCGGCCGGATCGTCGTCGCGGAAGCGAAGCGGATCACCCATTCAAACCTCCGTCATCCCAGCGAAAGCTGGGATCTCAAGAGTTAGCGCAGGGATGGAGCCGCTTGAGACCCCAGCTTTCGCTGGGGTGACGGCATGGGCTTTACCCATAAATCGCCTCCTTGAACGGATCGAAGCCGACGCGGCGGTAGGTGTCGAGGAAGCGTTCGCCGTCGTCGCGCAGCTCGAGATATTTGTCGGTGACGCGCTCGACCGCGTCGACGATGCCGTCCTCGTTGAACCCTGGGCCGGTGATCTTGCCGAGGCTGGCATCCTCCGCGCCCGAGCCGCCGAGCAGCAGCTGGTAATTCTCGGTGCCTTTCTTATCGACGCCCAAAATGCCGATATGCCCGGCATGATGGTGGCCGCAGGCGTTGATGCAGCCCGAAATCTTGAGCTTCAATTCGCCCAATTCGCGCTGGCGGCCGAGGTCGGCGAAGCGCGTCGCGATCTTCTGCGCGACCGGGATCGAGCGCGCATTGGCCAGGCTGCAATAATCGAGCCCAGGGCAGGCAATGATGTCGCTGATCAGGTCGAGATTGGCGGTCGCCAGCCCGGCCGCGTCGAGCTTCTGCCACAGCGTGTAGAGATCGGCCTTGCGCACATGCGGGAGGACGATGTTCTGCGCGTGCGTCACCCGGAGTTCGTCGAAACTATATTGCTCGGCGAGATCGGCCATCAGATCGATCTGCTCGGCGGTGGCGTCACCGGGGATGCCGCCGACCGGCTTCAGGCTGATGTTGACGATGGCATAGCCCGG
Organism: Sphingomonas sp.; assembly: GCA_036383655.1. GTDB lineage: Bacteria > Pseudomonadota > Alphaproteobacteria > Sphingomonadales > Sphingomonadaceae > Sphingomonas. Next base: position 11,330 of record DASVNU010000066.1, on the reverse strand, counting down.
CGCCTTGTGTGCCTTGACGTTCTGGTCGAGCCACAATGCGAAATCGGGATCGCTGCGGTCGAGCTCGTCGCTCAGTCCGGTCTCGAACGGCGGCGGCGTGAAATAGGCGGCGATGCGGTCGAATTCCTCGCGCGGCACGTTCGAGCCGTTCTGCAGGATATGCAGCCACTCGGCCTCGACCTGGCGCGTGAATTCTTCCTTGCCGAGGTCGTGGACCAGGATCTTGATCCGCTGCTTGTGGATATTGTCGCGGCGCCCGTTGCGGTTCCACACGCGCAATGCCGCCTCGATATAGCTGAACAGATCGTCGGCGGGCAGGAACTCGCGGATCAGCGGCGCGACGAACGGCGTGCGGCCCATACCGCCGCCGATATAGACTTCGAAGCCCAGCTCGCCGGCCGCGTTCTTGACCAGCTTGAGCCCGATATCGTGCAGCCGGATCGCAGCGCGATCCTCGCCGGCCGCGGTCACCGCGATCTTGAACTTGCGCGGCAGATAACTGAATTCGGGATGGAAAGTGGTCGCCTGGCGGATCAGCTCGGCCCAGGGGCGCGGGTCGCACACTTCGTCCGCCGCGGCGCCGGCATATTGGTCCGACGACAGGTTGCGGATGCTCTCGCCACTAGTCTGGATCGCGTGCATCTCGACCGTCGCGAGATCGGCGAGGATGTCGGCGGCCTGTTCGAGCTTGATCCAATTGTACTGGATGTTCTGGCGGGTGGTGAAATGACCATACCCGCGATCGTATTTGCGCGCGATATGCCCCAGCATCCGCATCTGGCGGCTGTCGAGCGTGCCATAGGGGATGGCGACACGCAGCATGTACGCGTGCAGCTGGAGGTAGAGCCCGTTCTTGAGCCGCAGCGGCTTGAACTGGTCGTCGGTCAATTGCCCGGCGAGACGGCGGCGCGCCTGGTCACGGAATTCCTCGACGCGGGCATCGACGATCGCCTGGTCGTATTTGTCGTAGCGGTACATCAGTTGCTGGCCTTGAGTGGGTTCACGCGGAGGCGCGGAGGCGCGGAGATTTGGCTCGCACGAAGACGCGAAGGCGCAAAGAAGGATGTATCAGATGCGCGCGCGGGCGCGCCCTGAGTGCCGATCGTGCAGCGCTGAAAGACTGCTGGCGCAGCGGGGCGAGACACCTCCGCGTCCTCCGCGCCTCCGCGCGAACCAATCTCTTGTCTTCTTAGCGCCTTAGCGTCTTCGCGCGAGAAAATCATATCACCCAGCTCCCCGCATTCGGGTCACTCGGCTTGAGCGTCAGATCGGGTCGCACGGTCGGCCCCAGCGCGCGAACGCGGTCCTTGATATGTGCGGGGCGGGGTCCTTCCGGCGTGTCGGTCGCGTCGACGATATAGCCGCCGTTGACGCGGCATGCGCCGTCCTCGGCATGGAGGATCGCGTCGCCGCGATCGCCGACATCGACGGCATCCTCGACATGGCGCGACCAGCCGCTACCGGTCCACCAGATCACCTCGCCCGTCGGCAGGTCGTTACCCGTCAAGATCTTCACGCCGCGGCCTCCGCCATCTTCGCCCAACGCGCGAGCTTATCCTCGGCATCGGACAGTTCGACGACCTCTCCGACGACGATGATCGCCGGGCTCTGCACCTTCTCGCGCTCGACCATCGGGCCAAGGTCGGCGAGCAGCGTCTTGATCGCGCGATGCCCGACCAATGTGCCGCGCTCCAGCACCGCGACGGGCATGTCGGGGGCGACGCCATCGGCCATCAATTTGTCGGCGATATCGGGGCAGGTCGCGACGCCCATATAGATGACCAATGTCCGGCCCTTGCCGGCCAGCCCCGACCAATTCTGATCGGCCAGGCCCTTGCACTGGCCGGCGACGAAGCTGACCGCCGAGCTATGGTCGCGATGCGTGAGCGGCAACATCGCCTCGGCGGCACAGCCGAGTGCGGCCGACACGCCGGGGATGACTTCAACGGGGAGGCCGGCGGCGCGCACCGCTTCTACCTCTTCGCCGCCGCGGCCGAAGATGAACGGATCGCCGCCCTTCAGCCGCACGACGATCGATCCTGCCTTCACATGCGCGACGATCAGCGCGTTGATCGCGTCCTGCGACAAGGTGTGCTTGCTGCGTTGCTTGGCGACCGAGATGCGGTGGGCGTCGGCCGGCGCGATGTCGAGCACGGCTGGGTCGATCAACCCGTCATGCACGACCACGTCGGCGCTTTTCAGCGCGTCGACCGCGCGCACGGTGAGCAGGCCGGGGTCGCCGGGGCCGGCACCGACCAGGATGACGCGGCCGCGCGCGTGTGGATCGAGAAGTGTCGCCATGATGCGGCGCAAATGGGCCGCGGCGGCAATACGGGCAACCGACGCTTGCTACTGGCTGGAATAGCGAAACTTTGCGGGGCGTCAGTCCTTGCCCGCGGCGGTGCGGGCGAGTTCCTGCGCGCGGCGCATCAGCCGTAGCGCTTCGTCGATCAGCTCGGCAGCGAACGCCGGGTCGGGCTGTCCGACCGCAAGGGCGAGGCAGTTTCCGGCTTCGGTCTTCAGGCGGAGAGCGCGGGGAGGGTATTCGCGTGCGAGGATAGTGGTCACGTCGCCGGTAATTCGCGAACGTGAGCGCGAGTTCCGCGCCTCATCGCAAATGGAATCGCGACGATCCGAGTGCGGCCGTCCGGCACGCGATATGCCCGGCGACAGGCCGGTCGGGAAGCAAGCCGACATCATGGCCGGGGGCGGATGGACCGCCGCCCGGCCGATGCTGCCCGCTGCTTGGACCAGGTTCAGCCGGTGGGTGCGATTAGGGTGACGGTGATCTCGTTCGCGGGATAATCGGGCCAGGCGGCCGTACAGGAAAGCGTGCCCGTCTGGTTGAGCAACTGCCGCACGCTGAACAGGTCCTGTTGCTGGGTCGCGGGCGGGGCATAGGGATCCTGATAGTGCATCCGCGCTGCGATAAAGGGGATGCCGTTGGCATCGCGGTCGAACGTGTGGAGCAAGGTCAGGATCTGGTCTCCCTGGTCGCTGCCTTCGGCCCGATAGTGAACGAACCCGCCGAGATTCTGCTCGCCGCCGCCGGGCAGGCCCAGCCTGGTGGAGGTATTGCTCACGCTGTTGAACGCCCGGTCGAGCGCATAGCTGATCTGGACCTCGCCATAGCCGTTGGCGATGCGGTCGACCTGCGGCTTCAGGCTCGCGGCGATGATATAGTCGCCGGTGCCGGTGCTGGCATAGGTGCGGATGTCCGGGATCGCGAGTTGGGAGATCGTGTTGCACGCGGCGTCGGCCTGGTTGCCGATCCGGGTCAATAACGGCGCGTAAGCCGGGATGATCGCGGGCGAATTCTGCAGATTGGCCGCGGTGCCGGCGACATAGGAGAGCGCGGAATATTCGGAGGACAAGGCGACCAGCGCATGCTCTTCGGTCGCCAGGCCGATCTCGCTGACGTTGCCGTTGAGCGCATTGTAGATATCGGCGAATTGGTCCCAGCTCTGGCAGATCAATGCCACCGGTGCGCCGCTGACCCCGGGCAAGGGGCCGTTGGCGCTCGGCGCGAAGGATTCGATCGCGCTCTGCATCCCGGCAATATCGAGGCCACTGAACGAGATGGGCGTGGCGCCGACCACGAACGTGTTTTGCGACGAGGTGAAATGGACGTTGCTGCTCTAAATAGCGACGATAACGAAACGACGTTACGGAAATGAGGAAATCCGGATGTCCGATCAGGGCCCAGCCGACTTGCTGCTGCCGTCGCCGGCCCATTCAGCCCGTTGGCGGAACCAGGGTGATCGTGATGTAGGTCGTCGGAGCACCGGGCCAGATGGCGGTGCAGGAGAGAGTGGTCGTCTGGTTGAGCGATTGCCGAGCGACGCCCAGATCCTGCTGCTGCGCTGCTCCGGAAGCGAAGGGATTCTGGAGATGCATCCGCGCCGCGATGAAGGGGATGCCGTTTGCATCGCGGTCGAACGTATAGAGCAAGGTCAAAATCTCGCATTCGTTGTTGATGGCTGGCAGGCGTTCGAACTGACCCAGATTCTGTTCGCCGCCGCCCGGCTGAAGCAGCTTGGTCGAGGTGTCGGTCAGATCGCCGCAGAATCCCACCACGTCGATGGAATATGTGATCTCGATTTGCCCATCGCCGCTGGCAATCCGGTCGACTTGCGGCTCGAGCGTCGATGCGATGATGAAGGGGCCAGTGCCGCTGGTGGCATAGGCGCTGACGTCCTGGATCCCGAGCTGGGAAATGGCGTTGCGCGCGCTGTCGGCCTGGTTGCCGATCTGGGCCAGCAGCGGCGCATAGGCCGGGATGATCGCGGGCGAATTCTGTAAATTGGCGGCGGTGCCGGCGACGTAGGTCAGCGCGGCATATTCGGCCGAGAGCGCGGTCAGCGCGTACTCCACGGTACCGAGCCCGATCTCGCTGACATCGTCGTTGAGCGCGTCGACGATATCGTCGAATTCGTCCCAACTCACGCAGATCAGCCCGACCGGCGCGCCGTTGACGCCCTGCAGGGGGCCGTTGGCGCTCGGCGCGAAATGCTCGAACGCCGCCTGCATCGCCGGGATATCGAGGCCAGTGAACGCGATCGGATCGGACCCGACCACGTTGGTGTTCTGCGACGAAGTATAATGCACGTTGCTGCTCTGCAGGTCTTGCTCGAACGTATCGGAGACCGATCCGTGCATCCCGAAGCCGGAAAGCGATCCGCTGATCGACGCCTGGAGCGTTTGCTTGTCGCTGACCGATTGCGTCTCGATCCGCGAATAGCCCGAGAACGAGCCGCCATAAGCGATGCCGATGATGCAATGCGTGCCGTATTTGGCCAGGAAGGCGTCGACGCCCTGGGTCTTGAGAAAATCCAGCGCAGCCGGCGCGATCGTTGCGTTCGACCAGTCCGCCATGCGGTCCTGGGTACGAACGATCCGGGTCCAGGTCAGGGTGATCGACGTGTCGCTGTTCGCTTGCTCGCGCAGGTAGGACACAGATGCCGATGCCGACCAGCTGATGCCCGACGCACTCAGCGTAGCGACATTGCTCATCAACTCCGAATAGCTCACGCTGTCCTGAACGACCAAGGTCGTCATGTGATCGCCGCTGTCCGACGGTTTGGAGATCACCGGGTCAGGCAGGTTCTGCACGCAGCTGACGGTCACGCGCTGGCCGGTCAGCTGATTGACGCCATGGCCGAAAAGCACGCCGTCGGGCGCGTCGATCGGCGCTACCATCACCATCGTCATAATTTGCCCCTCCAAAGGTATATCAGAGATGTGGGGCGCGGCTTACCGCGGAAGGAGCGGGGCGTATGTCGCTACAAATAGTGACGGAATCGAAATGATGTCGTGGCGCTATTGGACCGACACGCCGGACGAGCGATCAATTGCAGGCGATAGGTCGCCGGCGGGAATGTCGGCGTCCGCGGGACTCGCGGATGTGGATGGCTGGCGGATCGGCAGGACGAGGGTGAAGCGCGTGCCGGTGGTGGCCGACCGGACTTCTACCCGCCCGCCGATCGCGGTGGCACGATGGGCCTGATTGTTGAGGCCGCGGCCGTGGCTCGCCACTGCGGGATCAAAACCCCGGCCGTTGTCGAAGACGTCGATCATCACCTCGTCGTCCGCAACCCGGGTCGCGACGCGTATCTCGCTCGCGCCGGCATGCTTGACGACGTTGGTGAAAGCTTCCTGCAGGATACGCAGGATGTGCAGCGAGTGGCGCTGGTCGAGCCAGGCGAGCGGCGGCGCCTCGGTGACTTCCCAGCGCAACCGGATATCGGTGGTCTCGAGCCGGGGCTGGAGCCGGAAACGCAGCGTTCCGAGCAGCAGCAGCAGGTCGGTTTCCACCGGCTCCATCGAATCGATCGTCAGCTTGACGTCGTCGATGCAGCTCTTGAGCAGGTCGGCAATGGCGGTCTCGTCGATCTTGCCATGTTCCACCACGCGTAACGCAGTGATCAGCGACGACCCCAGCCCGTCATGCATGTCCTGCATCAGGCGCTGGCGCTCCTGGTGGAGCAGATCGCGTTGTTCGATCTCGCGCCGTTTGCGGTGGCTGGCGAGCAGTTCGGCTTCGCGCCCGGCGAGCCGCTCGGCGAGGACGACATTGGCGCGTTCCACGTCGGCCACTGCCCGGGTGTAGCGGCTGAGGATGATGTGACAGAAGGCAAGCGTGGTCGCGATCTGCGCATAGACCGACAGGAACACGCCTTCGATATCGACGAAATTGTTCTGGAGCAGCCAGTCATATCCCCCGAGCAGTGCGCCCAGCACACCCCAGGCGGCGAGCGCACAGCCCTCGAGCGAGCGCGCCCGCCAGCTCCAGTAGAGCCCGCTCAGGCACACCACGTTGCCGATCACGAAGATCACCGGATAGATCAGCGGCGCGACGATCGTCGCATCGGGTGTGCCCCCGAGCAGGGGTGCCATTAGCGGCAAGGTCGCGATGGTGAAGAACGCGGTGATCGCGGCCACTGCCCAGGTCAACGCCGGCTGGCGATGGAGATGGATCTTGATCAGGAACAAGTGAAGATTCGGAACCATCCACATGATCGAATTGACCGTCAGCCAGCCGAACCAGGCATCGGAAATCGGCAGCCGGTCCAGCCCGACATAATTGTGCATGGTCCGCACGAACGTGATGACCGTCATCGTGAAGAACAGCAGGTAAAGCGTCTCGTGCCGCCGCCCGAACCAGACGAACAAGGCGAAGAACCCGCAGGCGAGAAAGGCCGCGCTGCCGATATAGGGCAATTGCGCCTGAAAGAAGTTGCGCACCATATAGGCGGGCCAGACTTCGGCATAGCTGCCGACCCACAGGCTCGACAATGCGCCGCCGATGCCGCGGACATGGCGGAGCCGTATCAGGATATCGTGTGGCGGGGTGCTTCCGGCGGTGTCGTCGAATGCGATCCACAGCGGCTGGTTGGAGCCGTTCCATTGCAGGTTCGCATGCGATTGGTAGTGGAGCACCCCGTCAACATAGATCGCGATCTCGCCATCGGTCTTCCAGCGCGGGATGTAGAGATAAGCCTCGGCCGGCGGCTGGGCGCCGGCCGGCAGGCGGAAACGATACCAGGTGGTCTGGGTCGGCGTGACCGAGATGTCGGCGGTCTGCCGGGGCAGCATCTCGGGGCGTGGCGCATAGGGCAAGGGGACGCGCTGCCAGCGTCCCGCGATCGTGCGCGGGTCGACCGTGCGCGGTGGCCGCGCATAGCCATCGGTCGCCTGGATCAGGATATCTGCCTGAGTAAGATGGATTCCGCTCGGCTGGCTGACCGCGAAAATGGCGACCAGGCCCGCGGTCACCGCCAGCACGACGAGCGCGTAGTTGCGGAAATCCCTAAAGAATTCCATGGCTACGGGCTTCGAAAATCGCTTCGGCCTTCGACCGCACCTCGAGCTTCTGATAGATGCGCCGCACGAAGGTCATCACCGTATTGCGCGAGACCGACATCAGCTCGGCGATCTCGTCATAGCTGAAGCCCTTGGTGATGAGCTGGAGCGCCTCGCGCTCGCGCGGCGACAGCGGTACCGCCAGCGGTTCCACTGTCTCGGGCTGCGGCTCGAGCGGCCGGAAGCGCACCAGGATCTGGCGGGCGATGCGCGGACTGATCGGACTGCCGCCCGAATGGAGGCAGCGTATCTCCTCGGCCATCGTCTGGGCCGAACTGTCCTTGAGCAGATAGCCTGTCGCGCCCGCCTCGATCGACGGGATGACGTGGCGGTCGTCGGCGAAGGTGGTGCTGACCATGATCCCGCATGCCGGCCAGGCGATATGCGCCGCGCGGATCACGTCGATCCCCGATCCGTCGGGCAGGCCGAGATCGACGACGAGGATATCGAGCGGCTCGCCCTCCAGCAGCTTGGCGGCCTGGGCGACATTGTGCGCGGTGCCGGCGAGGACCATGTCGCCCGCCGCGGCAATGGCGGCGGCAAAGCTGTCCTGGAACGAGAGATCGTCCTCGACCAGGGCGACACGCAGGATAGCCGAACCGTTGGTCGCAGTCATCGGCCGATCCGTTTTCCCAAAGCGCGAATGCCCCTCCAAGTCGTCAACCGACGGCTTGCTCGGGCAAGCTCTATCACAACCGGCCACGGCGTCGCGTCGCTATTTATAGCGATAGGGGGACTCGTTTCGGCATCGTACAAGGTTGCGCGACGGGGCGTCGGACGCATGGCGTTCGCGGCTCCAGCCAATCTCGTTGCTGCCGGGGGGGATGCGACGGGATTTTGGCCTGACGGGAACTCGGCTCCGTTACCGTGTCCGAACGCGCGGGTAGGGGGCTGAGAATCGCGCGCAACCCCTGATAGCGCGCGTTCCACGCCCCGTCGCAGCGCGACTTAATCCATTGCGATCCGCTCCAGAACGAAAGTGATTCGTTCGGCAACGCTGGCTTTGGGGAGCAGGATCACCTCATAACCGAGTGCAGGATAAGCGACGGCGAGGCGGTCATATTCGGCGATCGCGGCGTCGAGACCGTGGCGCCGCTCGGCATCGGAAGCGAACAGCTCGGGCCAGGGCGGCGCGAGGAAGACGCGCTGATCATAACGATAACGTGCAGCGAGGTCGGCGAGCACCATCCCGCCACCTGCCTGCTGTAGTGCGACCACCGCGTCGATCAGGCCACGGTCGAAGAAGACGGGGCCGGGCAGCGCGCTCGCGGCATCGTAATCGGCCTGGGCCATGGCGGTGATGCGCCGTGCGAAGGCGGCGGCATCAACCCAGGGCAAAGCCTGGCCGCTCGACGCCAGCTCTTCGCGCACGACACGGCGTCCGGGCTCCTCGACCGTCGCGAACCCGCGCCGTGCGAGGCCGGCAAGCAAGGTCGATTTGCCACCGCCCGAGCAGCCCGAGATCACGATGAGGTGCTTCATGTTCCTGGCGGGACTGCGGGGACTCAAATCACGAGAGGACCTGTCACCCCTCGCGCAACCCCACCGCGATCGACGCTCGCGCCTGATCCGCCTCGTTCGACACCACCGGGTATGCGCAATAATCCGCTGCGTAATAAGCGCTCGGCCGGTGGTTGCCGCTCCAGCCCACGCCGCCGAATGGCGCCGCCGAGCTCGCGCCGTTGGTCGGGCGGTTCCAGTTGACGATGCCCGCGCGGGCATTGGCCCAGAAGCGGTTGTAGAGGTCGGGATTCTGGCTGATCAGGCTGGCCGACAGGCCGTAGCGGGTGTTGTTGGCCTCCGCGATCGCCTGATCGAAATCGGTCGCGCGGATCACCTGGAGGATCGGGCCGAACAATTCGATATCGGGGCGGTCGGCCATGTCGGTCGCGTCGAGAATGCCCGGCGTCAGGAACGGCTTGTCCTCGAACGGCCGCTCCATGTGCCGCAGCGGGCGTGCACCGCGCATCATCAGTTCGAGGAAGCTCTCGGTCAGCAGATCGGCGACCTCATTGTCGATCACCGGGCCCATGAACGGCTGCGGGTCGGCATGCGGATCGCCGACGATCAGCCGGCTGGTGAGCTTGAGCAGCTCGGCCATCAACGGCTCGTACAATTTCTGGTCGACGATCAGCCGGCGCGCGGCGGTGCAGCGCTGGCCGGCAGTGGTGAAGGCCGACTGGATGATCACGATCGCCGCGGCGTGGAGGTCGGGCGTGTCCCATACGATGATCGGATTGTTGCCGCCCATTTCGAGCGCCAGGATCTTTTCGGGGCGGTCGGCGAACTGGCGGTTGAGCGCGATGCCGGTGCGCGCCGATCCGGTGAACAACAGACCGTCGATGCCGTCATGCCCGGCGAGCGCCTTGCCCTCCGCCGGTCCGCCGATCAGCAGCCGCGCGCACCCCTCGGGCACGCCCGCCTCGCGCAGGCAGTCGATCATGAACGCACCGGTCGCGGGAGTCTTTTCAGACGGCTTGAACACCACAGCATTGCCCGCGATCAGCGCGGGGACGATGTGGCCGTTGGGTAGGTGCGCGGGGAAATTATACGGGCCGAGCACTGCCAGCACGCCGTGCGGCTTGTGACGCAGCGCCATGCGGCTGCCCATCGGGGAATCGAGCTGGCGCTGGCCGGTGCGTTCGGCGAAGGCGCCGGCCGAAATGTCGACCTTGGCGATGACCGAATCGACCTCGGTCTTGGCTTCCCACAGCGGCTTGCCGGTTTCGCGCGCGATCAGGTCGGCGAACGCGTCGCTGCGCGCGCGGACGACATTGGCGTAGCGGCGCAAGGTCTCGATGCGGAACGTGACCGGCTTGGCCGCCCATCCGGCCCAACTGTCGCGCGCGGCCGCGACTTCGGTATCGGCGTCGCCGATCGCGTGGCGCCACAGCAAGTCGCCGGTCGCCGGTTCGTAGGAAAGAAGTTCACCCGACATGGATTACCGTCCCTAGCCGTTCGCCGCGGCCGCCGCCAGCGACTCGCCGGCCAGCGCCTGACCCATTTCGCGTATCGCCGCGACCTTGGCATATAAAGGTGCCCAATCGTCGCGCTCGGCGATCGCCGACCAGATCGCCTCCACCTCATCGATCAGCATCGAGCAGGGAGCGCCCGCCCAATAAGGATGCGAACGGCCGGAGCGTGGCGTGCAGGCGGCGAGCGCGGTGCGGACCTCGTTCCACGCCTCGCCATAGCTGTCCGGCAATTGGCCGCCGAACGCGTCGAAAAAGAAGCGATCGATGCCCGTCGCGCTACTCCGCAGCAGGGGCTCGATCGCCTGGACCAGCGCGCGGTCGCTGTCGGGATCGCGCGACAACAGCCCCAGCCGCCACAGGATCGCGTTGCTGACCGCGCGTTGATAACGGTCACCGAATGTGTCGAGCATGGCGATCAACGGCTCGGCCTCGCAGATCGGACGGAGTGCGACCGCCAACTGCATCGCGTCCCAATGGATCGCCTCGGGCTGGCGGCCGAAGGCGTAGAGCCCGGCATGGTCGAAATAAGCGGCGGTGAATCCCGGATCCCAGGTCGGGGTGAAGCGCCACGGGCCATAATCGAAGCTTTCGCCGGTGACATTGATATTGTCGGAATTGAGCACGCCATGGACGAACCCCGCGGCCATGTACTTTGCCGCCAGCGTCGCGGTGCGATCGACCACCAGGTCGAGCAGTCGGGCCGGCGCATCGTCGCCGGGCTTTTCGCCATATAGCCGCCGCAGCGTATAGCCGGTCAGCGCTCGCAATGCGTCTTCGTCGCGGAGATAGGCGAGCCGCTGGAACGTGCCGATACGGACATGGCTATGGCTGAGCCGCACCAGCACCGCCGACCGCGTCGGGGAGGGCTCGTCGTTGCGCTCGAGCGCCTCGCCGGTCTCGATCAGCGAGAAGGTGCGCGACGTGGGCACGCCCAGCGCCTCGAGCATCTCGGTCGCCAGGATTTCGCGAATCCCTCCCTTGAGCGTCAGGCGT
>DASVNU010000065.1:0-1908 GCA_036383655.1 Sphingomonas sp. | reverse complement strand
GAAGCCGCCCTGATCCTGCAGCTTCTGCAGCATCTGGTCGTAGATCTTGTCGAACAGGACCACCGAATTGTCCGACGAGCACGAGGCCGCGAGGTCCAGCGTCTTGGAGATGCGGATCTTCTCGGCCGCGTCGTCGAGGTCCGCGGTGTCGTCGACGGTGATGACCGCATTGCCCACGCCGACGCCGAGCGCCGGAGTGCCCGACGAATAGGCCGCCAGCACCATCGGGCCGCCACCGGTGGCAAGCACGCGATCGCACTGCTTCATCACTTCGTTGGTCTTCTCGACCGAGGGCACCTCGATCGGAATGACGAGATCGGCCGGAGCGCCGAGCTTGACCAGCGCCTCACGCATCTTGTCGCAGATGATCTTGTTGGTGATCTTGGCGCGCGGATGCGGGCAGATGATGATCGAGTTGCGGCCCTTCACGGCCGAGATCGCCTTGATCACCGGGGTCGCCTCGGGATTGGTCGAAGGCGAGAGCGCGCCGATCACGCCGACGGGCTTGGCGATCTTGACGATGTTGCGCTCGGGATCTTCCTCGATCACGCCGACCGACTTGTCGTCGATGATGTCCATCAACGCCGCGCGCGTCTTGCGCGAGATCTTGAGGAACTTGCCGTCGTAGTTGCCGAGCTGCGATTCATCGACCGTGTGCTGCGCGATTTCCTCGGCGACGCCCGGCTGGGCGACGGCCCAGACCATGCCGCGGATCAGGCGGTCGACCTGTTCCTGCGTGTAGTGGGCGATCTGCGCCTGGGCCGCGCGCGAGCGCGCGATCAGTCCGGCGACTTCCTTGGCTTCGGGGGTGTCGGCAATCGGGCGGGCAGCGGCCATGTCTGTTCTATCCTTCGCTCAATCGCTGGCATGCCGAGAGAGGAAGACCGGTCGCTGCGGATGCAGCACGATCAGTTCTCAAGCATCCAGCTCCGCGCCGATCCCTGCACTATTTGCCCCGCGGCACACAAGACGATTCGCCGCAAGGGCAGTTGCAGAAAACGGCACGGTCTCTTGTCCATGCTGCACTCCAGATAGTGCAGCAATGTCCGGCTTCAATGCGCAGCAATTCGGTAAATCGAACGTGCATTCGTCATATCGGCATACAAGGCTGTTGCCCTCCCCCCTCGGCTTCGCCATGAACGGCAGGAGGACAACACGATTATCAGGATGCCCGCGTGACCCAACCCAGCATCGATTCCGCCCTGTTCCGCCAAGTGCTCGGCAGCTACCCGACCGGCGTGAGCGTGGTCACGGCCACGGGCGCGGACGGCAAGCCGGTGGGCATGGTCGTGGGTACGTTCACCTCGGTCTCGCTCGATCCGCCGCTGGTCGGCTTCCTGCCCGACAAGAAGAGCTCGTCCTGGCCGCAGATCGAGGCCGCGGGGCACTTCTGCGTCAATGTCCTCGCCAGCGACCAGCAGGAAGTCTGCCGCCAGGTCTCTGCCAAGGGGCCCGAGAAATTCGTCGGCGTCGAATATGCGCTGTCGCAGCACAACCTGCCGATCATCGCCAATTCGATCGCGGTGATCGAATGCTCGCTGCATTCGGTGGTCGAGGCCGGCGATCACTGGATCGTGCTCGGCATCGTGCTGGCCCTCGAGATCACTCGCGACGAAGACCCGATGCTGTTCCACCGCGGCCGCTACGGCGGTTTCGCCGAGCTGGTCTGACAGATCACTTGACTCTCCCTGCACGAATGCTGTTCAGGCGTTCAGCATTTCATCCTACTGGGAGAGCATCAGCATGACGAGATCTCTGAACGGCCGCGTCGCGGTCATCACCGGCGCCGGTTCGGGCATGGGCCGGTCGATGGCGATCCGCCTCGCCGAAGACGAGGCCGCGATCGCGGTCTGGGACATCAACGGCGAAGGCGCCGCGGAAACCGTCCGGCTGATCGAAGCCGAAGGC